>CAYJTF010000026.1:0-12482 GCA_964373165.1 uncultured archaeon
TTGACCTCAAACTTGTTTTTTTCAATAGTATTTATAATGGCATCAGCAACTGTTTTTGGATCTGCAAGTTTTTCTGGAAATCTTCTGTGATAATGATTTTTGAAGGACGGATGGTCAAAAAAATTAGTTCTGGTTCCAGACGGACAAATCAAATGCACTTTCACTCCTGTATCATATAACTCTTCATTCAAACTTTCAGTAAATCCTGATACAGCAAATTTGGAAGCGCAGTATCCACTATATCCGGCAAAACCTATTTTACCAGCCATTGACGAAACATTAACTATGTGACCGTAACCCTGTCCGATCATAATAGGAACTATTTGCCTGCAAGTATTCACTATGCCAAAATAGTTAACCTCCATCAGTCTTCTTACATCGTCATCTTTTTGCTTAATGAATGGTTCATAAATACCAAACCCTGCACAGTTAATCAATATGTCTATCTTTCCAAACTTGTTTGTTACAGAAGAAATGATAGATGATATCTTCTCATTATCTGCTACATCGCACGGATAAACTGAAACGTTCTTATTCTTAATTTCTTTTCTTACTCTCTCTAGTTTTTCTTTTGATCTGGAAATCAGAATAAGAATAGCGTCTCTCTCCGCTAACTCAACTGCTATTGCTTTGCCGATTCCAGAACTAGCTCCTGTAATCAGACATACTTTATCAGTAAAATCCATGAATAAATTAATTCAAGAAAAATTAAATTGCTAACTGTCTTGGATTGAAATCCTTTAAATGACCAAAAACTCCCTTAGCAGCTCTCATTATGAATCTCAAATCATCTGTATTTCTAATCGATGTTAATTTTCTATAAATTAACTCCGGATGGAATGCAACATTATATAAGGCTTGCACACACTGCATTACTTCCTCTCTTTTCATATAAGGCGTTCTTAATACAGGCTCGCGCATATCATATCTATCCCAGTCCTCTGTTATCAGCCACCCATTCTCCTTGGCTTGTCTGAACAATGCAGTGCCCGGATATGGAATCATGATCGTTGCCTGCAGTGTTTTTGCATATGCCTTTCTCATCATCAGTCTGACCATTCTGACAGTGTTCATTGCATCCTGCCTAGTTTCCCAAGGATAACCAAACATCACAGTAAGATGAGGATCCAGACCAGCAATGGATGCTTTTCTACATGATACAACCTGTTGTTGCGAGTTTACACCTTTATTAAGCATATTAATTGATTTTTGATTGGCAGATTCTAAACCGTAAAGGACAAAACGAAAATTAGCCTTTTTCATCAAATTATATTCCTCTTGTGAAAGAACACCAAATCTCATATTGCATCCCATATAAAGTTCTTTATTCAATCCTCGCTCAATCATACCCTCACAAAATTTTTTTAACCACGGACCGACCGGGAATGTGCCTGTATCATCAAATATCTCTCTTATTCCCAAACTTGCTATATGTTCTACTTCATCTAGAGCTCTTTCTGGACTGACACATTTAAACGTTGGATATGTCGTTGTCCACGAACAAAATGTGCAGCCGCCGCCCGCCCTATACCAGCAATCCCTTCCAAACATTGTGTAAGTACCGGGAGTAACTTTATAGTTCCCATTATAAACAGAATACAATTTCCATTTAGTCAACTCGCGATCAATCATTGGCAAGGCATTCAAATCAATAAACTTAGTTTCAAATTTACCTGTATTCTTTATTCCGCCATTCTCTCTCCAATAAACACCTGATCCTAACTGGCTCTTTCCTTCTAAGTATTCAACTAAATTATTTATCAGCAGATCATAATCTCCACCAGTAAGCACGTAGTCTACGTTAGAATTATGCAAAGACTCTTCTGGCATTGCTGTGACGTGATCGCCATATATTACTGCCGTAGTTTCAGGACTAACTTCTTTTATATCATTGATAACTTTCCAATACCATTTTACGGTTGGTGTTTTTGTTTCAATCGCTATTAAATCCAAATTCCTTTTCGGCATCTGCTTCAACCATTTCTTATAATCTTTCTGCTCAGATACAGCATCATCCCAAACAACATCATGCCCTTTAACATGCAGCAACGTAGCGGCTGCTGCCGGAATCATGGGATATATAAATGTGGGAGCGTTGAAATACTGGAACTGTCTGTTTTGAGATAATAAAGGAACGCCTTTTGTTGTAGAGATAGGAGGATAAGATATAGCTACTTTCATATCACATTATTTGTTTCTGTTTTATATAAAAATAACGGTGTTATAAGAAAATTTTCTTGAAGGAAATGAATTGAAGGGAGAAAAGAATTACCAATTAATTTTGGTTGTTCGAGCTCTGATAGTCCTTTTTCATTTTATTGATTCCTCTATAACATCCTTCTAACCCTGCTTAAATCTTTATTAAGAATACCGTGGATAAATGCAATGCCATACCACAGATGTGTCAGAAAGGTTCCAGTAAAAACAAATGGTATTAACACAAGATTCTTCGAAAAAACAGAATTAATGAATATGGTTAAAAAATATAGAGAAACTACGACAGCATATGCTTTGAATAAAAACGGATGTATGAAATAAGAAACCCAACCAAAAACGAGTCCCAGAACAAATAATGATGGTAAGAAATAAACAAGACGGAAAGATGTTTCTGGAAATTTTTTAGCGAACAAACCTCTGTGTATTCCATAGCTTTTTATCTGTTTCAGATGCTTTCTGAAAAGAGGTCTCCTATGATGATAAACAATAACATCCGGGGCATAGATAATTTTTTTGTTAAACTTTTTTGTTAAATCTAGACAAAATTTAGTATCTTCGCCTGGCCAATATTTTGTATCGAACCCGCCAATTTTTTTGAAAATATCTTTTCTTACAATGAAATTACATGTGGCATAATCATCTACTTCTCTTTCTTTGGACTGGATATATCTATATCTCATAGATGGACTGGCACCAAACCAAGACGAATAAATGTATCCACCTGCCTTTTGTGAAATATTATCTGAATGCGGAGTAACTCCGGGACCACCAATAGCAGCTACTTCTTCACTCTCAAAATATTTTTCTGCTTTTTTTAACCAGTCTTTTTTTGGATAAGCGTCGTCATCAATAAATGCAAGCATCTCTCCTTTAGCTATTTTTGCACCAATATCTCTTTTCTCTGAAGGCGGTATATCGCCCACCGCATGAATCTCTACTCTCTTATCCCAATTATCATTTTCGTTGGATATTGCAATTATTTCAAAACTTGGGCAGTCTAATTTCAGACAATGCTCTATGCATTCCTCTGCAAACTTGTTTTTCTTCTGGTACACAACTATTATAGAAAATTTAGGTTTCTTCATTTATTTTCCTCGTATAATACCTTAATATTTTTAATCTGTAAGCGATTGCCAATGTATCCAAAAACATATTATAAATTGCTTTCAGACCAATAGCACTACCGAAACGACGAAAGTTAAGATCGATTGGTGCTTCAACTATCTTAAATTTCCGGATATTTGCGTTGAGCAACAATTCGACATCAAATGCCCATCTTTTAACTAGAACTTTCGGAAAAATTTTTTCTAACACTTCTCTTTTGAATAGCTTCATACCACTCTGAGTATCTCCAATAGGCAACTTGAAAAAAATTTTTGTAAATATGTGATACATCTGGCTGAAAATTCTTCTTCTTAGAGGGAATATTATCCTGGACTGTGTATGCCTCTTAGATCCTATTACAACATCTGCATCGTGATCAATCATGTGACTCATGAAAACCCCGAATTGCCGTGGATGAATATCCAGATCGGCATCAAGAAACAAAATCAGATCACCTGTCGCATATCTGAAAGCTTCTCTCAAAGCATGACCTTTGCCATTGTTTTTTTCTGTTCTTTTTACAATTACATTATCATATTTTCTAGCCGTCCTCAAGGCCTCTTTATAAGTGTTGTCATTAGAACCGTCATCCATTACAATTATCTCAAAATCGGACTTATTTTTACGAAAAACGTTTTGTGTCTCTTCTATTGTCTTTGATACGACTTCCGCTTTGTTATAAGCAGGAATAGTCACGGATATTTTCGTCATTTGTATAATAAATTGCAAAAAAGGTATCTTTAAAAATTTCTAGAATTTACCAGATATAAAATCAATGAGTTTTGTGAGCATATTCTCTCTTGTTCTGTAACTCATGCCTAATAGATGACCAGCTATTTTCGTATACTCCTTTGCTGTTTTTGATCTTTCATTGTAAAATACCAGCGGTTGCTTTGATATCAAACTAGCTAGAATATCTTTATCGTAATTTATCGTGCCTAGAACGGGTAGTTGAGTAAAATTTTCTATCTGGCTTTCTGTTAGTTCAGAATGTCTCTCATGTTTCATGTTCACAACAACTCCTATTATTTCTTTGTTCAATTCCTTTGCTACTTGTTTAGTTCTTAGAATGTCAGATAATGAAACAAGATAAGGCGTGGAGACAAAAACGAGTTGATCGCAGGCTTTAATAGCGCTAACTGCTTCCCTGCCTAAGCCAGGCGCAATATCCAGTAGCACTATATCCTTATTCTTCAATTCTCTAACAACATCATTCAATCTATCTAAATCCAAGGACTTTAAATCCTGAAGAGTCAATGATGAAGGAACTATGCTAAAATTGGAGCTGTAATTATGTTCTATATCTTGTGTGTTTTTTCTGTCTTTCAGCGACTCATTTAAAGTATTTACAGAATCATGAACAAGACCCAAGGACAATCCTAGATGAGGCGTTGTGATATTACAATCAACGACTGTCACATTCTTGTTGAATCTGCTGCTGAGCACAGCACCCAAATTGATTGCAGATGTTGTTTTCCCAACACCACCTTTGCCTGAAACTATCCCTATAATTCTCATTCAACCAATATTATTATCAAATCCTAGTTTATATTACATATCGATCTGCGCAATAATTGTCAATTTACGATGAAAATCAATAATTATTTAAAGAAATTTTTTGTTTCTATAATTCATGAGCTGGAAAGGAGTCGTAATTGAAGAAAGTTTAGAGGATAAAAAACTGTTAAATTTGGTTAATATAGTTAATACGAAAAAATTTGCTTTGGAGAATGAGGGAGATAAAGGTGTTTTACACTTTCATGAAATTGAATTATCTGATAAGAAAAGAAGTGAATTTATCAACAAAGCAAAAAACTCGATAAAACAAGGCTGGTATATTCACATTTGTAAAAATGAGAAAATGGTAGTAATATTCAGAAATAAAGTATTTGAATTCAGTGATCAAGAAATGAATAAACTTAATGAAGCTAGAAATTATGGATTATCTATTGGCGTCATCCGAGAACAAATGCCTTTTGAAAAACTGATAACCGATCCGTATTCGTAATCTACTTAGCATCATCTATAATTTCTTTTAATTCAGATTCCACTTCCTTGCTTTCACTCTCATTTATCTCCTCAAAAAATTGAACCATCATCGAGGGTCTCATTCCAACTATTCTAACAGAATCCTCATATTCTAAAACATTTATTTTGCACGGCATGCATAGCGACACTAACTTATTTTTCTTTAGAAATCTGTCAGCATATCTAGCAGAGCATATTTCTATAATTTTCATTCTTCCATGATCAAATCCTTTTGCCGCTAGTCGTTCTTTCAAATCATATATGTTAAATATGGACCATCCTTTCTTCTCTATGCTCTTTAATACAGAAACTACTGCGTCATCAAATCTCTTTTTTGTTTCTACAATATACGCAAAATCTTCTATCTCCATAATATCAACAATTACTCTATCAAATAATAACATGAATCGTACATAAATGTTTTTTTATATAATAAGTACATATGAGAAAAAATCACTTGCTAGCTGTCATAGCATTCTCATTGATTTTAGGCGTCTTATTCAATTCTGTATTAGCAAAACACCCGCCACGAGAATACCAATATAGTATTGGAAAGGCAAACGAGTCAGCAATTGCTATGGCTTCTAATGGGGAAAAAATTGAAGTAACCGGTAACGGAACTTTTGTCATTGAATCCAAAACAATCACTGGTGGTGGAAGATTTCTGCATAAGGATAAAAATGGAAACATTCTTGGTAATGGAACTTGGACAGCAAAGTCATTGTTATCTTTTGACTCGTGGAGCAGCGTGACATCTCAAGAACTTACTAAAGGACCTGAAGGAGGCCGCGCTTTCATTCTCATACGTTTATCGCCAAATTCTGGCGGACCCACACTTGATGGGATTTTGATGCTTGAACATGTGCTCGGAAAATCGCCTAAGGGCTCAACCGAAGGAATAAGACTAAATATCAAATTAGAACCTGGATTACAACTTAACTTCTTTAAGAAAATAGGCGGACAAGTATTATTTGTCAGAAAATAAATTTATTCTGAATACACTAGACTATCTTCAAACAGTAAGTTTTATAAGTTTTTAGTAATATATTTTAGATCAATTGAACACTAAATGATATTTATGAGAAAGCGAGCGATAATTATAACATTCAGTGTCAAATGCAAAGAATTCGATGGCAACTACGAACGAAATAAATTTTTCAGAGAACTATATGGATGGAAACAAATAATAAGGAAAGAAGACAAAAAATATGAATATAGAAGAGAAGGTTTATTGGATGAAATTCCAAATATTAGAGTGGATCAATCCATGTTCATAATAATGAGGAAGCATATGGAGAGAATGAAAGAATTCTTAGAGGGATGGGAGGATAAAATAAACTGGAATGAGTTTGATGTTTTGCTTAACGAAAAACAATCTAAATTACTAAGGAAGTGGTTGTATGAGTGAAATAAAAGATAGCGATAAAGATGTTGAATTAAGAGTTGGTGAACTAACAGCTAGAGAAGAATTTGGCAGAGGCATTGTTAGAGTAGATGCTAACACCATGCAAAAAATAGGCGTGAAAGAAGGAGATGTTGTAGAATTAGAAGGCTCGAGGAAAGTGGGCGCGATTGCAATAAGGTCGTATCCATCTGACGCAGGATTAAATGTAATAAGAATGGACGGCCTTGTTAGGAGAAATTGCGGTGCAGGTGTCGGCGAAAATGTCAAAATCAGGAAAGCGGACGCAAAGGAAGCCAGAAATATCACGTTAGCGCCGGCACAGAAAAATGTTTTTATTCAAGTTCATCCAAACATCATCAAACAGAATATTTACTATAGGCCTGTTTCCCAAGGAGATATCATAGTACCCAGTCCTGTAGTTAGAAGAAGCGACAGGGCTCCCAGCATATTCCAAGAATATTTTGGTTTTGATTTCGAAGATTTCTTTTTCTCACCAACAGGAGAAACAAGATTTGTTGTTACAAGCACAAACCCGAAAGGTATTGTAAGGATAACAGATGCGACAGAAATTGAAATACTGACTCACTTACCCAAAGGGTTTGAATTGGAAAAGAGAAAGATACCTACAGTTACATATGAAGATGTCGGTGGCATTCATCCAGCAATCCATAAAGTAAGAGAAATGATCGAGTTGCCGTTGAGACATCCTGAACTATTTGCCAGATTAGGTATAGAACCCCCGAAGGGTATTTTACTCCACGGACCACCTGGTACAGGAAAAACTTTATTGGCGAGAGCAGTTGCTAACGAAGCTGGAGCAAATTTCTATTCTATTAGTGGACCAGAGGTATTTTCGAGATGGTATGGCGGTACAGAACAGAATCTGAGAAAGATATTTGAAGACGCAGAGAAGAGTGCACCGTCAATCATATTCATTGATGAAATTGATGCAATGGCACCCAAAAGAGAAGAGGTTGTGGGCGAAGTTGAGAAAAGAACTGTTTCACAGTTGCTTACGCTAATGGATGGATTAAAGAAACGTGGCAAAGTGGTTGTTATCGCAGCTACGAACAGACCGAATGCTTTAGATCCTGCATTGAGAAGACCTGGAAGATTTGATAGGGAAATTGAAATACCTGTACCTGATAAAAGAGGTAGAAAAGAAATTTTAGATATACACACAAGAAATATGCCAATGGAAAAGGATGTCAATTTAGATCAGGTTGCGGAAGTCACCTATGGCTTTGTTGGGGCCGACATGGAGGCGTTGGTCAAAGAAGCTGCCATGTCTGCATTGAGGAGAATACTACCCAAAATCAAATGGAAAGAACAAGAAGAGCTGCCTAAGGATATTCTAGAAAAATTAATTGTTACAAAAAAAGATTTTCAAGAAGCTATGAAGATGGTCGAACCTTCTGCAATGAGAGAGGTTCTAATAGAAATACCTGATGTCAAATGGAGTGACATAGGAGGATTGGAAGATGTTAAACAGTCATTGAAAGAGGCTGTAGAATGGCCTTTAACAATGAGCGAAAATTTTGCGAAGTTGGGAATAACACCGCCTAAAGGCATATTACTTTACGGTCCTCCGGGATGTGGCAAAACAAATTTAGCGAAAGCCATTGCATCGGAAAGTAATGCTAATTTCATTTCTGTTAAAGGTCCTGAACTGCATTCAATGTGGTTTGGCGAGAGCGAAAGAAAGGTAAGAGAATTATTCAAAAGAGCTAAACAAGTTGCACCAACAATAATTTTCTTTGATGAAATAGATGCTTTAGTTCCTAGAAGAAGTATTGGCAGAGGTGAAGATGCAACAGAAAGAATAGTTGCACAATTATTATCTGAGATGTCCGGATTGGAAGACTTAAAAGATGTTGTTATTATCGCAGCTACGAACAGACCTGATATGCTTGACACGGCCTTACTAAGACCTGGAAGATTTGACAGATTAATATTGGTTCCACCACCAGATGAAAAAACCAGATTAAAGATACTTGAATTGAAAACCAAAAATATACCGTTGAAGGGAGTTGATATAAAGAGATTGGCAAAAGAAACCGAGGGATATTCGGGTGCTGATCTGGAGTCACTAGCAAGAGAAGCGGCCATGACGGCATTAAGAGAAAATAAAAAAGTCGATGAAGTTACAATGAAGCATTTTGAAAAAGCAATGAAAGATTTCAAAGCGAGCATCGATAATAAGATAATAGAATTCTATGCAAAATTCGATTCGAGACATAAAAGAAAGTTATTGACAGAAGCGAAAGGAACAGAAGACAGGACTATGAGCTACGTTGGTTAGTTGTAAGGTGCTTTTTGTTTTCTTACTTCTTCCGACAATATTTCTCTTCCCATTTTCCTCAACAATTCTCCTTCATAACCTTTTATTTGTACATCTAGAACATAACTCAATGAGGCATGATCATCACCAGCTAAAAATGCAACGCCGTTATCCAATTCCTTATCGGCAAAACTTTCACCACATCGTGGATCTGTGTTTATTATTCTGAATTCGTAACCTGATCCTGTCATATAAATTATAGCTGCATATCTAGGCATGATCAGATATTGAATATCAAATTTATATTTTCTTCCGTAACTTCATAAATGATCAGCGAACTATTTTTTGGCTAATTTCAAATTTGGAAGATGATCAATTAAAGATCTTTCTATGTAAGTATTACTTGCTTCAAATTCAGGACCTACTAATTCAATTGTTATTTCGTATTCTCCTGGCTTTTTTCCCATTTCGACAATAAATTTGCACCACAACGAATCTTCTGTCATACGTCCTTTACCCGACCCGTGATATGCATAAATTCTAAACGGCGTATTTACCCCGTAAAACACATCGCCCATTATTCGGTGTTGATGATCCGAGCCACCAGAACCGGCAGTAACTGTGCCATACTCTCTTAACAAAGGCAAAATTCTGCTTAAAGTCAATAAAATATTGAATCCGCCATGCGTGTATGTATATGTTTTACTATAAGATTGATCAGACATAGTTTACTACTAAATAGAAATAACTATTTAAACCCTCATGAATAACTATTTAAGATACAAAATTTTAATTAAAAATAAGTTAATTCGTATGGGGTGCAGGCTTTAAAGAAATGTCTCATTCTCTTTGAATTACATACTCGGAGAATAAATTGAGTGTTTTATCTGAGATAACTTATTAAGGAGGTTAAATATATGGAAAGAAGATCTGGTGGAAGAGATTTCCGCAGAAGAGACGACAGAGGAGGAAGATTTGGAGGCGGCTTTAGACCAAGAAACGATTTCAATAGAGACAACAATTTTGAAAAACCAGTAAAAGTCGGTGAAAAATACGACGTAGAAATACAGGAGGTTGGTTCTAAAGGCGACGGTATAGCAAGAGTGAAAAATTTCGTTATTTTTGTTGCTAACACGCAAAAAGGTGAAAAATGCAAGATAGAAATAAAGCAGGTTAGTAACAAATTCGCAATAGGTGAAAAGGCTGGTGAAGGATCAGCAAGCGAGCCTGTTGGTGACGACGAAGAAACTGGAGACGAATCTGAAGACTCTGACGAAGAAGAAACGGAAGAAGAGGAAGAAGTGTAATTAAATTATCGATTTTTTATTTTCTTTTTATTTTATAAATTGATTTATTTTCTTTTGATGAAACATTGAATCCAATATTTTGCTATATTTTTTCCATGTATTACTTTTTGTAATGAACATTGAATCTATTCTTCTGATCACCTGGTTAATATCATCACACACAATAGGCTTGTTCCTTAGTGCATCTCTTACAATTTCTCTAACTTTCCATACACCTATCGGAGCATAGTATTCTGGTCTGATTTCTCTGACAATCAATATACCAGCTTGCCTCTTTATAGAATTCAAATAATCTAAAACTGCTATTTCAGCAGCGTAATAACCACCAGCAACATTCGTTGCATAAGTTTTCCTACCCCAGTAAAACTCATGATCAGCGGTTATTACTGGTTCAGATTTTTCTTTAGTCCAAGGACCACCGGCAACGGCCATCTCTATCTGTTCAAACATCCATTGTGTTGGCATCAGGATAATCTCAAAATAATTACCTAAATAATTACCTTCGTATATTCTGAACTCGTTTATAAGATTATTTTGCCTAACTTCTTTCAGTAAGTTATTGATTATGATGGAATCTGTTGCTGTTATCGACCATTTTGTTGGAACTAATTTTCTTTGTATTTTCATTCCCAGTAAACCAACAGATAAAATTTTAGAAATTTGATAAACGTCATATCCGTCCTTATATAAGCTTAGGACAGCTTTAGTTGCCTTAAGATCTGCATCTGAAATCACATAATCGACTTTTCTCTCTATCTTAGGATTTCCTGTTATTCTAGCCTTTTCTATCAATCCTGTCGGTCCGTGAGGCGGTGCATGTGGATCAAAATACAATGCTATACGCGGTTTGTTTTTTAGAACTACTTCAGTATCTAAAGATAAAGATGATGCCGCTATCTCTTGAATCATAGACAAATGCCTATCAGGATTTTTTGCTGACGTAGTTCCAAATCTTTTTTTAGCATTTACTAGAGATACTCTGTATTGAAAAATATCTTCTAAACCCATTTTGTTTTGATACCAAGTTTTGGGCGCATCAAAAATTGCTGTATCTCCTGTTTCGGGAGGCAATAAAATACCTGCATTTATTTTGGGATATTGATCTTCCCCGACAAGAACAGAAGGTGGACTGGATCCGAAAATTTCATTTGAAGTTATGAGACTTTTTATTTGTAAATTAGAAAGGACTCTCTTTAAAACGGGGCAGGATGATTTGTGCCTCCAAACCAGGCTATCGCAAGAAGGGCATAAATTGGAATTTCTAAAGGAAAACATAGAACCACTAGAATATTAGCCGAAGTTGAGATTAAAGAAATTTTGTATTCCAGAAGTTAATGGAAGATCTCATAAAGTTCATGTTTTCAGATATAGGTCTAGTGATAATAAAAGATGAGGGGTAACTTTGTCTCTCTTCGCCAGCTCCCTTATTTCTTCTACAGTCAATAATTTGCCGTCTTTAATTTTTTTCTTATTTAAATTCATCTTTTCATCAGAATACCCTATGTATGTTGCACTCATCTCATTCTCTAACAGATCTTTAACTCTTATTTTTCCTATCATTTTTAATTCACAATCAATTCCCAAAAGATCTTTCAGGGATTTTTTTTGCTGCTACACCATAAGTCTCATTTGAAAAAACATGCGCACCTACAGAAGTAGACCAATAACCCGGATAAACAAAGCTTTTGAAGCTTATCTGTCTACAGAATAGTTTTCCTGATGAATTAACAATGAAAATGTGAACAGATCTGTGTAATAAGTTTTTTTGATGAATTTCATTGGTTTGGATTATATCAACAATCTTATCTTTTTCATTAACTACATATAAACTTTCAGTCATATAGATCTATTATCGTTTAAAATCAACTTTTTTTCTTCAATTTTTCTACAACTATTTTCTCATTACACTTAGAGCAGTTGAATTTTGGCTCAAGAAATTTTTTCCCGGATTTGTTTCTCTTTAACTCAATATTTTTTACTTCATAGAACTTGCATTTAGGACATTCATACTCAACGATTGGATCTTGACCTTTCATTTTAGCAACAAGGGCAAAATCTCTTTTTGAGAAAAGATCAAAATCTTTAGATATGCTCAATCCTTTGCTGACCCATTCTTTTATCAATTTGCTTTCCATGTAAG
>CAYJTF010000027.1:0-11909 GCA_964373165.1 uncultured archaeon
TCAATTCATCAGCGGCCTAAAGGCCGACGATTTCTTGATTGGCTATTTAAAACTTGATTAGTAAATTAGAAATAATAATTCAAGAAAAGAAAAAAGAAAAGATTTTATCCTCCAAAGGCGGAGTTCACCATTGTCGATAAAAAGCCGACAATTAAAACTAAAATCAAAACCAACAATGCTTCAAACACCATTGTCTCAGATACATGCTATATGGAAGTACAATTTAAATGATTTGTATGAAAAGGTATATAGAAAGATCTATATTAACAAGTAGTGAAAACATTTCTATTGCATTATCTCAACGCATTTATTAAATATGTTTATAGAATGGATATCAAGAATAATTTTGATATGATTTAATAATAAAACGACAAATATTATTATATGAGGAGAATACTGAAAATACTGATTGCGACATCCGTTTTCTTTACAATGGCCGGAGGCATGTTAGGCCCAATATATGCCGTGTATGTTGAAGAGATAGGCGGAGATATCTTGTCAACTGGCGAAGCTTATGCCATATTCGCTTTAGCTGCAGGCATACTAACACTGGTAACGTCTAAATGGGAAGATCATTTAAAACACATAGAAAAAATGGTTGTTCTAGGCTATTTACTATCCAGTGTTGGGTTCTTCATTCATTCGTTGGTTAAAAGTCCATCCCAATTATTTTTTGTCCAGGCTCTGTTCGGATTTAGTGCAGCGATATTAAATCCGGCATATGACGTGCTATATTCAAAATACCTGCAGAAAAACAGGGTCGCATCCGGCTGGGGATTTTGGGAAGCTGAAAACCTAATAGTGACTGCTGTTGCTTCGTTAGTAGGAGCTTACATAGCCAAAATATACGGATTCAAAATATTGCTTATGTTGATGTTTGGTTTTTCGGTAGTTGGATTTTCGCTTTCATTATTTTTATTATCGAAAAGGGTGATGATGAGAATATTCTCAATAAAAAATTGAAAAACGTCAAATACGTTTTTACTTAGTATCTTCTCTCTTACCGACGACTACATTGTTTCCGACAGTAACGGTATAACCACGTTCTTTAAGCATTAGTTCCACACTGCCTTTCGCTACATCAGTCCACTGATCAAATCCATATACTACTACTTGTCCGGATCCTTGAGTATCCAAAGCTGAGCCCATTACATTGAAATTCAATAACACCGCAGCCAAGAAAGCAGTATCCACGTTATATCTTGTTTTTGTTACATCTCCTTTACCAGGTCCTACATGGAATTGTACGCCTTTATATTTTTCATCAGCTTGTGCCTTTCTACCTGTAGCTTCATCATATTCCACTACAACTATATTTCCTGGTTTTAATTTATAATTTTCTAATAAAACCTGAGTTATCGGAACTATTCGTTCAAGATCATTATAGCCACAGCCTAAATCGCCTACTTTTCCTTCAAAAGAAATACCTAAAGAACTGGCTTCATCTACATATCCTTTGGCTTGAGCTAGTGTTGACATAAATTACACCTTTCTAAAGGTTAGAGATGAAAGCTTAAATTCTTATTTTGAACTCTCATAGAATATAAAAAATAATAAAATCAGTTAACTTCATGCACTTCTATCGTATGGCTCAACTCGCAGCCGGGAACTGTCACGGTGATGTTAGTCACATCTCTACCAACCTCTAAAATATCGAATCTTTCAGTCTCTCTCGGCTCTACTGTTAAGTTATAGAAGCGTTTCATTTCCTGTTCGTTGCCTCGATGAATGGTGAGATCGTAATTATAAATCACAGAAGATCCAACATTCTGAAAATAAACTGTCAGATCTCCATTCTTATAACCGTATGATTTTATTCTGGATCTAGTTATTTTACAATTATATTCATTAACGATTGTGGTTGTGCTTCCCACCTCTTCACTTATCTGATTTTCTTGGATAGTGGTTGTTGTCGGAGCATGAGTGCCTTTGGCATGGCATCCAATATCTAAGCATGCGGGACAAGAAGGACCAACTTCGCATAGATCAGGACATTCATCATACGTAAATCTACGGCAGTAATCATCAGTAAAAGCTATAGTTGTGGTGGTCGGCTCAATTCCACGTTCTCTGTAATTTTTAATCGTAACAAACGCCAAAAGCACAGCTAAGATTAACATCGCTGCTAACAAATAAGCAATTTTTTTCTTCATCAAAAAAATATTGTTTCTTATTAATTTAATTTTTCCTCTCCTCAGCTTTTTAAGGCTCTCTTCATTAAGTCAAGTCGCCCATCAATCTTCATCGGATTTGAGGATAATATTGATATATAGAATTAGTTTTTAATCATAATTGATTTTATATTGCAGAACTCCCACAAGCCGTGCTTTGATAACTCTCTGCCGATGCCAGATTCTTTGACGCCACCAAACGGAAGTTGTGGGAATACCAAATTAGTATCATTTATAGTTACAAATCCGCATTCTAATTTTTTAGAAATTTCATTGGCCTTTTCAATATCGTTTGACCAAACAGATGCGCCTAGTCCATATTGCGTATTATTCGCCTGCTCGATAGCATCATCAATATTCTTGGTTACGACTATTGGCACGACAGGTCCGAACACTTCCTCTTTCAACACTCTCATTCTTTCATTTGCTCTTATCATAACTGTCGGCAAATAGAAATATCCTCTTTGAAAATCTGATTGTTTTCTGCCGCCAGTAAGAATTGTCGCCCCGTTATTTTTAGCGTCTTTAACCTGACTCTCTAAATTATTTAGCTGTTCGAAACTGACTATCGGTCCCATGTTAACATCTGTCATCGGATTTCCTACTTTCAATTTGTTTACTGTCTCAATAAATGCGTCAATAAATTGATCGCTGATCTTCTGATCGACAAAAAATCTCTTGTCAGCCGAACAGCATTGCCCGCAATTATAATATCTGCCTGTTATCAATCCGCTGACCGTCTTCTCAATATCCGCATCTTCACAAATTATGGCTGGATCGCTGCCGCCTAACTCTAACACTATTTTCTTTAATGAATTTCCTCCTTTGCTCGCTATTTCTTTTCCTACTAACGAACTACCGGTGAACGAAATCATATTGATATCGCTTTCAACTAAGTATCTGCCTGTTTTGGCTTTACCTAAAATCAGGTTCAACACATTTTTCGGTATGCCTGCTTCATGATATATCTTCACCAGTTCATGACCGGCTATTGGGGTCAGTTCAGACGGCTTAAACACGACTGAATTGCCTGCTAACAAAGCGGGTGTTATTCCCCAAATAGGAACACCGATAGGAAAATTCCACGGGCTAACAACACCCACGACACCCAATGCTTCGTGTCTGATCATGCCTTTATAATCTGGAGTTTCCAAATCCACTTCTTCATCTTGCAAATATTCTATACCTTTAGTTGTCATCCATTTAGTTTCTTTAATGACAGAATTAATTTCATCTTCCGATTCTGATAACGGTTTGCCGACCTCTGATGTTATCAGTTCTTTCATCTGTTTTCTTTTGCTGTCGAGAATCTTTGTCATCTCAAGAAGGATTTTAGCTCTTTCGTCTATGCTTGTCCGTTTCCACTCTGACAGCGATTGCCTCGCAACCTTGACTGCTCTACCGACATCATTTTCATCCGCCACTCTAGCCTTTCCAAAAATTTCTTCAGTAGCTGGATTATAGGAATAGAACATCTCAGCTGTCCCTTCTATCTCCTTGCCGTCTATCAAATGCGTAGCAAAAAACATAATTCATATATGACTAACTAATTATAAATTACTGATCAGAAACCTGAATCAGAACGATTCATGCCTTCTTCTTCCTTTATGGGGATCGTATTTGAAAGCAAACCACAGAATGACAATGACCAGAATGAAAAATAAAATCATCAGCCACAGCCAGTCTGGTAATGTCAATCTCTTCTTCACATTCAAACTTGAAGTAATGGAATAATTGACTTGCCCGGCAACTGTCAATGTGAACTGATAAATCTTTTCTTCAGCATCACATGGCACATCAACTGTTGCTTCAGTGGGCTTGACCTCATTGGATTTCACATAAACTTTTGTAGACGGCAACAAGAACCATTCACCTGTTTCTCCCAGTACTTTCAACTCAAAGGCATCATCACTCTCTCCTTTATTAGTGACCCAGAATTTGATTTTATTTGTTTCACAACTGAAAACATCGTATTGATTCTGGACTTGTATGAGTGGCAAGCCGCCTGCAGAGTTAAACTCCCTGATCAAAGAATCGGAGACGTATTTGTTCGTGGCAAAAGCGCTCATCTTAAATATTCTGCTCAGATCTGCTGGAGTGTAGACTGTGAAAAGCATGTCTTTCGTTTGATTGACACCAAGAGAAAATATTGGGGAGTAATAAGATTTCCTGAATGCCTGCAAACTTGCGATTATATTTCTCTCGGTATTCTTGCCGCAATTTGAAATCTTTGCTCTTACATCAACGTTTTTTTGTGGAGTGGCTCTATCTTCCACCCAGACATCTTCAACAACCAAGCAATGATCAGGTTTAGAAGATAACAAATCTTCAATGCTCTTTCCGCCGCAGTCTTTCACAACAAATTTTGTAAATTCCGTGTCCCTGCCTTCTCCCTGAACTATAATCTTTGCCTCATGCATCCCCGGATCTAACTGGAAAGGTTTTATGCCGTATCTTACCGAAAGCATATCATCCTCATTCTCATCCAGAATCTCTTCATCATCACCGGCCAAAACAAATTTGCCGCTATTATCTTTGACGAAAAACATCGCTTTTATTTTTGAGGAATCTGGCAACTGCGATTTGATCCTGGCAAATAGAAACAGTTCCTCATTTTCATCATTGCATATGCTTATCGGACTGACTCCGACATCGTCAATCAGCACAAACTGCGGAGTCTCTTCGATTTCCAATTCTTTGGTTTCTTTATCAGAAGATCCTTCTACAGACGCTTCAACTGTCACGTTGTGAATGCCTTGTGTGAGATTGTTTGCTTTCAGATTGAAGCTGATTGATTGGGATTCTGTTTTCGCCAAATTCAAGGTTTCTGAATCAAACTCTCTGTCATCTATTGACATGCTGACTGAAACGGGATGCTTGCCATCAGGCGCTTCGTTCAATCTGACATTACTTAGAATGACCATTTCCCCGTCTTGTTTTACAGATGACGGTTGCACTTCGGTGTCATAAACATCCACCACAAATTTAACAGGTTTAGGGTTTACGGCAACCGTTACTGCGTCCAGATCGGTAGCTCCCTTATTGTCAGTAACCTTTAACGATATTGCGTGGCTGCCGACAGAATAAACTCAGCTAAAAGATATAGAATTGCTTAACAATATTTCCTCTTCCCTCCATTCGTATGAAACTATGTAGCCGTCAGGATCGTATGATCTGATGCCATCTAAAACAACAAACTGGTTTTCAAAAACTGTTTGATCAGGACCGGCATCTGCAACTGGCGGTGTGTTTTTGACTGTTGTTGTAGTTGGTGGGATTGTAGTCGGCGTGGCTTTCGGGTTTACTCTATATCCGCCTGAACCAGAGCATCTTATAGATCCCGGAACACCTATACAAGTTGCTCCGCCCTTTTCGCCTGTGAAGGTTGCTGTATAAAAATTGGGATTTAATGTTCTTCCTATCCATGACCACGTACATACTCCACCGCTACAGCTGATCGAATCAGGTGAGTTAGAGTTGACGTAAGCACCGCCGCCTGAATTCATAGAGACGCACGTATAACCGTAACTTGATTGCGCCTGGAATGTAGTTGTATCTCCAGAAGTTACGCTATTTGGTATCACTGTAACAGTAATCGGATCGCAAGTGCTTGGAATTGTAGGCGGTGGAGGAGAAGGCGGTGGCACGGTAGACGGTGGTGGCTGATACGGAGCCTTATACCAAATAGTATTACCACAAAAACTGCATTTTGTTGAGCATACTTGACCTGGACTGCATGTGTTTATTAGATATTGTCTTTCTCCTTGACAGTCATCATTGCATCCCGTGACAGATAGATCTTTACATGCGGGCTGATTATATTTGGGACACATTTCAATAAGGAATTGTCCTGAGGTGACCTGAGATCCGCATCCGCCCCAGTTAAATGAACATCCTTTACCACATCCACCTCCAGCATTATAATCAGCACATGAACAACTGACTGATAAAATCGGCTGTAGTATCAAAACAAAAGCAAGCAAGATCGATAGATAGAATTTAGAAGACATTCGACTCTAAATATAATTGTATTTAACTAGTATTTCTATTTTGCAATTAAAGACTCTAGCAAATTCAATATATATTTCTCGCAGAGTTGAGTAAACTAATTCTAAAAAAACTGAGTTGTAAATGCTCGAAACTAAGTTATATAATTTTATAGTTGTAAATTTTAGTTGAAAGACCGGAAATACAACAATTCCATTCTGTAGTTAGAAACAGCCAAAAAACTTATGGAACAATCATAGAGTTCTCATTCTCAAAAGAAGCAAGACAGTATGCAAATAATATTAAGAGGGATGAAGGAATCAATATTGAATTATTGGCTGTTGAAGAAGTTTTGAAAAACAAGAATGTTGGCTCTCCTCATGGAAAACATTACAAAATCGAATATCAGACACGATTAAAACAATAAGTCCCGAAAGTAACATCATTTAGTTTTCTTCTAAAAAGCTCCTATTATGTAACAGAATCCAAAAACCAAATCTTTTTAAACTTAATATCATAATATTTGAGATACGAGTTGAATATAATGATGGGTGAAGGAACCGGTGTAAGCCGGAACACAAAGTAAATATTTACTTATTCTAGTTAACTCTATCTACAAATTCTTTAAAAACTTTTGTGAGGTGTTAGTATGACGAGTGATAGTCGGAACTCCAACATCATATATGGATGAATTAACAAACGAATTGCAAAGAATAACTATTATTACATCACCTCAACACGGCTCGAAAATCGTTCCTCCTCAAAATTCAGGAAAACATGCGAGTAGAATTGAAAAGGATGTGAAAAAATTAGCAATTCCATATCAAGTAGATATGGGTAAAGTTTTTGAACTTTTCAGAATATTTACCCGAGACGCGTTTGCATTGAACGAAAATGGGATAGCTACTTTATTAGAGTTGTGCGCGCGTGCTTCAATAAATCCTACGGCATTAGAAGACGTGTATCTACAAACAAGTATAGGGGGGGATACACGAATTTGTGGAAGATTACCACATTATATAGTTCCCGAATTGGAAATAATAAAAAGTGTACAACAAATTGGTATGATTCCGCCGAGATTAAGAGTGATTCAAACAACCTCAGCCCAACTCGCTGAAAACTCTGTAGATGCAAGTGGACAGAGAATCTATGAAGAAAATTTTGTTAAAAGTTCAGCAATTGCGTTAGCATTTGTTAAATTTTTTGTCGATACATTTTATTCTGAACAAAGTGCACAAGTTAAGTTTTTATCATTGCCTAGATATGGAAATTCTATCAGAGAACTCTTTATTGCTCTATATGGGCTTTTACCAGAAGATTTAACAGCTACTTTTAAAAAAATAGCTGTAACAAGAAATGCTAAACCTGATGCCTATGTCGGAAGACATTCAATAACATACGGTCATTCCAGCAGTGATTTTGTAATTGGCTGTGGTGGTAGAACGGAATTAGAATATTGGAGAGCTGCTGAAAGAATGGCTTATGAATTTAGAGCTAGAGATGGAGATTTAAGTGCATATTTAGCCAGAATGAAAGGACATTTTGTTCCTCGAGATGAATCTATTTTTATCGGCTTTGGTATTGAACCTGGATATTATTGTCAAAGAGGTGAGCCAGATTTGTTTGAAACTGTAAAAGACAATAGGGAAATTGATCCAGTACAATATATAGGTAATCCGAAAAAATTGGAAAGACTAAGGGGGGAGTATCAACGATTGATGGGATTAACAGGGGATAAATATTTTGAATTTATCAGACATTATGTTTCGCAAATTCCAGAAGAAGATGTAGTTGGATGGGCAATAAAAAATGTATCTGATGGAAGATTTAGTAGCACTACAGAATGGGATAAATATTGCCTTCGTATATTTGAAGAAAGGCTGGGATGGCCTTCTTATGTGATGTGATTGAAATGAAATTCAAAACAATTGGAATACTTGGCGGGATGGGTCCCGAGGCAACACTAGATTTATACAGATGGGTCGTTAAATTGACTCCTGCCAAAAAAGATCAAGATCATGTGCCTACTATCATCTATAGCTATCCACAAATACCAGATAGGACCCAAGCCTTGATTTATGGTGGCGGAAATCCTTTGCCTTATTTAATTAAAGGATTGAAATTGTTAGAAAAGTCTGGAGCTGATTTCATAATAATTCCATGCAACACATCACATAAATTTTTACCAGGAATGAAAAAACATTGCAAAATTCCAATAATTAGTATGATAGAGCAAACAAGAAAATATATTGAGAAGCATTTTACAAAAATTAAGAAAGTTGGATTATTGGCGACGACCGGAACAGTGAAGACAAAAGTTTATCATGATGTCTTTGAAGGAAGTAAGTTTAAATTAATAATACCTGATCAAAATATGCAAGAAAAGGTGATGGAAGCAGTTTATGGAAAAAATGGGATTAAAGCAGGCATTATCAATAAGCGAGTAACAGGTTTATTGGTAGAAGCTTCGAGACATGTTGAAAATAAAGGTGCTGAAATAATAATCATGGGCTGCACTGAAATACCTTTAGCTTTAAGTCAATCTGATTTCCACCTGCCTTTAGTTAATCCTGTTGAAATTTTAGCAAGATCTGCTGTTGGTATGGCTTTAGGAAAGAATAAAAAACTAACAGGTTAAAAAATAATGAGGTGTTAATGTGGAAGTGAGAGGATTTGTCGATGAAATAAGAGATTTGGGTGGATTAAAATTTATCAAGCTGAATACTTCAAACGGTTATCTGCAAATTACTGTTAAAAAAAAGGAAGTCAGCAAAGACGTGCTGGACAAAGTTGAGAAGATAACACGACAGTCAGTCATTTCTGTTCAAGGCGAATTAAAGAAAAGCAAGGAGGCACCTGGCGGACATGAAATCATACCAGAAAAAGTTGACGTGCTATCAGTCGCTGAAACGCCACTGCCACTAGATCCTTCCGGCAAGACGTCTGCCGAGCTAGATACAAGATTGGACTGGAGACCGTTAGACTTGCGTTCACCAAGAAATCGTGCAATAATCAGAATACAATCCAAAGTAGTAGAAGGCATGGAAGAATATTTGAGAAAGGAAGGTTTCACTCAAGTATTCACTCCTTGCATTATTGGTGCGGCATCCGAAGGTGGATCGGAAGTTTTCCCTGTCACCTATTTTGATAAAGAGGCATTTCTTAGACAAGATCCTCAGCTGCATAGGGAACTAACAATAGCCGGTGGCATACCGAAAATATTTGATTTAGGACCAAGCTGGAGAGCCGAACTCAGCCATACTATCAGGCATACATGCGAACATAGAGGATGCGCGGTTGAACTTGCATATATTAAAGATGAGAGAGATACGATGAGAGCGGAAGAACAATTAATAGTAAGTGTATTCAAAAAAGTACAAGAAGACTGCAAAGAAGATTTGGAAGTATTAGATAAACAAATAGAAGTTCCGAAAACACCTTTTCCAGAATTGAGCTTTCCTCAAATTTATGATGTTTTAGACAGTTTTGGAAAAAAATATAAGAGAGGGCTGGAAGATTACGATAGAGAGAGTGAAGTGCTGTTATACAATTATGTAAAAGAGAAGCATAAAAGCGATTTCTTCTTTGTTAACAAATTCCCATTCGCCGTCAAACCGTTCTATGTGATGAGAGTTGACGATGATCAGACGTGGGCGAGAAGTGTAGATATGATTTACAAAGGCATCGAGCTAAGCTCGGGCGGACAGAGAGAGCATAGATACGACAAGCTGATGGAACAGGTCAAACTGAAAGGTTTGACGAATGAGAGTGTGGAATGGTTCACCAAATATTTCAGATACGGTGTTCCTCCGATGGGCGGATTTTGCATTGGCGTGGAGAGACTAGTTATGCAGATGCTTGATGTCAAAAACATCAGAGAGATCATGCTGTTTCCAAGAACACCTGAAAGATTACTACCATGAAATTAAATTCTCATCAATGAAGAGAAATTACAGGAGGAACATTAATTCAGGATTGTATATGAGAATTTAAAGATGTTTATAGTAATGATAAATGCGCATTCGCTAATAGATTAGGCATCCTCCACACAGTGTTAAAGATCAGGTTTTGCCGTGACCTTTGGGTTGAGGTTATAATTAAGATTCCCGGAGTAAATATTACAATATTTACCAATACTTTCTGATTAACTGAAGATAGATAATTGATCTTAATTATACTTCTATGCCTTCTCTCAGGGCTTCATTGATTATAGATACTCTATTTTTTTCTCTTTCAAATTCTTCAGGTGAATAACAAAGAAAATCTACAGGATAATCAAGTCTCCAGAATTTTCTAAGTCCTGTGGATCTGTCAAAAAAGCGCTTTTTTGAAAATTTTTTACTTACTAAAACAAGATCGATGTCGCCGTGTTCACTTATTTTGCCTCTTGCTACAGAACCAAAAATTATTATTTTATATATACCAAACTCTTTCTTACTTTTTTCTTTAAATTCTTTGACTCCCCTAATTATTTTTGTAATTTCTTTATTTTTTCCTCGGACCATTTTACCACCTTTTTAGAAAATTTTAAAGCTTCCTTCGCTATTTCTTCTGTATACTCTTTCTTTAACGGGTATCTAGTTGCTAAATAATGATCATTCAATTTTTCACAACATCTCAAAATATTTTCTGTTGCTTTTACTTTTTTACCAATTTCCCATAAGTCATGTATTTTCCACAGTCTTTTAAATTTACTAATTGTTTGTTCCAGCATTTAAACCTTTGGGCACCCTTGATCGATTGTCAAGGGTGTACCGCCCCAGCCGAGCTGTCCATCAAGCATTGTCCCGCTGTCGCGGTAAGCGTTATGCTTGCGAAAGGGTAGTGTTCCACTTTTGTCTCATCTGAACCCGGAAGCCCAGACTAATGGTGACTCCTACCTACGCTCTGCATCCGCAACCATAACACAGCACCAGACTACAGCAAAGCTTTCCGTTAGGAAGAATGACTCATTATAAATTTATTTCATTGTATGATTTTTTTATAGGAAAATAACCTAGTTTTTCCCAAACTTTCAGTTTAATTAAAATCCAATCGTTCCAAAATCCGATAGTTTTAATCCAATTGTACAAATTTTTTTTACCATACATTCTTAGCATAAATCCATTAGTAGTTTCTATTTTTTGTAGACTACAAGTAAAATTAAATTCTTTAAGTACTTCAAACACCTGAATTGCCAATTTTTCTGACTTCGCATAAAATTCTAATCGAGGTTCAGTATGCAAACCTTTCCTATTCTTCTTAAAAGAAAGGGAAAAATCTGTATCACCCAAACCCCTCATAAAATTCTTAAGCAATTTTGTATCACTGATTATAATTTCTGGGATTTCAATATTGTTTTTTGGTCCTACAGGTAACTTAATAACATTCTTCTTGAACTCAAATAACCTTTTGGAGTTCACTGTCAATAAAATTGTATTGTCTTTTGCTCTTTCTTGAATTATTGGATTTATTTCATAAATTCTCTCAAACAATTTTTTTAATTTTAAATAAAAAATTTTCTCGTTGGAAAGGTTTCCACAATAAGTTGTTCGAAAGATTTTGTTGTTGTATGTGTATAAATTTCCATCTCCGATATGGATTCCTGTTTCATACGCTATTTCAGGTGTTATATTCTTTGTACCCGTATTACTATTTTACTTTTTAAATATTTAAGAGTCACTCATTCCTATCTACGGGGTCTTCACTTCCCATTGGAGGTCTCTGGCCTATTCACCAGAAAGCAGGTTCACTGGGTCCCTGTTTGGGACA
>CAYJTF010000028.1:0-11811 GCA_964373165.1 uncultured archaeon
TAACCATAATATTATTTGGTATTACTTGTGTAAATACTTTTGTCTTTTACTATATAAAGATAAAACAAAGATATTTAAAGCCGTTCTAGAAATATCAGAAAATTACTTGATTTATCTATTAGGTCATCCTTTTGGAATCATCCCTCTTAATTGATTATTTCTTCAACTGCGTGGTTAATAAGCATTAATAATCTCTCCTCGTTGTTTTTTATCATCATTTTTTCTTCAAAACTTAATTTCATTGCAGCACACCCCCAAATTATATCTAATGTATATTATGGATTGGATTTTATTTAAAATCCGTCTAAAAACCTCTTAAAACGGGTTTAGAGTGGCAAGCCAAAATTAGGCAAATTAGCATCAAAGCAATAAAAGAAAATTCTTAGAGGATAAAAAGTATTTTATTAACATTTGTGGTTATGTTCTCTATCAACAAATTCTTGTGATCAAAGCATTAAAGGCTCAGGCAATCTATTAGTATTTAAACTCAACTATTTAATAATTCCAAAGGTGCAACAAGTGAGAGGGGAACATTTTAATCTCTGCTAATTCTCGCTATTGGAAAATAGACAAAAAACTTGTAGAACACATTTCTAAGGTTGCTAGGCTTGAACTGACTGAAAAAGAAAAGGAAAGCTACACAAAGCAGTTGGAAGATATTCTTTCTGCCTTTAAAAAGATAGATGAAATTGATACGAAAGATGTCTCTTCATCATTTCATCCCACAAATCTCTCAAATGTCTGGAGAGAAGATGAAATAAGCGAATGGAAATGGGATCCCCTGGCCAATACGAAACATAGAGAGAATAGATTTTTTAAAGGACCTAAAATAGTCTAGGTGATAAGAATCGATTCAATCAAAAGTCACATAGAGAAGGTTAGATCTGGGGAAAATTCTGTAGAAGATTTTATTTCTGCCGTAATTGATAAATGTAAAAAAATAAACAAAAAGTTGAACTGCTTCAATACCATTTCCGAGGATTTTGCTTTAAACTCTGCTAGAGAACTTGATAAAAAAATAAAAAGCGGGAAAAAAACAGGCAGATTGATCGGAGTTCCAATTTCCGTAAAGGACTGTATTTGTGTTAAAGGCGTAGAATCTACAGCCGGATCAAAAATATTAAAAGACTACAAACCACCGTTTAATGCCACATGCGTTGATAGAATCATTGACGAAGATGGTATTATTATTGGAAAAACTACACAGGACGAATTTGGTTTTGGTGGCTTTTCCACCAATGTTGGCATAAATTATAACATTCCAAGAAATCCGTTTGACCAGAAGAGAAGTACGGGTGGGAGTTCCGGTGGTGCAGCCGCGATCACTTCAGCACTTGACATGCCTCATATAGCTATAGGGGAATCAACAGGCGGCTCCATAAGTTCTCCTGCAAGTTATTGTGGTGTTGCTGGCTTGACTCCAACTTACGGTCGGGTGTCAAGATGGGGGTTGATAGATTTTGCTAATTCTATGGATAAAATCGGCCCGATTGGGAAAACTGTTGAAGATTGTGCCTTGCTTTTGAGCGTAATGAGCGGGAAAGATAAATATGACTCAACCGTAACACAACAGTCACAGATCGACTTCACAGAGTTTTTGATAAACAGTATGAAGGGAATTAAAATAGGAGTACCCAAAGAATACTTTATAGAAGGAGTGGATGAAGAAATATCTGAATCGGTTTGGAGTGCAATAAAGAAACTTGAAGGTTTAGGAGCCAGTTATGAAGAATGCTCGCTCCCAACAACAAAATACGGGGTAGCAGATTATTATCTTATAGCGATGTGCGAAGCATCAACAAATCTGGCAAAATTCTGCGGTATGAGATATGGGTTTCATGAAGATTTGACAGGCAATTTTGAAGAATATTTCTCAAAGGTGAGAGGAGATGCCTTGGGACCGGAAGCAAAGAGAAGAATAATTTTGGGAAGTTTTGCCAGAATGGCAGGATTCAGAGATGCCTACTATCTTAAAGCCATGAAAATAAGAACAAAAATAATTCAGGATTTCAAATTGGCCTTCAAAAAATTTGATGTCTTAATAACACCTACAATGCCTATTCTTCCTCCAAGATTTGATGAATTGGGAAAACTAGAACCGATTCAGATTTATATGCTCGACATTTGCACGAATCCTCCAAACGTTGCTGGCATTCCCCACATCTCAGTGCCGTGCGATTTTATAAATGGTCTACCAGTTGGCATGCAAATAATGGCTGATCACTTGCAAGAGAAAAAAATCATTCAGGTTGCTCACACCTTTGAGCGGAACATCTATTCTCATAAAAAAGTGGTGATTAAATAATGACGGTTAAATCAAAAATGGGTATAGAAGTTCATGTTCAGTTGAATACAAAAAGCAAACTCTTTTGCGGCTGTCCAACAGACAGTAGGAATAAAGAGCCCAACCAAAATACGTGTCCAATTTGCCTGGGTTTTCCAGGAGCAAAGCCAAAAGTTAATAAGAAAGCAATAGATTTCGGGATAATGGTTGCTGCTGCCTTAAACTGTAAAATTCAACCAGAGATGTTTTTCTCAAGAAAGTCTTATTTTTATCCGGACATGTCAAAAAATTTCCAAATAAGCCAGTATGAGATACCATTAGCGGTTAACGGTTATTTGGAAATCACTAATAAGAAAATCAAGATAAGAAGAATCCATATAGAAGAAGATCCGGCCAAATTAAATCATGTCGGCGGTGATATTACTTCTGCCAAATATGTGTTAGTGGATTATAATAGGGCGGGAATGCCTTTGTTAGAGATTGTTACAGAACCTGATTTTGAATCACCAAAAGAAGTTAGGGAGTTTTTAGAAAAGCTATCATCAATCCTAGAACATCTGGAAGTCTATGACTCAAATTCAGATGCTTCGTTAAGGGTTGATGCGAATATCTCTATGGATGGTGGAGAAAGGATTGAAATTAAAAACATTACGGGTTTCAGGGACACTGAACGTGCATTGACGCATGAAATAGTGAGGCAAAGAGGCATGCTGAGGATTGGTGTAAAGGTTGAGAGAGAAACGAGACATTTTGATGCTGAAAGAAGAATTACCAAGAGTCTGAGAAAGAAGGAGGGTGAAGAGGATTACGGTTATATTTTCGAACCAGACCTAACAGAAATTATAATATCCAATGATTGGATTGATGAACTTAAGAAAAGTATGCCGGAACTACCAGATCATCGAGTAAAAAGATTAATCAAAGATTTTGGAATAGATGAATATCAAGCAAAAGTGATTGTTTTTACTGACAAGCATCTTGCTGATTTCTTCGAAGGATGCTGTAAGTTATATAAAAATTATAAAGAACTCGCTAAATGGACGATCACATACCTATTAAAGAGTCTGAACTGGCACGAAATTTCTATAAGAGAATCGAAAGCCGAACCTGAGACATTCACAGAACTCCTCCAAATGATTGATAAGGGTACAATCACAGAAAGATTAGCAAAGGAAATAATAAAAGATTATATTGATACTGGGAAACCGCCAAAACAAATTATTCAAGAAAGAGGATTGAGTGATTTCAAAAAGGTTGATCTAAATGATATAATAAAAAAAGTCATTCAAGACAATCAGAAGGCCGTCGCAGAATATAAATCAGGAAAGGAAAGGGCTTTGGAATATCTCATAGGAAACGTGTTGGAAAAAACAAAAAAAACTGCGGATCCGAAAGACATCAGGAAAAAAATTTTGGATGGTTTTAAAAATGGCATTTATTAGGTCAAATCGGGGACGGCCTATATTACTAAAGTTTTATAAGAATGATTATAGAAGTATTTAAAAATGTAAGCTCTGGTAGCTCAGCAGGTAGAGCAGTTGGCTGTTAACCAAAAGGTCGGCGGTTCGAGTCCGCCCCAGGGCGCTTAAAAATCACAGGCGAGCGAATGAAAGACACTGTCAGTGTTTCAAATATATTAACTGGAAAACATGATGACAAAGAAGTCAAAATAGCTGGTTGGTTATTCAATAAACGTTCCAGTGGGAGTATACATTTTCTTTTAATTAGAGATGGTAGTGGCATTATCCAGGCGACATTGGGGAAAAACGATGTTGACGAAAAAACTTTTGAAAAGGTTGAAAGGCTGACTCAAGAATCCTCACTTGTCGTAACAGGCCAAGTCAAAAAGGATCAAAGAGCCCCGAAGGGTTATGAATTGAGGATTAAAAACTTGGAAATAGTCCATCTAGCCGAGGAATATCCACTGGGAAAAAAAGAACATGGAATAGATTTTCTCCTCGATAATCGTCATTTGTGGATAAGAAGTCCAAAGCAGTCTGCTGTGACAAGAATTCGCTCGGAAGTTATGAAAGCATCAAGAGATTTTTTCGAAGACAAAGGATTTGTTTTGGTTGATACGCCAATCCTCACGCCATCAACATGCGAAGATACCACGACTTTGTTTAAAACACCTTATTTTGGCAAAAAAGCTTATTTAGCTCAAAGCGGACAACTTTACAATGAAGCTAACATAGCTGCTTTCGGCAAAGTTTTTTGTTTTGGCCCAACATTCAGAGCAGAAAAGTCAAGGACTATAAGACATCTAGCCGAGTTCTGGATGATAGAACCAGAAATGGCATTTACAGATTTGGAAGAGATGATGAAAGTTGAGGAGGATTTGATAACCTATATCGTTGACCAGATACTCACAAAAAGAACTAATGAACTGGAAATATTGGAGAGAGATATAGAACTGTTGAGGAGAATTAGACCACCGTTTCCAAGAATAAGTTATGATGATGCATTGAAGATTCTGGAAAAAAATGATGAATTAAAAATACCGTGGGGAGAAAATTTTGGAGCGTCGCACGAACGATTCATTTCCGAGCAGTTTGAAAAACCCGTTATAGTTCACCGCTATCCTGCGAAAATCAAAGCATTCTATATGCAGCCTGATTCCGAAAACCCCAATCTCGTATTATGCAACGACGTGCTAGCGCCGGAAGGATACGGCGAAATAATTGGAGGTAGCGAGAGGATCTGGGATTTGAAATTATTGGAAAAAAGGATAAAGGATTTTAAAATGCCTAAGAAACAATACGAGTGGTACCTTGATTTGAGGAGATACGGATCTGTCCCTCACTCCGGTTTTGGTATGGGAATCGAAAGAGTAGTTGCTTGGATATGCAAACTGGAAAATGTCAGAGAAGCAATACCATATCCAAGAACGATGACGAGACTGTATCCTTAGTCATTTTCTGGTTATATACCATTGCCTTATGCAGGTCTCACTGGTTTCTAGGGTTTCATGATCAATGCCAGCAAATCTATATTCCATTGGTCCCTCTTCGACATCATAACCATTACTTCTTAAAAAATCAATATCAGAAGTATCTAAGTAAAGAGCAACTTTTTGGTTTGCCCACTTCCTAGCGGCATCTAATGTATCCAGTAAAACACTTTGACCATATTGAAAATTAACCATAGTATCCTTATAAATCATAAGATTAAGAATATACATGCTAAATTTTTGTATAATTATGCAAAATACTTAACTTTTTATATTTAATTTGGAATAAATATTCCATATGTTAGCCAAAATAGATAAAAAGGATCTTTCAATTTTGGAGAAACTGAAGGAAAACGCCAGATATTCTTCCCAACAAATATCTGCATTAACTCGAATTCCTATAACGACAGTCCATAATAGAATCAAAAAATTAGAAAAACTAGGTGCAATAAAGGGTTATACTGTCATTTTGGATCATAAGAAATTGGGCAAGGAAATCGCGGCATATATCTTAATCACGGTAGATTATAAGTTGCTCAAGGAGAAAGACAATTCGCAACATGATTTAGCGCAATTGTTATCTAAGAACGGGCTTGTTGAAGAAGTTTCTATAGTAACAGGAGGTTCTGATATTATTATTCGTATAAGAGTCAGCAATATAGACGATCTGGATTATTTCGTAACTAGACATTTGAGAAATATTGATGGTGTTGAAAAGACGCAAACAATGATAGTTCTTTCTAGTTTTTGATCATTTAAAATTTGGCATTGAATAGGCACTTTTAACTAAGCATACTCTTCCTCTTCTACCAGCAATTCTAAAAAAGAAGGCAGCGGAGAATTTAAATCTTCCAAGGGTGTAAAACGTACTTCACACACAATTATTTTTCCTGTAGTAATATGAATTAATGGATAAAATAATAATTCTTGTCCAATACGCATTTTAAAATTTTGCAATGCACCGCTAGGGATATGATACGTACGACCCCCTCTCCCTTGATTTAATCTGTGATTGTATCTATAATGATAATCCGATTCGCTACCGGGTACAACATTACCTAAGTAGAATGGTGTCTCTCCGCTTCCATACATAAAAACAGCACCTGACGGAAAATAGAAATCATTCACAAATTTAGAAATAGATAACCTTCCTTTTTCTTCAATAATTCTTATTTCGGCGCTTGCTCTGCAAAAATGCTGCATAGACATAAGATTCTAATAAAAAGTAATATTTAAATAGGCTTTTTGTTGATCATTATTGAAAATAACAAAAATAATTACTTCTCTTCACAAGATATTTTAGAGGGCCCGTGTTGTAACCAGGATAGCGAACGAGGCTTCGGACAACAGGATGAAACCTTGGAGTAGGGGTTCGAATCCCCTCGGGCTCATTTAGATATCACTTACTAATAGCCGCTTTTTTGATATAGACTTAATAATAACCTTTCTACATTTCTTGCAGTCGTTATTTTGATAGGCTCTGAATTGGGATCAATGGGGTCAACCAATACGGAGTAAAATCCAGCAATATTTGCGCCGACAATGTCTGTAAATAGTCTATCTCCAACCATGACTATTTTATTTGGTGGTATTCTCAAATGTCTTGATGCTTCTTCAAATGGTTCAGGATTAGGCTTTGTCTTATTTGATCTGACAACATAAACATCAAACATTCTTTGCAACTCGTCTTTTCTCTGGTCTGTAGAATTGGATATAATACACACCGGATAAGCACTTTTTATTTCCCAGAATTTTCTTTTAATTAAAGGGTGTGCAACGTGGGCATGAAAAGAGCATAATGTTTGATCTGCATCAAAACAGTAAGCCTCTATACCATATTTAGTTCTCAATTGATACGTATCTAAACTGTTGATATTAGCAATCATTAATTGTGGACAAAAATATTCTGGTTTAACATATGAAAGAAGAGAATAAGTGAATTTTGTTCTTTGTACCATTATAATAAAATAATCGAAAAGGTATTAGAACTACTGCTTCTCTATTAATTTTAAATTATTCCTTTTCTATTACGTTAATATATGGAATCCAATTATTCGCAGAAAATCCAAAAAGTTCTGAAAAAAGAAAATATAGATATCGGTTCGCAGGTTCAAGTCATATCCAAAGGGCAGGCTTATGAAGGAATATTGATGCCGAGAATAGAGGCGGGCGATGTGAATTCTTTGATATTGAAATTGCAAAACGGGTATAACATTGGCGTCGAATTTGCAAATGATGTTAAAATTAAGAAGGTTGGAGATATAAAAAAGCTGGGCGTCATCCCGACTAAGAAATTCATACCAAAAGATAACCTGCCAAATATTTCCATGATTGCGACAGGCGGTACGATAGGAACGCATATTGATTATCTTACCGGCGGAGTTTTCATGTGCAGGACGCCTGAAGAGATCTTATCAACTACGCCTGAAATTGAGAATATTGCTAACATCAAGTCAATGCTGCGGCCTTTCACTATCGCCAGCGAGGATATGATATATAAAGACTGGCAGAATTTAGCGGAAATTGTTGCAAAAGAATTGAATTCCACTGGTATAAGCGGCGCCATTATCACACATGGTACTGATACGCTTCACTTTACATCAGCTGCACTGTCTTTTATGCTGAAAGACTTGAACAAGCCAGTTGCAGTCATCGGAGCGCAACGTTCGCCTGATAGAGGGAGCTTTGATGGTGCCCTGAATTTGATTTGTGGTTCATATTTCGCCGGCCATTCTGACGTTGCTGAAGTATCCGTGGTCATGCACGGCACCCCGCATGATACATTCTGCCACGCGCATAGAGGAACGAAAGTTCGCAAGATGCACACATCCAGACGGGATGCATTCCAGTCAATTAATGATCTGCCTATAGCCAAAATATGGCCGAACGGAAGGATAGAAATCACCAATAAAGATTACAGAAAAAGAAATGATGGCAAGGTGATGGCAGATACGAAGTTTGAACCAAAGGTTGCATTAATTAAGTTTTATAACGGATCAGATCCGCAGATCATCGACTGGTATGTTGACAGAGGATATAAGGGAATTGTTGTTGAAGGCACTGGGCTTGGCCATGTGGCTACTGCAATGAGTGGCGTTGATTTATTGAAAGACAGGAAAAAAATTTCCTGGATTCCTAACATCAAGAAAGCTGTTGACAGGGGAGTGACAGTAGTTATGACATCGCAGACCTTATTTGGCAGAGTCAATCCTTTTGTTTATAGAAATCTCAGATTAGTGCACAATCTCGGAGTCATTTACGGCGAAGACATGCTCCCAGAAGTTGCATACATAAAATTGGGATGGGTGCTTGGACACACCAAAGATAAAGAAAAAATCAAGGAACTGATGCTGAGAAACATAGCTGGAGAAATTAGGCATAGAAGCGAATTGAAAACCTTCCCACCCAATTTCTGATGATTGTCTTCAACTTTGACAAGTTTATATTTCTGCACACGAAATAGTTCTTATGGGCTATTCATCTAGAAATAGTTCAAATGTTACTGGATACATCGTAGCTGCAGGGGTTACCGTAGCTCTTATTCTCACCCTTTTATTTGTATATGCATCATCAAATCCTATAAAAATAGATTTCAGAGATTACTCGCCACCTAGTATTATGGATCGTGGTTGTGCTGTTATTGACTGTACTGGAAATAAGTAAATCCGTTCTTATTCTTTTTATTAAAAAACTCAATAATTATAATAGGTGTTCCTTTGGGCGTCAACAAGATTGTCGTAGGCATGATACTGATAGTCATACCGATAATGGCATTGATGCTCTTCTTCTACCTTGCATGGCAAAGCGCTCCAAGATACTGCTGGGAAAATCTCAATGCAGAGAAGGATATCATACTGAGCTCATTAAGATCATGCGTTGTCAAATGCTGGAGCAAGAACAATCTAGGATTGGATACGGCAACAGACGACTGCAATACCATCAGTCTTATTGTCAAGGATAAGCCGATAAATAAGGAAGATATTGAAAACCTGGAAAAATATGTTCGGTCATATCTGGATCCTTTAGTAGAGAATACTGAATATCAAATCAAGATTAGATATAATCATACAGCTAAGGAAATAGCGTTTGTAAATGTTGGCGTGTGTGGCAATAAAGTGTTGGAGAAGGGAGAGAAGTGCGAAGATGCTGATATGGGCAAATGCAGGGATAATGATTATAGTTATGGCCTATGCACCACAAATAAGCGATGTTTTAGTTGCTTATGCACGGGTGATTTGGACTGCAACATCCAATCATGCACGAATACAATGCCAACAAAGCAATATCCTAGCACAAACAGTGACTGGTGTAGATATTGCAAGTTAGCTAATGAGAAGGGAAAATGCAATGATCAAAGAGATAATGATTGTGATGGGAAGACGGATTATGAGGATGTAAATGACTGTCCTTTGCCGCCGACTACTACAACATCTAAGGCTACAACAACTTCCACTATTGAAACAACAACCATCACCGAATCAACCACAACAACCTTAATGCTACCTCCACCCGTAAGCGATACAGCAACCTGTCCGACACCCCAAACAAACTGCAATGCTTACATACAGCTTAATGTGAGATGTCAACCAGAGAACAATAATCCATGTCCTAAGTTGTGGTGGCAAGTCATCTATGAAGATTTTGTTGACATTAACATGAGGCTAAATGCCATGTATAGTGATGGACAAGTATTTTATAATTATTACAACAACTTCGGTGGTAATATGAATGAAAATTGCAACATGAAAGGAGCAAAGGATATTCAGCCCGGATATGAAGGCGTCTATTTCATACCTGTCCCTGAAGGTAGCAGCGGAAGAGCTGTTAGCGTGGTTGTTGATTTCAGATCATCAATATCGGACGGTTGTGGCGGAATACAAGAATGGGCTGTCGCTAGAGCGGATATAAATATTCCCTAAGAAATTAATTGTTTTAAGTATCTTTAGTGAGGTATTTTCCGTTAAATCGCTGTTCTATTCTCCCGAACACTTGAAGGGATTGAGTCTTAGTGCAACAATGCCGAAGGCAAAAAATCAAAGTCGCGAGGGTGCCGAAAATTTGCCACCGAAGTTTTTTCTTACTGATTATGATAATTGCCGAAGGCAGACTATATTTTAGTCGTGGGTGGCGTTGTTATAAATATTAAAAATAAAAGCATAAGGCATTGCTACTCATTATTTGGTAAAAGACCTCCTCTCTTTTTGGTCATTATTTTCAAAACATCAAAAACAAGAATGACTATTAGAGAAACTACTAGGGCAAGTAACCAATATGTTAAACTTATTGGTGCTGTTTCAAAAACTTTGTTAAGTGGACTATAAATAATTAAAATTGTTGCTAAAATAGAGATAATTGAAGCATGGACGAGGTATTTGTTTGCGAATAAAGGCAATTCATGTACACCTGATTTAAATGATCTAAAATTAAAGGCATTTGCTATTTCAAAGAATATTAAAGTTAGTAACGCAGTGGTTCTTGCTACAACAAGTTCTTGATTCAGAATTTTAAGAATAAAATAGAAAACTCCCAAAGTTGTAACAGCCATTATAGTCCCTGCGATTACCAACAGAATAAATAAATTTTTGTTAAGAAGATTTGACTTTTTTCTTGGTTTTAATTTCATGACGTCACGAGAAGGGGGATTAAAACCCAAAGTTAGGGCTGGTAAATCATCTGTAACTAGGTTCATAAATAATATCTGAAGAGCCAATAAAGGTAACGGCAAGCCTATAAGTACCCCTACAAATATAATCATTAACTCAGCATAATTACAAGAGAGCTGATATGTTAAAAATTTTCTGATATTACTGAATATTGTACGGCCCTCGCTTACGGCAGAAACAATAGTTGAAAAATTATCATCCTTCAATGTTAAATCTGCCGCTTCTCTCGAAACATCTGTCCCGCTTTTCCCCATTGCTACCCCGATATGCGCCTCTTTCAGGGCCGGAGCATCATTCACTCCATCTCCAGTCATTGTTACTATTTCTTTATTCTGCTTTAATGCCTTAATTATTCTTAATTTATGTTCTGGTCTGACTCTCGCAAAAATAACAACATTTCTTACAATTTTTGTTAGCTCGTCGTCTGATAATTCATCCAGGTCTTTGCCTTCAAGAACTTGACCACTAAGACCAATTTGCTTAGCAATAGCAAGGGCAGTAGTTTTATCATCTCCAGTAATCATCTTTACTTTTATTCCAGCAGTTTTACACAACCTTAAAGAATCTTCGACTTCCTCTCTTGGCGGATCCTCCATGCCCACAAGGCCTAAGAAAATTAAATTATCTTCAAAACCATTTTTATCAACAAAATCTGTTTTTTTATAAGCCAAGGCTAAAGTTCTATAACTGGCTGAAGTAAATTTTTTATTAATCGCCTGAATTTTTTTTCTTTCATTTTCGTCTAACTTAATAATTCTATCTCCTTTATGGGCAAATTTGCATTTCATCAGCAAAATTTCTGGGGCACCTTTTGCATAAACATAATTTTCCCCGCTTTCTTTAGATAATACAGACATAAGTTTTCGCTCAGAACTGAAAGGAATTTCTTCTAACCTTATAAATTTTAAATCTTC
>CAYJTF010000029.1:0-11548 GCA_964373165.1 uncultured archaeon
CTAGAGGAGGCTGCTAATGCGGCAATCCTAATCCAGCCAAAAATAGCTATCCCCATGCATTTCAATTTTATTAAAGGGACAGAAGCAAATCCAGAAATTTTTGAGAGAAATATACAGGACCAGTCTTTGATTGGGGCTAAAATATTAAAACCTCTTGTTAGACCGTTGAATAATATTTAAAGTTTTAACTCCTATATTGATATATGTCCTATAAAGGTGCAATTATTGGTGCCGGTATAGGTATTGGGGTTACAGCCGCGTTATATATCTTAGCTTACATGAGCAATGATCCATCCTCACAAGGTATAAATGGTTATTTGAATTTTATTGGTGGTGGTATATTACCTATGATGACAGGATTTTTTATGGGTTACGGGCCCACGGATATTGAACAAACTCAAAGAATATGAAATAAGTTAGATTTAAAACAAAAAAATCTAAACCTGTGTCAATCTGGCTTGTTCTCCTCTATATACCGAAGCTGAAGGGGGAGTCAATACCAAGAAGTGTTCGTCTACTCCAACTATGTCGCCGTTCATTGCGGTGCATGTTTTCTTGAGTCTTTGAACAGATCTCTTTAGTTCGCCTAAATCTTTATCCTTCAATGGTTTAATTTTCAGAAATACAATATTTCCTTCTCTTAACAATTTTTGAACTCTTTCGACGTCTCTATAATCTTCTAGACTTTCAATCATAACTTGTACTTTTTTGCTGTCGTCTGCTGTTTTTTCTATTTCAACAAATTCTTCTTCGTCCTCTTCTCTCCCAAAAAGTCCTCTAAAAGGCATTAAGTTTCACCTCTATTCAGGTTTTGTATATTAAACTTAAATAATTATGGTAAATCGAGATAAAAAGCTTTTATTTTATTGCATGATGCTCATATGATATGATAAAATTGTTATATATTCTTTGATAACAACACGTTTATCAATTATATGAATTAGAAAGTAATTTAAAGCTTATTTGCGTTTTTAGACTTTATGAAATCTAAATCATTAATTTTTAGATTAGCTTTGTATTACTTTCTCTAGTTATGTTTTCTCTTCATCATCTTCAAACCAATAAACAATACTGTTAATGGATATGATGCACAGACTATTTCAAGAGTATTACTTTCTCAAACCCAAAATGCTGAAAGCCAACTTAAACGCAGATTTTCTGATTATGTTATATTTTTTCAAGAATGCACTGGTTATAGTATTCGATCTGTACCAACAATAAAAGTCAAGCCCGAACCTGGTGGTGGAGCCAGATATTCTCCTGAAAAAGGTGGTAGTATTACATTTGATTATGATTCTGTTGTCACTATCCAAGAAGCAGATACTCAAAACGTAGATCCCATATATTTACTACAATCAGAAACGACCTTAGCTGAAGAGAAGACCAAAGTTATTCATGAGCTTAATCATGACCGCAGCGCAGAACTTTATGACGGAGAAGCTCAATTAAATCAATCAAGTTATGATAGATCCATAGAAGAAGGCCAAGCTTATTATATAGGAATTAGATGTATGATGAAAAGCGACAGTGAACTACTCCACAGCAATCTGTGGGGTATTCGTATAAAATAAAGATGATGTAAATTATGCAAATTTAAAACACGCGCAAATGGTAGAAGAATATGAAGCAATTCAAAGATTATTTCCTCGGTGGGAAGAAGACATACTTAATGTAGGATATATTATGGTTGTTATAAATGGAGAAAAAAGACCCGTATCACCAAGACATATTCTAGGATATCATGCTGTATATCAATATGTAGAAAAAAGAACTGCACAGGGTGTTGACTGGCTGACAGCTGTTGGAGAAAGTAGATATACCGGTTTGGATACCTTCAAATAATTAAAGTTTATTTTTCACCAGTTCCAGCATGCTAACAACGTTCCAAATTTGCGTTCTGGTATAGCCGGGCATATTGGGATCATTGGTAATTTCGTCAAGAACTGATATTGCCGAGCTTAATTTAACATCCCACTCATTTATCACATCTTCAATCAGACTTTTTTTGGCTGATTCTGCAGCGGTTCGAATATTTCTAGGAACACTTCTATCATCTATAATCTCCGATAACATTTTTACTATAGGTTCTACATCTACCATAGTGACCGCCACTCATTGCCCTATCATCTTTTTAATCTTCGGTTCGATTTCTTTTAACTTATTCGTTATTTTATCTTCTGTAGAATTTAAAGTTTTTAATCTGATTTCTATATCATCCAGTTTTTCCTGTATCTCTTTTTTGATTTCATCAGAATTTCTTTTAATCATTATAGGTCCTGCAATTTTATAAACTTCTTTTGAGCCTGCTTTGTTCAATTCTTCTAATGCTTTCTCAAATTCCAATTTTTGTAATTTACCATTTTCTTTCTGGACAAGTATCTCCTGTAATTGTTGCTGTAATACCTGAAATTGGTTAATAATATCCCTGTCTTCTGCTGTTACCATGTTAGCCATCCAATCATCTCTTAATATATCAAATATGAATTAGAAACAGTCTTTAAATGGTTTATCTTTATCCTCAATATTTTATCCGGCTAAATAACTTGTTGAGTACTCACCTGCCTTCGTTCCGCCTGCATTGGATAATATTATATGCAATGTATAATACTTGCCGCTTGTTAAACAAGGATATAAATCAATAGACCAGTTGCTGCCCGTGAATGTTGTACTGTTTATGTATGCGGTATCGGATATTGATGCCTTAACTACCCCGCCTGTTATTAGCGATCCGTTATCCGCATCTATTCCGTATCCAGATAAAGAAACATTTTGAACAGTACACGCAACTGTCGCTGTAGAAGGATTATCTGTAACTATTTTTAACTGATAAAACCCGACAACTTTTAAATTGTCTGACACTTTCAATCCTATAAATTCCGATTCTTCAGTGCATGCGCTAAAAACAAGTGACCAGTCGCCATTGTTTATTAGTCCTATACTCTTCTCCTGTTTTTCAACCGTTATTGCAGTAACATTCCCAAGGTTTATTTTACTCCCGTTATAAAAATAAAATGACGTCCCATTAATCCTGACTTCGTGATTGGTGCAGACACTAAAAACAACTGCCGGTAATAATGTGTACAATACTAGAATAATCAACAATAATCCTGCTATCTTTTTCAAGAAATCACTAGATAATTATTATAACTTATAATAAATTATGCTTACTTTGCTTGGACCTTTTTAACGGTAACCGGTCTTTGTTTTAAAAATATCCTGTACCCGCAATAAGGACATCTTATCCTGTTATCTAATTTATCGATAATTTTTTTACAGCTTAAGCATTTAAAACCCATTATATACCACCTGATGTTTTAGGCTCATACGCTCCACCGCTAAATTTAGCCGAGCATTTTCTACATTGCCAAATACCTGCAACTACTCTTTTCACAGAATCTTTTTTGCAAACAGGACATGTGTGTTTTTGTTTTTGTTTTTGCTCAATTTGATTTATTGCTACTTTTACTTTTCTACCATATCTGACGCCATACCTGCCTGTTATTCCAACTTTTTTTGTTCTTCCCATGTTATCATCTTATTATTTTAAAATCTCTTTTTGTGTTTATGCTAGACAATATTTTTTTGAGTTGGTCATCCGTTATAATGCCTTTTATTTGATCATTCTGGTATAATTGCAGCAAATACATTTCAAGATGGTTTGCCAGATTTGGATTCACCATCCTTAATCTTGCCAATCTTTCATATGCCTCTTTTTCCAATACTCTATTCATTACAGTTCTTTTTAAGTTTTCTATTTCCTTTGTTTCTTCTTCATTCAGTTCGTCATTCATTTATTAGCCTCAGAGACAATCTTTTTGACAAAATTATCGCCTTTCTGGCTAATAATTCTGCCTGGTTTTTTACCTTTGTTCTTTTCCACAAAACCTACTGTCTCCAATTGCTGTAGTATCTCTCTTATTGATCCGCCACCTGATCTAACTGTTTTTTCTGGTTTATGACCTCTCTCTTTTCTGCCTCCATAATATGACCTTAATCTTGAAACACCAACCGGACCACTCAAATAAACTCTTCTCAGCAAGGAGGCGGCCCTAATGTACCACCAGTTTGGGTTGCTTGGCGAATATTTTTTGTGTGATCCTGTTTTTGAACATGTAAAATTTTCTGGCATCTGCATTTCTTTCATTTTTGAAAATTCTTCTGCGCACTTATCAATGAAGCTTTTCGTATCCATTTCCCTTATTAATGTTCTTACCATATTTTACACCGATTCTTGACCTGATATTAATACATAACCAGTGGTTATAATTACTATAAATAACCCACCTACTAATAATATCAGCATCAAAACAACTATTTGAGCCGTACCTATTTTACATAGTTTAATATTTTTATTTTTATCGCATGATGTTTTTGCCTTATATATAGAATCCAAAATGAACAATATGGCAAAGGTTGATATGAAAACCACTAAAATGCCTAAAGCTATTATTTTTATGCTTAAAGCCATTGACTCACTTGTATGGATATCTGGAAATATAATTGCAGTTCTGACATTTTATAATTATGACTTTTGTCCTAGAATCCAAATGAGTTTGGGATGTTTTGCCAGGCACCAAGATAGTATTGCATTTCTTACAAAAACTCCTTTTCTCTCCTTTATCGAGTCTAACATTATATCTCAAACCTATTTTTCTGGCAAGCTCAATATATCTTCTGCTTCTATCAGGATTTGAATCGTAAGCAGATCCAGCTAAAGAAAAAAGTTTCTCTATCCTCTCCCTTGCAATCTCCAACTGCCATTCCGGTTTTTTACGTTTCATCAATAATATAATAGATTTTATGCTTAAAACTGCTTTTTGGGCATCCTATTTAATATGAACGAAGTTCTCTTTCCACAGGACTCCAAGTGTGATGTTCATTTTCACTCTTCTCTTCAAACTTACAAAACAATGCATACAAGCCAGCGGCAATGAATAGTGCAGGGATAGTATAATGTGTATCGTTAGATAAAGTATAAAATCCAAGTCCTCCTAAAGTAAGTAAACATCCTGCTGTTCTAGCAGTATAATAGGACAAAGATGTCATAATATTAAGTGAGACTAAAGAGATTAAAACCCATTAATGCCTCAATCTCTAAGCATGAATTTCTCAATTTCATTCCTTGCCTTTTCTCTTCTTGCCTGATGTTCCTTTAAGAATTTGTTCAGTTTATCTATCAGTATCTGTTTTAATTCTCCTGTTAGCAGTTTTCCGGATTTATAGTCATCATGTATTTTCTTTAGTTTTTTGTCATTTTCTTCGAAGAAGGTGAGCCATTGGTATGAAACATCAATATCCGGATTTCCACCTTTTTTTCTGTGCTCTTCTATAGTTGCCTGGCCACCAGAATAAGCGTACTTCATTACTTTATCATACACTTGTTTGGGATTGTCGACAGTAAAAATTGCGGTATGTGATTCAGATGACGACATCTTACCTTCATGTTCTATGCCTTGTAGACCTGGCAGAAACCTGCAAAGCAACGTTGCAGGTTTTGGATAACCCAAAGATATGGCAACGTCTCTCGTCAGTCTGAAGTGAACATCTTGATCTATCGCGCATGGAATTAAGCAGTGCGTTTCTTTTTTCTCTAGAATTGTTGGCAAAAATGCAGGAACGGATTGCATAGATGTGTAAAAATACTCTCCAATATTATTAGAGTCTGTAAAGCCGAATGTTGATTTGGCAGTCGAAACAGTAATTTTTTTCGCCACAAAACATGCGTTTTTATAGAGAGTTTTAGCGTACTCAGTATTCAGGAATATCTTCGTTCTTTTCGGATCAAAACCCAGAGCAATTATATCCAATATATTTTCATATGCCCATTTTTTAGCATCATCCATCGAAAAATTATCTTTGAACAGAAACTTTTCCTCATCCGGAATTTCAAACAATAGTGTTGCTTTAAACTTATCCTGAAGCCATTTTGTAAATATCCACGGAACCAAATGACCTATATGAACAGGGCCTGATGGTGCTCTTCCGGTGTATAAATAAAATTTCTTACCTTTCTCTAAATCATTTAAAATTACATCAAAATACATATGAGCGAAGAAAACACCTCTTCTTAAAAAATGATGCACCTCTCCTGTGTGTTTCTTCATTCTTTCTAATAGCTTATTATCAAGATGTTGGACACCAAATTGTTTTATTAATTTGTTATAGTCTATATTTCCTTTAACTTCCCATGGTGTGACAATAAATTTATCTGTCATATAATCATCTATACTATTATTTTTTTACGTTAAAAACTTCAATATCGCCAAAATCTAGTTTATTTTCTCCCAAAATTTTCAAGTAATCAATAATATCCTGCATATGATCTCTGATATCGTTGTCTGATACATTAAATGGACAGTAACACATAAACATAAATTTTTTTGTTCCGTCTGTAATCTTTGTTCTTAAGTCAGGACCATAAAATACACTAGATATTATTCCATTATTATCAGAAGCAAATATGTCGCCTTTTTTTAGTTTTTGCTGTTTACAATTTATTTTTACATACTCCTCTGTGCCATCTGAGCAAGAAACTTCTATTTTTTCTCCAAGCTTATCCATATCATGACCGGCCGTTAGAATTATATTTTTCAATTCGGCCATAAACATACAAGTGACGACAGGACTCACAAGTGGGATTTCCTTGTTTCCTATAACAGATTTTATTTGAAATTCCATCGGCACTCTTGAGCTGAACTTATTATAAAATGCATTATATTTTATTATTCTATCTAATCTTTCTGTATCTTTATAGTTCTCCCTTATCATGTTTTCTAGTTCTCCCTTTTTTGTAATTAGATCCTGATTTAATTCCAACTTGCTTTTTGTTTTGGCTTTAAAAATTGAAACCTTTAAGTCGGGATAGGCAGACTTTAAATTCTGGTTAATTGATAGCTGCATTTAATCACTTCTTATATAATTTTTTATGATATCCTTTTTAATTAAAGCAATTGCCACGACTTCATCATGCACACCCAACCTCACATTACAGGCCGCACTTATCAAGACATGAGCATCCATTTTATCAATACCTATTTCATATACTAAAAAATCGAACATATCATTTACAGCAGTCTTGGTGGCGGTTTCCATATACTTTTCTATAGCAACTGTCGCAAATTCCTCTTTTGTTTCTATTCTCGGTCGTAAAATTTTTTGCGGGATCAAATTTATTTTAATTGAAACCTCGCCATAAGTTTCTATAGCACAAAGCGTGGGTTCACTCTCACCCATTAATGCGTGCAAATCTCCAATATATAGCAGTCCACCCGGAACAAATACGGGTAAATAAACAGTGCTTCCTTTTCTAACGAGATTTATGTCCATGTTACCTCCAAAATAACCTGCTTTTAATGTTGAAACAGGATTTTTCGGTGCGGTGCCTATACATCCTATCATGGGATCTATTTGTATTCTTATTCTGTCGTTGAGTACGAGCTTCTTTTTTTCAATCTTCATTATCTTTATTCCAGATACACGACCGTTGAGCATCCCCCAATCTTTTGCTATATTCGTCCCTTTATGACCTACTTTTATATCTAATATATCCACGGATAAGCTCATTCCCGGTTCTGCCCCATTTACATAAATAGGACCCGTGCAGGGATTAGCGTATTTCATTATTTTCTCGTTTGGCCAGTCAGATTTCTTTTTAATCATTCCCGAAAAACAGTCTTCTATTCTGAGCTTTATTATTTCACCTGGATTTATAGTAATTACAGGTTTTTTTTCTTCGAATGCATAACTAAATTCTTCTATTTTTCTCATGGCCTTCTCTCCGTTCCTCGAATAAAGAGTTCATACTCTTCCATAACCAGTGATTTATGACCTGTACATCCAAGAGTACCTCTCATACATCTTTCAGCACAAGTAGCTGGTACCGCATCATCACATGCGATCATAGAATGCACTACTTGTACTGGACACTGATATGGCTTACCGCCTTGTGACTCATGCTCTTCTTTTGTTCTACCGCCAGTTGTAATTGAATGTATTATTTTATCAGGATCATCACTCATTAAATGAAGTTTATTTGTTTCACTAGCAGCATACATTGTACTTTTTCCGTCCAAACTCACAGCTTCACAGTATGCTAACGCTCCTAAATTTTCACTTCTGTATCCAAGATATTTTGCAATTCTTTTAGCTGTTATTACAGGACCGGCACATCCCTCATCAGATACCACAACAGTATTTCCATGATCTTCTATACACAGAAAGATATCTGCTATTTCTAGAATTCCTAATGAAAGTTGGAGATGCCCATCTCCAAGAGGATAAGCATTTAGAGGATTTCCATATTTCATGAAAGGCAATATTCTCGAAAACATTCCCAATCTTCTAGACATATAAGGTTCTTCTGAAACGTCTATTACTTCAAATCCTCTGCTATTAAGTAACTTTCTTGCTCCCCTCTCATTTCTTTTTATATCTTCAACTGGTAACAAATTGTAGGTCTCATATTCATATGTAGGTATGAGAAATCTAACTGGATGGATATTTTTCAACGAATCTGCTATTTCTAAAGACGGGTAAACAGACAATCCAATACCACCACTTTCAAAACACATGCAGGTAAGTATTGTCGCATCTGAATAGAATGGTATATAACCTATTAAATGCCCTCTTCTAATAATTAAACTTTCATTATACAAACCGGGTAATTCTCCCGCTGGTCTTAGTGGTAACCTACTGATTTTTTCTGCCATTAATGGTACTAAACCATATAAGAAACTCGACATAAGATCATCCTTTCAGAATTTCAAAGGTTTTTTTGATCAAAATATCTGTTGTGTCCAAAACGCTGACATTAAAGTCTATTTCGGGCATTACAAGCTGTAATTCGGTACATGCAAGAAGAAGACAATCAGGACCCTGTGAAATTAATTCGTTGCCTATCCGCTCTATCGAATCACGGTCTTTCTTGCCCTCAAGTATATCTACTATCAATGAAGAGAGCATTCTTTGTCTTTTAGTTGGCGGTACTGTGAATTTTATCCCATTCCTTTTCAATTCTTTCTGATAAATTCCACTTTCTATTGTTTTTGTCGTGCCTAGTATTCCTACATTTTTAAAATTATGGGAGATTATATCCTTTACAGATTCTTCGACTATGCTAATAACAGGAACAGACGAGAATTTTCTGAAATCTTCTATGAAAACATGAACAGTATTGCAAGGTATCACTATATAATTTGCGCCTGCCTTGTTTAGCCGAAGAATGCAATCTTTTATGAAAGGCAATATATCCTGTTCGTTTTTTGAGTGTATTATTATTTCTCTTTCTAAACGGAATGGAAATGCCACGTTATCTATGATCAAGGATGGGTATGAATCGTCATATTTTCTAGCCAGCTCTATGAGTTTTAAATAAAATTGGGATGTAGTTTCTGGTCCCAATCCTCCTACAATTCCTACTATCCGTTTCTTCTCTTCCTTTCCAAACTAGTTCACCAGTCATCCTGACTCGCCTCTCAATTTATAGGTTTTACATCTCATGTCCCCAAAAACAAGATTTTCAAGAACAATATCCCTTTGTTTAAGAAAAGAAAGGCAATATTTAATATTCCTAACTGATAAGCCTGTTCTATTTCTAATTTCCTTTTGATTTATACCACGAGAATTAGAACTGGACAAAACTAATAATATTCTTTTAGCGGACTTCGAAAGTCCAAACGTTTTCGCCAGCCATTTGACTCAACAATATTATACAATTGTTACTTATAAATCACTTTCTATCGGTGCAAGTCTATCGGGACAAAATATCCCTGATTATCATATGTGGTTTTATTGGGTTATACTCTACGATTGATCTCATTTGCCTTTTAATTTTATCATAACCCTCTCTATCTACTTCCAATATGACTTCTCTTGCTTGGGGAAACGCGGGTCCAGAAATAGCCAAATAGTAGTTATGAATTATTTCAAAGACATACACATCCCCTATATCATATCCTCTTAACCTGTCAATTGTTGTTCGAGGACACGTCATACCATATGCATAAATCACTAAAACTGATTTCAGATCATCTGGTTTCATGGATAGAAGCATTTCTTCTGTTAGCTCTGGGCTCATGTTATCTCTCTGCAGAAAATTTAAGCAAGAATCCTTAAACGAATTTCCGTAGGTGCAAAATAAAATGTTTTATTAAATATATTCCATATTCTATTATGCTCCAGGTGATAAAACACATAGATGTCAAGGGCAAGCAAAAGGGCATCGTATCGATTGCCATATCTAACGTAATAAAGGAATTTGAAAAAAGGGCCCATGTAAAGGGATTGAAAAAATTGGATGTTTACGTTACTACAAATCCTATCGCTATTTGCAAAATTATTCTTAATTCGGGAAAAAAATTAAAAATAAAGAGACACGGTGAGATGAGAGAATGGGTATGCGGCAACAAGCCTAACTTTTCATACTGGGAGAAGGGGGAGTCACCCATTATAATGTTAAATGCGAATGAAGAAATATTTCGAACGAACAATATTCAAGCTATATCCGGTCTATTTGCACATGAACTGATGCACTTGTTGAATAAACAAGACGGAATAGAAGATATACTGAATGAAGAAATGGAAAACGCTGCAGACAGAATTTTTTATTTGTTAGACAGACATAAACCGAAAAGGCCGTTTACAATTGAAAGATTATTGGTATCATTTACAAGAGTAGGCTCGACAATGACGCTGCTTATAAAAGATATACTGGCCAACTCCCGTGTCATGGCCTTTGGATTTGACAATCAGCTCTATGAAAATTATAAAGTTGTCTTGGAAAATGCTAATAAAATACTTTATACAGAAAACGGGATTTTAAATGATCTAAAAAAGGATAAAAAACATGTGTTGGATGATGCGTTTTTAGCATATATAGGATTGAATATGACGTGGATAACTTTCAAAATGTTCCAGAATAAAAGATATCTTGAATTAAAAAATATGGTTAATATGAAAGTTCCTGATGTAATTAGAAAGAACGGCGAACCAGTAATAGAAGATATGATGAATTTAAGATCGGGAAAAGACAGGAAAACTATAAGAAGGCTTCTGCTGATGGCGATTAGCAACTACTATAGAACGGTTGAATATTTCTGCAAAAAGCTATAGATTGTATTTAAATCCTTTGTCATACTTTAGAATATCTGCCTGATAATATGAAGAAAATGTATTCATTACTTTTAGCTCTAGCACTAGCTGCTTGTGGTGAAAGTACTGTCATGCCTACTATCACACCTACATTACGAATACCAGATCCAACAATGCAATCTGTTCTTGCCACGGTTGTTTATGAAAATTCTCAAAGAATAAGTACTGGATCTCCTGATGGTAAATATCTAAATAGAGAAGAAATTGAAGGAAAATGTGGTTTCAGTCCTTCAGATTATAACACCCAAACATATTTTACTCAAGTAGAACAAGGAGATCCAAATAGCGGAGTGCAAGTTTATATTGCTTTTGAAATAGATGGCAAGACTGTTGATTACTTATTAACGTATAGGCTGGGAGATAAAACAGCTAAAATCCAAAATAGAGATGGAAAGACCGT
>CAYJTF010000030.1:0-2701 GCA_964373165.1 uncultured archaeon
ATTGGCAACTTGAATCTGCATTGCATCCTGCTTGGTTTCCATCCAAACTCCAGCAACCACCTGTAAAACCACCATTGATGCAACATCCTACAGGATCTTCACAGAAGGGATCTGTTTCTTCAGGGGACCAAACACAACCCGCAGCAGATTCACAATTAGCCTGATTTCCGTTATGATCGAAGCATGTAGGCGCAGCAACCAAATTAAAGGAAAACACAATACCCAATAATGTTGTTAGTAAAAACAATGCGCCAATTTTTTTATTCATTATTACGGACCTAGATGAAAGTAATACATTAATTTTGTATTTCTAGAATAAAAATATTTTCTATTGAAAATAAGTGAAATTGTCACATTCGTTCTTCTTTCGTTCTCACTTTTAAGTAATCAATAACGTTGATATAAACAAAATGCAAAAGCATAACCCAAATTATTATTAGTATAAGCAATTCAATGTACGCTTCTCCTATACTATTTATTTCAACAACCACTTTCTTCTCTTCGCTGAAATATGCTGTAAGAAATGTGATTGTGAAAACGATGAACACGCCGATTAAACATTGAAACAATAATGATAGTTCTTTGCTTGCTTTAACATATGTCATGAAGAAAAAAAGAAATTAAATGATTTAAAGTGTGGTGTTGTAAACCATCGGTTTTTGCTGTTTTGTATGAAATGCTTTTGCAACCAATACTAATAAAACTACTAGCAAGATTCCTAAGAGCAACGTGGCCCATGTCTTGCCTGGCTTCCTTATGATTGGCGGCAACTCTAATGGTTTCTTAACTGTCGTGGTTGGAACTGGTTGAGTTGGTGTCGTTGGAACTGTCGTGGTTGGAACTGGTTGAGTTGGTGTCGTCACAGCAGCTTTAGTTGTAACTGCAAATACAGATAGACCAGACGATTCACTTTCAAAGTAAACATATCCATTATCCTCACTCAATTTTGATGTTGATAATTCGTTCCATACATTGTCCGCATATCTGCTCAATGCTACTTGATCTGCTGATACTCCATTTTCTGCGAGCCATGTTTTTGGAACTTGGAATTTTATTTTTACTTTACTTAGAGAAGAATCGTCTATGCCACTCGATTTAATCTCCAAATATCCGAATACCTTTCCACCGACTTTAACAGTTATTCCTGTGGGTTCGCTGACCTTTGTCACTTTAACTTGAACTGTTTGCGCATCTTTCGTCGTCAATATTTCAATCTCACTGACACCTGTATCTTTTGCTGCTTGATCACTGAATGAAATTGTTGTTGCCTTGCCTGATCTGACATTGGACACTAATGAAACGTAGGATGCGCTGACAGCTGTTGTGCCTAAGCCTGTCGCACCCGCTGCGCTTCCACCACCTGTCGTTCCTGATGACGTACCTGTATCGACACTGAATGCGTTTGTAGTTGTTAAATTGGCTTGATTACCTGCGATATCTGTTGCAAGTATTTCAACGTGATAATTACCTGTTACTGACGTGCCTGTATATGTATAAGGACTTGAGAAGCTTGCTGATGTTGAACTACCGCTGGATTTAGTAACTTTAACTGTCTTTGTATTCACTCCTGACAATGAATCTGAAACACTTGCAGATATGGAAACGCTCTGCAACAGCAACGGCGATGACGGACTAACGCTAAAACTTGAAATTGATGGGGCAGTCTGATCAATTACAAATGATCCTGATGTTTGATCTTTATATATTCTGAAGTTATAACCGCTTTGTGCAAATGCATCCATGTCAGCAGTATAGTCCCCTTCACCTGCTCCTTCAGCAGTTATATTCCAAGTAATATTATATCTTAATTCGCCTCCGCTGCCTGAAGAATCATATCCTGTCGCATATCCGTAACCATATCCATATCCATATGTTTGGTTTTCTGTACCATAGCCCGATGCTCCATAACCGTATCCATATCCGAACATTTCAAAACTAGTATCATCGGCATAGCCAAATCCTATAACATTTACTGGCGTAATTGTCAGGTTGCCGCAACCACTGACTGCTTGACCCGAAGTAGCAAATATACAAGTTTTGTTGGTCGGACCCGTAATGAATAAAGTTAGATTTTGAACGGGTATTCTCTCATCCGTTTCTATGTCTACATCCGCAATGAAGGTAACATTTTCAGCACCGTTTTTATAATACGTAGAATCAGTAGATACATCAACAACGACACTCAATACAGGTCCAGCCATTATTAACAATACTATAATAGCAAGAGTAGTAAAAACTGAAGTAAATCTTTTTTTTAAGCTAGATTTATTTTTATGAAATACTGAGTAAGTCATCGAATTCACTTTAATGACATTGCAGATGTCAATAATATAGATTGGGGCTTATACTATAAAAATATTTGCATGAGAAATTTGTTTCTATATCATAGAAGATTACGTTAAACGCTCTTTAATGATAAATAATAATAATATGAGTGATGATAAACAAATTCATAAAAAACACTTTTCAAGATAAAGTTTTCATAAAAGATAGCACTGTTCTTTTTTTCGCAAGCACACTGTCAAATGGCGTTTTGTTTCTAATTAACTTGTTACTATCAAGAATGTTCGAACCCAGCTTATTTGGAAGCTTTAAAACAACTCTCTATCTCTTTTCGTTGTTGGGTGGGTTATTGGATGTTGGCATTATGTATACACTTCCTAAATTTATAGCGGAATTCAGAGGCAGTAAAAAGAATAAA
>CAYJTF010000030.1:2711-10309 GCA_964373165.1 uncultured archaeon
TAAAATAGGTCCCATGATATTATGGTTTGTTAAACTGCGTCTGATCTTGTTTTTCGCATTAATATCAGTCCTGTTTATTTTCAAAACGCAAATCACAACTTTGTTTTTACACAACCCAGAACTAGAGCCATTGACAATAGCTGGCATATTTATTGTTTTTTGCTATTTTTTCGTGTTTCTGAAATCAATTGTAAGCGGATATGAAAATTTCACTCTGCTTTCTCTATCATTAGTGGTGCCTTCTATTATTTTCGGTGTTTTGGGATTTTTTTCAGCGTATTTCTTCACACCGTTCCATACGGTATTGGCATATGCCATATCCATTCTCATCGGATCAATCATTTGTTTGCCTTTTATTTTAAAACAAAAGCTGTTAATGAACATCAAGGGGTTCAACCCGAATAAAATATTTTTAAACTACTCAATGCCCATGTATTTAATTAGTATACCATCTCAAATAGGTTTTAGCATAACACCTATACTAAGCATATTCTTCCCTCAAGAATTAATTGGTTACTTCTCCTTTGCGTTTATGTTCTATTTTGCGGGATCGTCTGTATCCTCAACTTTGGGTGCTGTTTTGTTCCCGAAAGTTTCTAGATTAAATGGACAGAAAAAACACTCAGAAGTGAAAAAAAGTTTAACTAGAGCCTTTATTATATATACTGTTGTTGTCGTTATAGGAACTACAGGAGTATTACTATTTTCAAAACTGTTCATGGAGATATTCGCACCGAAATATCTGCCGGGATTGACTATGTTCAAGGTGATAGTCATCTCCGGTCTGATATTGGGGTATTCCAATATTATGGGATCTTATTATGCTGCTGTTGCAAAAATAAAAGAAACAGCAATACTAACTATAGTGCAAAACATCATAGTATTTGCAATATGCTATTTCCTCTTAGCCACTTTCTGATCTTTCTTGAAATACATGACAAGAATGAAAATAAATGTTCCAAGTGAAGCCAAATATCCAATTATATAATAGTTAAATCTGGAGAAGTAGAGTTTATTTGGATTTTTCGAAATAAAGAGGTTGGTTCCCATAAACGTCCTGACAGGTTTTTGCCCATCCAACACCCAACCTTCTGAATAAAGATCGGTAAGAACAACCAGTCCGCTTCCACCGCTAAGTTCATAGCTTATAGCAGAATTCTTTGAAAATGAAACTCTATTAGATTGCAAAGTAGGCAAAGAATAATTTTTCCACAGGCCTTTACTCAAGTAAACAGTTCTGGTCGAGTTGCTATTATCAAATGCCTTAAAAAAATCTTCTCCGTCAACAAAAATTATCTTATTTGCCGAATAAATTTTTGTGGTATTAATATTGTTTTTAAAGAGAACTAGCTGATCACTTTCCTCGATTAATTGCAAATCTGTTTGATTAAAGAGAAAGTTATACTGTAGCCAATCGGCTTGTTTTGCTAATATTATATATTTCACATTAAGGTGCGAGACGAGACTACCGAAATTTTTGATTCTATTTTTATTGAATAACAAGAACTCGATATATCTGGAAGTTGGATTGTTCGACTGAGAATATATTCCTCCCGCTTCTATATTATCTCCGCTTATAACAGGTTTTGAAAAGAAAGCATTTGCTGGATTTGCTATTCTTTGTTTTGGATTAAAATTAAAGTCCATGTACATATGCCAAGGCAAAAATAAAATATTGAAATCACTATCGTCTCTCTTCATCACTTCTTCAGCTCTTTCCCATTCTTCAGGATACTGAGAAACCCCCAACTGATTTTTAAAACCAAACAGCATTGTGTAAGAATATATTAAAGGCGTTGAGAAGAAAATAGCAACAATTATTAACGATAGCAGACTTTTCCTCAATTTTTGAGTTTTGATTTCTTTGGAAAAGTCTCCCACTGCAACACCACCAAAGAATGAATACATTAACACTACAACTGAAAGTAATTTGTGAGGTTCTCTAAAACCTCTAAACAGAGGGAATTTTTCAAAAAAGAATGTGAATATTTTGGAGAATGATGGAAGGGATGTGCCTGTTGCGAAGATCAGCAATATGACAGAAAATATGACGAACAGCCACGAGATTAACCTGAGTCTTTTATCGTTCTTTATTATCAGAAAGCCGTGAATAGATAAAAACAATATGACAAAATATAATACATACCAGAACGGCAGATGGAACTTGGCATAATCATAGGCACTTCTCCAAAATCCATGCATTGAACCCACGTTAAAGAGGACGTTGAAGTTAGTTGCTCCTTTGGGTGTGAAAAGTCCGATGTCCTGGCCGCTTATCCAAGAAGCAAACGTGTGGGTTTTTGATTCTGTATTCAGTATGAAAGGCAGTATCCAATACGAATTCAGCAAAAAGTAGATTGATAATATTTTTACCAAATTTTTGAGCGTATCTATTTTTTTCGAGCTGATATATTGTGCTATAAATATTATTGACAAGAAAAGAAGTGACAGCATAAGGAGGTGATAGGATATGCTAATGATGCTTAGTACTAGGCCTATCTGAATCATTTTTTTTACTCTATTATCCTCATATTCCATTGCCAACTTCACCAACAACGGCAAAAAAGCATATCCAATCAGTATGTCTAAATGCCCTGCAAGAAATCTCACAAACACAAAAGGATTTATCATGTAGAGGATACCTGCATAGAGCTTTCCTATCTTTTGTTTACTGGGACATAAATTATAAGCAAGAACGCCAGAGAGAAAGATGATAAAGAATAGAATAATTTTCTGTATCATCCAGACGGGCATGAATAAATTCAGCAGATACATCATTAGTCTCATGGGAATGTCAGGAGTTGGAGGACTATTTATATAAAAAGGAAAATCTTTAGGTAGCACTTGCGGTCCAAACACCATATCCAATGTTAATATATACCCTGGAAGCAACAGATCCCAAAGAATTATTATTGTAAGAAGGAAGAAGATTGCATAGCTAATGACACCAAGATTTATTTTTTTCATAACATTATTAAGTATATAAAAAAATTAATTTGAGAAAAAGATCCTTAATGAAGACTAAAGATATAAGAGAATTTGTCCTGCATACATTTTTTACTTTGATAGCCTTTTCTCTCGTGTTTTACACTTATTTATATTATAACAAATTCGATCTTCCAGGATTGAATATAAGACTGTCTGTTGCAATCCTCATTCTCGGCGTTTTATGCATCATACTATATTCAGAAGAAATCTTAGACTCTATTTGGCACTTTAAATATTACGGAAAGATTGAATTGAAATATAAATTGAAAAACATATTTCTTTCTATAAAATCAAAAATAAACAATATTCTTAGAAGGAGATAATTAAATGAAGAAAGCATTGATAACTGGAATCACAGGACAAGATGGAGCATATCTAGCAAAGTTTCTTTTAGACAAAAATTATGAAGTTTTTGGCACGTATAGAAGAGTGTCAACGCCCAACTTCTGGCGGCTGCAACACTTTGATATTTTCGAAAAAATTAATTTAATTCCTGCTGACTTGCTGGATTCCGCTTCGCTGTTAGAAGCTGTCAAATTTTCTGATCCTGATGAGGTTTATCATTTAGCTGCGCAGAGTTTTGTCGGCGCTTCATTCGAGCAACCTGTAGGCACAGGCGCGATAACTGGTCTGGGTGTTGCAAGAATATTAGAATCTGTGAGAAATCTTAATCCGAATATAAAATTTTACCAGGCATCAACAAGCGAATTATATGGTGCTAACAGAAAATATACGTTAAATGAGAATAGTCCGTTTGAGCCAGCGAACCCTTATGCTGTTGCAAAATTGTACGGGTTCTGGATGACTAGAATTTATAGATCTGCATTCAACATGTTCGCTTGCAATGGCATACTATTCAATCATGAGTCTCCATTAAGGGGATTAGAGTTTGTAACTCGAAAAATTTCAAATTCTGTTGCTAAAATCGCTTTAGGGGTTGAAAAGGAATTGAGATTGGGCAATCTAGAATCGAAAAGGGATTGGGGGTATGCACCGGAATACGTGGAATCAATGTGGAGAATGCTCCAACAAAAAGAGCCGGATGATTATGTCATTGCAACAAATGAAACGCATACTGTTAAAGAATTTGTAGAACATGCGTTTGATGCAGTTGGCTTAGATTGGCGGGAACATGTTAAAACAGATGACAGATTTATTAGGCCATTAGAAACTGATCACCTGCTTGGTGATTATTCAAAGGCAAAGGAAAAAATTGGGTGGGAACCGAAGACGAAGTTTAAAAAATTAGTTGAGATCATGACGAAAGAAGACTTGAAGAGGTGGAAAGACTGGCAAGACGGAAAAAGATTCCCTTGGGATGCTGCGCATTATCCTGACGAGCACAAAATAATTTCTTTGAAATTCAAATTGGATAAATAATAGACAAAAAACTCGAAATTAATTTAATAAAACTAGAACTAATAATAAACAATGTCTGTGGAGAAAATTGAAGTTGGTGATAAGATTTTCGCAATAATTCTTAGAAGTAATTTGCAACTGGAGGGATCTAAATTTTTTACGCCCGAACATTTCCCATTGCAACTGGGAGCGCATTTTAAAAAAGTTGGAGCTGAAGTTGTTCCACATAAACATTTAGAAACACAAAAAGTAATAACATCTATTCAGGAAATGCTTCACATTCAATCAGGCAGATTGGAAGCAAATTTTTATGATGACAATGGGCAGAAAGTTGCAAGCACTGTCCTGCATCCAGACGATACTATTCTGCTCGTAGACGGTGGCCACGGCTTCAAAGCATTAGATGATTGCAAGTTTTTTGAGATAAAACAAGGACCTTACGGCGGTGTGACAGAAGATAAAATAAAATTTGATGGTAAACATGATTAGAGTTTGTGAGCCTGTTATTGGAAATAAAGAAATGGAAAATGTGATGGAATGTTTAAAGACTAATTGGATATCATCGAAAGGAAGGTTTATTGATGAGTTTGAAAGGGGGTTTGCAAAACTTGTTAATGCCAAGCACGGCATCACTACAACCAACGGCACAACAGCTTTACATTTAGCCGTGGAAGCTTGCGGAATAAAGAGGGGTGACGAAGTCATTATACCATCATTCACGATGATTTCTACTGCTTTTTCAACCGCGTATGCCGGAGCTAAGCCGGTTCTTGTTGATTCTGAATTAGAGACGTGGAATATGGATGTCTCAAAAATACAAGAAAAAATTACAAAGAAGACTAAGGCAATAATGCCTGTGCATACTTATGGACATCCGGTTGATATGGATCCTATTCTTGAACTGGCTGAAGATCATAATCTGAAGGTTATTGAAGATGCTGCAGAGGCACACGGTGCTGAATATAAAGGGAAAATAGTTGGATGTTTAGGGGATGCTGGCTGCTTTAGCTTTTACGCAAATAAGATCATTACAACGGGCGAAGGTGGAATAGTTGTAACAAATGACGACAAGTTTGCAGAGAGAGCGAGTTTTCTCAAAGATTTAGCATTTCCTAGGGGCAAAGGACGTGTTTACCTTCATGATGAAATAGGTTTTAATTATAGGCTAAGCAACATTCATGCGGCAATTGGCGCAGCTCAATTAGAGAAGTTTGATCAGCATGTGGAAATCAAAAGAAGAATGGGAAGACTATATAATTCTCTCTTAAAAGATGTGTCAGGCATCACGCTACCGCCAGAAAAACCTTGGGCGAAAAATGTATTCTGGATGTATGGCATGTTAGTAGAAGATGATTTCGGTGTTAGCAGAGAGAAACTAATGGAAAGGTTGGAGAAGAGAGGCATAGAGACGAGAATGTTTTTCATTCCTATTAGTAGACAGCCAGCCTTTACTAAATTAGGCCTATTCAAAAACGAAAAATATCCGATAGCAGATGAACTGTCAAGAAAAGGATTGTATTTACCTTCGGGTCTTGGTTTAACAGAAGATGAGATTAAGACCGTTTGTGAAGCAATAAAAGATATACAAAACAAAGGCGAGTGAATGTCTGGTAGTTTTGAAGACAGATATGCGAGGTATTATGATATAATATATAACGACAAAGACACGGAATCTGAATGCAGTTTTGTTGAACAGTTAATAAGCGAGTTCTCAAACAAAAAGCCGAAAAAAATTCTGGATATGGCATGCGGCACTGGAAGGCATTCATTGATTTTTGCTAAAAGAGGATTTGATGTAACTGGTATAGATTTATCAGACAGCCAACTAAAAATTGCAAGAGAGAAAGCTGCTGAACTGCAATTAAATCCTAAATTTTTTGAGATGAGAATGCAGGATTTTAAACTGAATGATAAATTTGACGTGGCATTATGCATGTTTGAAGCAATAAATTATATAACAACATACAATGAGATGAAGCTGGCTTTAACAAATATAAAAAATCACTTGAAAAAAGATGGGCTTTTCATATTTGATTTTCTAAATGGTTTTCCCTTATTGGAATCTTATTCTCCTGAAAGAGTAAAAACAATTGATAACGGCAAAATAAAAATGATCAGACACAAACAGATGAAGCTGAATAAGCTAAAGCATCTATATGAAGTGAAATACAACTGTCTCGTGCTAGAGGGCAATAAACTAGTAGATCAGTTTGACGAATTTCATTCATGCAGGTTTTATTTTCCCGATGAGATGAAGCATTTGTTAGAAGAGTGTGGATTCAAAGTTCTTTCTATATTCCCGTTCATGGAAATGGATAAGCAACTGACAGATGGTGTTTGGGATGTTGGCATTGTTTGTAAAGTAGCAGAAAAATAGAATTTAGTTACTACAGAACATAAAAATAGTTTTAAATCGCTGTCTCTATATCAGAAAGTTATGAAATTAACCCTCAAGAAAAATGTTCTTCCTGCATATTCTAGAGCTCAGTACGTTTTGCTCTAGAAAACAAGCCTTATCCGGCTACTGATGAAAAGAACGAAGGTGTGATATATTGCCCGTTATTAGCAACATACGCCCAACTTTTACAGTTAAGAGACGCCCAACTACCAATCGCATTTGATACAGCCCATTATGCAATAACACGCGCAACTATTCAGGGCTTATTAGCTACTAGAAATAATGATAAAGAACTGGGAGGAAAGGTATATGGTCTTTTTGATGACGATTTAGTTGATCAGCCAACCACTTCAGACGCCCTGAGAAATTTAGGAATAGCAGTTGTAGAAGTTCATTTAAATGATGCTGTTCAATATAAAGGGGCTGATGGTATGGTCACTTACTGGGAAGGTATAGTACCAGAAAAGGGAAGTTTAGTTCTTTATAGAGATGTGGTAGATCCTTTAAAACACCTCGGAAGAGATATGCCAATAGTTATGGAAATTGTTGAAACAGATTATGCAAAATGTCTGAATGTATATGAAACATTTGCAGGATTTCTACGAACATTAAGACAATAAGCTGATTTATTCCTAAATGTTCTATAATATGATAATGGACGAAATTTCAAAACTAAATATTAAACTAATACACGAAGACTCTAGAGGACAAATATTTGCTATTGAAAATAATGGAAAAGAAATTGTAAGCATAGAAACGTATACAAAAGATGCTCCAAGAGGAGGACATTTTCATCCATTTCCTGAAGATAAAATAGTTTTTACAGGAAGTATCAACTATCATTTATTAGATC
>CAYJTF010000031.1:0-10016 GCA_964373165.1 uncultured archaeon
CGATCTGCAGATGCTCTGCTAATAGCGCATCCTTGGCCGTTGAATTTAATATCAACAATTTTATTTTTATCTACTTTCAATTGCATCTCAATAATATCGCCGCACAGCGGATTAGCATCTCTAGAAACTATATTGGGATTTTCTAATTTTCCGAAATTCAGAGGATTTCTATAATAATCCAAAATTATTTCACCATACATGTCAGCATTCATAATCGGAACACCTTTGCTGCTTTATTCAGAGCGTCGATAAAATAGTCGATTTCTTCCTTTGTATTATAGATATAGAAACTAGCTCGAGTAGAGGCCGCTAATTTTAATCTATTGTGTAAAGGCATCGCACAGTGGTGGCCACTTCTTGTTGCTATGCCAAAGTCGTCCAGCACCGTCGATAGATCATGAGGATGAATATCACCTAGCGTAAAAGCAATAACACCACCTCTTTTATCTGCATCTAACGGTCCGTATATTTTCAGTTGTTTTATCTCACCCATTCTCTTCAATGCATATTTCGTTAACTGCTTCTCATGCTCCCTTACATTTCTCATCCCTATTTTTTTCAGATAGTCAATGGCCGTTGCAAATGCTATATTATCCGCTATGCTCGGCGTGCCTGCTTCAAACCTCCACGGCAGATCATTCCATTTGGCTTCATGTAAATAAACCTCTTTTATCATTGCACTTCCTCTCATGAATGGCTGCATGTTCTCTAATATTTCCTTTTTAACGAATAACGCACCCGTTCCTGTTGGTGCAAGCATTTTATGCCCTGAGAACGCAAGAAAATCGCAGTCTATTTCTTTCACATCGACAGGCATGTGAGGAACTGACTGTGCTGCATCCACTAAAAGTTTAGCATCGTGATCATGTGCCATTTTTCCTATTTTTTTAATGGGGTTTATTGTTCCTACAACATTTGATACATGCACAACTGCTACGAGTTTTGTTTTATTTGTAACTAATTTATCAAATTCTTCCATTTTTAATGTGCCGTTATCATTAATATCTACAAATTTTAGTTTTACTCCTTTTTTTTGGAGCATCTGCCACGGTACTATATTTGCATGATGTTCCATCATTGTGGTGATTATTTCATCTCCTTTCTTCAGATTGTTCCACGCCCAAGAATAAAGAATAATATTCACTGCCTCGTTTGTATTTCTGACAAGAACGATTTCTTCCATTCCATCTGCATTTATAAATTTGGCAACCTTCTCGTATGCATCTTCATACATTTGTGATGATTCTTCTGATAGCACGTAAACGCCACGATGGATATTCGCATTATGTTTCTCATAAAAATCTTTTATTGCTTGAATAACTTGCTTAGGTTTTTGACTGGTAGCAGCGTTATCCAGATAAACCAGCTTCTTGCCATGGATTTTTCTTTTTAAAATAGGAAAATCCTTTCTTATTTTTTTTACGTCAAACATTCATTTTCCCTTCTATTATTTTCTGTATTTTATCTCTAATATCTTCCATCGGTATTTTTTGTATTACGGGCTCAAAAAATCCTTTGACAATCAGTAGCTCGGCCTCATTTCTGCTTAATCCTCTCGATGTTAAATAGAATAACTGCTCTTCATCTATTTTGCCTATAGTAGCGCCGTGAGTGGCTCTAACGTCATTTGCTTCTATTTTCAATTCGGGGATGCTGTTTGCTAAGGCATTTTCACTTAACACTAGGATGTGATCGGCTAGATACGAATCGGTTTTTTGAGCATCTTTTTCAACTGATATCAAACCGTGATAGACTGACGTAGCATTGTCATTCAACACGCCTTTTGTCAATATGTTGTTGGTTGTGTGGGGGACGAGATGATAGGCATTAGTTGATATATCGAAATGCTGTTTTTTAGTTCCAAAAAATACGCCGAGATTTCTTGATTGTGATCCTTCTCCATTAAGCATTGTATTTATATTCCACTTGGTTACTCTTCCTCCAAAACAACCAAAGATCCAGTTGATCGTTGCATCTCTTTCGAGAATAGCTTTCTTTGTTGAAAAATCATAAAAGTTGTCGTTCCATTCTTGTATAGAAACAAAGTCTATATGTGAATTCTCTTTTACAATTATTTCTGTTACTCCAGATTGTAGCGATTGCTTGTCTGATGCATTGGAGGAATATTCCTCATAAAAATTAATAGATGAGTTTGGTTCTAAAATAATGAGGTTGTGAGTGAAAATAGCTGAAACGTCTTTGGTTAAAAATGCTGCTCTTATAGGAATGTCCACACTCACGCTTTCAGGCACATAAATAAATATCCCATTGTTCCAGAATGCAAAATTTAGATAATCAAACTTCTTATCAGGCGTCACAACAGAGCCAAAATATTTCTTTACTAACTCTTCATGATTTTCTATTGCATCCCTGAGGTCTGTGATGATGACGCCGCTTTTTTTAAGTTTGTCGCTTATTTCAAACATTATCTTATTGATTGTAGAAGGATTGATTTTAGTCAAATCAAGACTTGATATATCCGTATATTTCCAATCCTCATCCTTTATGGTTGGCATTGAAATTTGCTGAAACTTGTTCCACGCACCCATTCTTATTTCTTTCATCCATTGTGGTTCGATAATTTTATTGATTATCTCTTCGTTCATCGAATTACCTTTTAATATAACAGGGTTATAACTTAAATAAATTTAATACTATCTCAAGTATATAATAGACTAAACCAAATAATAAAAATTCTGAGCGTGATGTAATATCATGTTATTAGTAAAATTCATGAGTTTATTGGATTTGATAGCAGGGTTTTTCTTGATTTCAAGCACGAACATGGCGATAGTCAAATTTTTCATCTACTATTCTTTTATAAAGGGGATAGTCTCAATAATCTCGAGTATTGCATTAGGTTACTATTATGATTGGATGGGTTTAACAGATCTGCTCACGGGCATAGGACTGTTTTTCTTGAGTTTAGGATTTCCTTTTGCTGTGTTCAAGCTAATCGGTTATATGACTATATTAAAAGCGATTTATGCAATTTTTACTGGATGATTAAATATTGGTTGGAGAAACCGGAAAATTTAGTAATCATTCTCATCCACAAGTTCTTCAGGATTATATTCTTCTTGACCGTAAATTTTTTTCCATTTATCAGATCCAATCGGCAACAGATCTTCCAAATGAATCCATTCACCATTTACTTGCACTTCAACCATTCTGGCCCATCCATAAAGTTCCAAGCTGCATAGATATGGTCTCAATCCAAACATGTACATAGCTCCATTGGCATATTGTTTTAGAGATACTGCTTGAAGTTCTGTTGTTGCTTCACCACTTGCATAACATTCTGGCAGAGCATATCTATCTAATCTGTCTGCTCTAATTCTGTGCATAAGGACTTGTCTTCTCATGTCATATCCAATTAAAGAAAGACACGTTAGTTTTATATTGTTTTTCTGTATTTGGCAAAAACTCTTAAAATCCATTGGACTTATTTATTTAATATGAATCTTTCTCTAAAAATCTTTAGCATAGCAGCTCAGTTTCCTTATATATTGCCGTATAGGGAAGGCACACCTCTAGGATGTTCTATTGATATCACTAATGCATGTAATTTACGATGTAAACACTGCTATTATTTTATGAAAGAATATCAGCAATCTGTTTTAACAGATGAGCAATGGATTGAAAAAATTAGATGGATAAAAAAAGAGCATCCAACTATAATCCACTGCACGTGGGTGGGAGGCGAACCTCTCATTCCAAATAAAAGAGAGTTGTTGGAACAAGGCATAAAAGAGTTCGTATTTAATTGGGTCGTCACTAATGGAACGTGGCCAATACCTAAGCTAGAGAACACAGCCTTTTTTGTTTCTATTGACGGCACAGAGAAATACCATGATTTTATTAGAGGCAAAGGAATTTATGAGAAAATAAAAAAGAATATCTCAGAAAGCAGTGCGAGGATATTTATTCACGCTGTAATTAACGCTAAAAACGCGGTTTCTATTCCCGACTTGCTTGAAGAATGGCATCACAGTAATGTCAGAGGCATAATTTTCAGTTTTCATACACCCATGCCAGGAGTTAAAGATCCGTTATACATAAAGCCAAGTGAGAGAGATAAAATAGTTAATGGATTAATTGGACTGAAAAAAAAGTATAAAGATTTTATTTCTATGAGCAAGAAACATTTAGAATTGTTCTTATCTGAGAATTATAAACAAGTGATTGACGACAATGCCCGTGACAAGAAGAATTGCATGTTGAAAAAGGGAACGGTGATATCCTTTGATTCAGACGGAAGGATTAAATATCCATGCGTAATGGGGGACATGGATTGTTCGAGATGCGGCTGCACTATTCCTTATTTAGCATATGCGACATTCATAAAGAATGATTTTGAAAGCATGAAAATAATGGCTAAAACATTCTTTTGATCAGCCGACAGATCCTTCCATCTCCAACTCTATCAGCCGGTTTAACTCTAACGCAAATTCCATTGGTAATTCTTTTGAGATAGGTTCGATGAAGCCACGAACAATCATTGCCATTGCCTCAGCTTCATTAAGACCGCGTGACATGAGATAGAACAATTGCTCATCACTGACTTTACCTACGCTTGCCTCATGGCCGATGCTTACATCCTTTTCGTTAATTTCCATGTATGGTATCGTGTCCGAAGCAGATTTGTCGTCTAATATAAGAGCATCGCATCGAACGTTGGATTTGACATTCTTGCATCCGGGATAAACTTTCAGTAATCCCCTATAGGTTGTTCTTCCCCCGTCCTTGCTGATTGATTTTGAAGTAATCGTAGATTGGGTATTAGGTGCTAGATGCACTGCCTTACCGCCGGCATCTTGATGTTGACCTTTACCGGCAAAGGCTATAGACAATATTTCTCCTTTTGCTCCTTTGCCCATAAGAAATACGCTGGGGTATTTGGACGTTATTTTTGATCCTATATTGCAGTCAACCCATTCAACCGTGGCATTCTCATAGGCAAATGCTCTTTTGGTGACGAGATTATAAACATTTGGAGACCAGTTTTGAATGGTTGTGTATCTGACTCTTGATCCCGGCAAGGCGATGATTTCAACCACTGCAGAATGCAAAGAATCGGTTGTATAAACTGGGGCTGTGCAATTATGAACTGCTATTCCATGTGCAATATATGATTCATCATCCTCAACACTAAAATTGTAAACTTCCACATCTTTTACAATTTCTTTTTTTATGTCTTTGATTGGAACAAATGCATATTTATTAGTTATCTGTGCATAAGACGCCAATTCTTGTTTCAGCACTAACTTTCCAGCGTTGTTAACACTTTCATTTATGTTATGATCAATAATGTTTGCAAAATTATGTAAATGAGAACCGTCTATGTATATCGCAAATGAATCGCTTCTAGGTTCTTTTTTATTCCAAACATTTATTGATGCAAAAATATTCAATCTTAACAATAAGTCCCTCGTTTGCTCTGCAAGAACTTCTGAGATAGTATTTATTCTGAACATTCTTTTTTTGCCCCATGAATATTTGTCAATAAAGCTGCCGTCTCCTCTCCAGTAAGCTTTTATGAATTCTGCTTGTTTTTCTGGTGCTTCTAGCATAAACCATTTGGGTAATGACTTGTTTTTTGCTCCAGAGCCAAATTCCTGCTTGAAAAGTCTCGCAGCTAGTGTGCTGCAAAGTACAAGAGAAATACCACCTTTGTATTCTTCATTTTCTAAAGGCATCTTTCCAAAGAATTTTTCCAACAATTCTTTTACATCTTCTATAAACGCCTTTTCATTTTTATTGAAAGTGAATGTCAAATAATTTTCTTTAATTACAGAACCTTCTGCCATATAGTAACCTACTAATCTGAAAAAGTCTTTGTCTGCGTCAATTTTAAACTCAATTACTTTTGGTGTATGCCTTCCTCTACCTAGTTTTACCGAGAAAAATCTTCCGTCTTGCGATATAACTGTTCTATCAATAGGTATTGCAACATAATCACTTTTTTCTAAATTCTTTGCTTCTATCCACTCTGTCTCCCATTCAGTATTTTTATATTCTGCCTTTGTCCTTCTTACAGAGAGTATAGGATGACTCCCAGTTATTTTTATCTCGTGTCTTGTATCACCAAAATAGTTTATTGTACACATCACTCCGTTATGTTTTCTTTTTTGAATTTTGTAAACTTTTTTATAAGAACCTGTGTGAGTAAGCACTATATCCCTCTCTTTGATGTCTTCTATATTTTTTGGTCCTGATATTGTCTTTATGGGAGCACCTTTTTTAAAACACCCCTCGGTGTAATGCACGAAGCTATTCTCTTCCGCTATTATCAGCGTTCTTTCAAATTGTCCCATGTTAGCGGCATTGATTCTAAAGTAGGCTTGTAAAGGCACGTCAACTTTAACACCTTTTGGCACAAGAACGAATGATCCGCCGGACCAAACAGCACTGTTTAAGGCAGCAAACTTGTTATCTTCAGGCGGCACTAGAGTACCGAAATATTTTTTCACAATTTCTGGGTATTCTTTTAAGCCATCGTCCATGCCAAGAAATATAACACCTTTCTTAGCGAGATCTTCTCTGATGCTGTGATACAAATTTTCGCTTTCATACTGAGCTCCCACACCACCTAAAAACTTTCTTTCTGCTTCAGGGATACCCAGCCTGTCAAACGTATTCTTAATCTCCTCTGGCAAATCTTCCCAACTTTTCGCTTTTTCTTCAGTCGGTTTCAAATAATAATAAATATCATCAAAGTTTATTGTATCTAAGTTCGCCCCCCATTTTGGCATAGATTTTTTCATGAATATATCGAGAGAACGCAAACGAAAATCAGTCATCCATTTTGGCTCATTTTTCATTTCGGAGATTTTTTCTACTATTTCCCTGCTTAAGCCTTTTCTTGATTTGAATACAAAATTCTCAGGAACGTTAAAACCATACTTGGTTGCGTAATCTGCATTTATTTGCAGAATTCCCTCCTGGTTTTTACTCATTTTATCTCTCCTTTATAATCCAATCATACCCCTCTTCTTCCAGTTTTTCTGCCAGATCATGTCCTCCAGATTTAACTATCTTTCCGTCAATCATTACATGCACATGATCAGGTTTGATGTATCTTAATATTCTCTGGTAATGGGTGATTATCAATACGCCGAGATTTGGACCTGAAAGCTTATTGACACCTTCCGACACAACCCTTAATGCATCCACATCAAGACCGGAATCTGTTTCATCAAGTACAGCAAACTTAGGCTCCAATAAGGCCATCTGAAGTATTTCCGATCTTTTCTTTTCTCCTCCCGAGAAGCCGTCGTTTACATATCTTTTTACAAAAGACTCGTCCATCTTTAGCATTTTCAGCTTCTCATTAAGCAGTTTGCTGAACTGCAGCACAGATGTCAATTCTTGTTTTTTATCTTTAGCATGACCGTTTACCTTTACTGCGTTATACGCAGTTCTTAAGAAATTAAACATTGTCACTCCCGGCACGGCTGTGGGATATTGGAAAGCTAAGAATAATCCTTTCTTTGCACGTTCATTTGCCTTGTATTGCAAAACATCCTCTTTGTTTAATAGTATATGGCCTCTTTCCACATCATAATTAGGATGGCCCATAAGCGTATTTGCCAACGTGCTCTTCCCGCTGCCGTTAGGCCCCATTATAGCATGTATCTCCCCTTGTTTAATAGTTATGTTAAGGCCTTTCAGAATCTCCTTTCCTTCCACTTTTACGTGCAGGTCTTTAATTTCCAAACTCTCTGGCATGATATCACAAATTATAATACTGTTATATTATTAAGAGTTTCTGTATTTAAATTGTTTTTAATTTGAAGAAATATAGTTTCTGATTATGCCATTCTGAATACATAAAATATTATTTCACTTCTCTTAAGTAGTGTTTAACTACTGAATAATAGAAATATTTATATATTAGTCATTACTATTATAGAGTAACAATTCCAAGAGGTTACTACAATGGTTGTAAATTTAATTGCATACGTTTTAAATATAAGAAGAGGAGAAGGCCAAGAACTAGATGTTAGAAATTATCATTCAACTGTTATACTTAAACCAGAAGACACTATCACATTAGTAGGAGGAGATGTAGTTAGAGTAGCAAGACTAGCTGGTAGTGGTGGGAGAATAGCTGAATGTGTTCCATATACTCGTAGACCCATTGCTGGATATAGCGAGTAATAAGTCAATTTTTTATATTCTTAAATTACAAATTTCCTTTATGACTTCTAGTTTTGTTGTTTTCAACTATTTTTTGTAACAGCTCTTCGCTGTTTATCTGCAGAATTTCGCATAATCCTAAACAATAAATCATTAGATCGCCTACAGCGTCAACCATTTCATCTTTATTTCCATGTTTGTAGGCTTTAGCAAGCTCGCCAAGCTCTTCTGTCATGAGAACTATTTCTTTGCCTATATCAGTCGTATTGAACTTTCTTTTAACTTTGTTATCGAAAATCTCTTTTTGAGTTCTTAGAAGATCCATGATAATTAAAAGGAATTATAATATATTAAAATAGTGATTGCGCATAACGCATCAACTCTGGTCCATAAATCGTAGCACATGCTGTTCCTGCACATCCCAATGTGCCCAATAAAAGAAGAGTTGTACAAGAAGCGTATCTCCCTATATTTCTGGCGTAAAATCTTAAAGGAGGGTTATCACCTTGAGCTAAGTGATACATAGCAGATGCTCTACGTCCTCTTGCTAAATCTCCTTCTGCTATTCGAATAGCTCTTTTTGTGCTGCCCATATAAACCAACAATTTTAATATGATTTAACCGGTTCCAATCCAGTTTCATTTTTTATGCCGTCTAATAATCCTCGATCTCTCAGGCCTCCTCCAACGTAACCATTTACCAATCTATTTATAGCATCAAAAATATCAGAATCATCAGTTTCATATCTAGCAATAGCAACACCTTTTTCAGGTATCAACACTCTTCCAGAAGGGTCTGCCATTACAACATACCGCCTCGTAGTTGATGCTGTTTCCGGACCAATCCTGTATAAAACTAAAGTATAGTCTGCCATAGCAATCATTTACTACTAGATAGGAATAAGAGAATATATAAAGTTTTCCATTTTGGGTTCTATAGTTATATATACTATTAAAGAGGACATTTTTATTATGGAAGGAGAAATTTTCGCAAGATTGGATAAAATAGAGATGGATTTAGAAGAATTAAGAGCAAGAATTAAAAGAATAGAATCATTGCTCGAGAAAAGAACAACCGAAGGCGTGAAAAGAAACAACAAAAAACAAGGAGAATACAGTCCCCGAGGAGATTACATTAAAGATGTGGATACAGAAAAGTTTGGCTTCGGTTTCAACGATTGATTGTATTTTTTATTTCTGATAAGCAATTGATAGATGTATTACGATAAAAATAATAGAAAGAGATAAAGTAAACGTGCTCTAATAAAAAATGACACAAGCGTTTGCTGTTTATTATCGGCCTAGATTTAAGGACGTGGCAATTTTTGTCACAGATGGTTGCATTTATTTAAGTAGATTTGACGGCCTGATGGAAACATTTGGAAGAATCAAGCGACAAAGAGGCGAATTTCGTATAAAATTCCCAAGTGTTTATCGTGGAAATCTTCCAGGTTTTGTGGCTGTTGGTCACTCATTAATATCCGATATTAGAGATGTTTATTCCACTTTCAATAGAAGATAAAGTTGATTTAAGAAAGAATTATAATCTGTATATTAAGTGCATAATCCCCAACCACATCCTGGACACAGCACACAGCCTTCGTCATGGTTAACTTGCGTGTTGCACTCGGGGCATCTTGTTATTGTTTTAACATTTGACGGATTGGCTGAAGCCATGGGCGGCGTCATTAGCACTACAGGCTGTACGTCTTTCCCTTTTTTATCCGTCAACGTCTGCTTGCCACCAACCAATACTTGCTGAGCGATTGAAGTGTCTCTGAATACAGTCACGTGTTTGCAACCCAATTCGTTTGCAAGTAGATAGCTACTATTAATGTCGTAGACGGTTGCGTTAGCAGGGAAATTGTTTGTCTT
>CAYJTF010000032.1:0-9985 GCA_964373165.1 uncultured archaeon
AATTTGTCAACTGAATATTTATTGGTCTTTATAGCTTTGTTTAATGAGTCATGCTCCAACTAAATCATATATTCTTAAAATCTTACATTTTATTTTCTACCGGCATGAATTATTTACTAGGAAATTAATATATTCAGAATGGGATTCAAATCTATATTTTCATCCGTATTTCCATTTATCCTTTTTTTCCTCGCGTTCTTCTCTTTGTATAGTTCATCCATAACATTGCCGAAAATCATCACCGTCCAATACAAGATTTTTGAAATATTCATGAATAGCTTGAAAGCAAATAGCTTAGCCTATTCCTTCGAACAGGCATTCAATTATCTGTGGACTGCTGTTCTGATGAATTCGTCTATAGCCTTAATTCTGATTTCTATAGGGACTGTCATAACAATAAGATACGTGCAGGAAACTAACTCAAAACTCGTCATCCTGAGCGCTGTTGTCTTCCTTGCATCTGTATTTTTTACAATTAATTCAATAGAACTATCCATTACTGCAGTAGCCTTAGTTATCTTCCATCTGATCACAATAAAATTTTTCGAACCAAAAAAATACTCGATCTCAACAGGATATGCTTATGTAAAAAGAAATATAGGAATCGTCACAACCGTTCTCTCTTTATGCATACTGGCTTTAATGACTGTGAATTCAAGCCTGTACGAAAAGGAAATACACGAAACCACTGTCAAGTCTATTTCTCTTGTTTTGCCAGACACAAACGAGATAGTTGCAGCACAGAAAGAGAAAGTGAATGCAGATTCTGAATTCATAAGGTCGTTTATCAGATATTCCCACGAATCTTTGCCGATCGAAGAAAGGCAGTCATGTCAAAAGGTTTATACAGGCTGTTTGACAGCAGTGGATGAATATGAAAAAGCTTCTGTTGAATCGACAGAAAAAAGCGGTATTAACATAGCTATAGAAGATATACAAAATAGTTTTCCTATAATAAAATCTTTTGAAAAAACCACGCCTGTATTCATCTCCATTCTGATATTCACTTTGCTTAGCGTTCTTTCGCCAATAGCCAGTATTTTTGGTGGCCTTCTGTATCTTATTTTGAATACAATAAAAAGGAACGAAACAAAAGATGAGAAAAATGTTTCTACCAAATGAAAGAAGAAAGTATTATTTACTTTGAGCAATCATAATAATATTTAGGTTTCATGCGAAAGGGACATCTGTTGTTAGCTATCAGTATTTTGTTACTCATCTCTTTCGGAGCCAAAGCAGGCACTGTGAGCACGCCATTAAATCAGTTCAATATATCTACTGATTTGATAACCTTGAACTGGGCAAATAATTATCAGACAAACCTGACAGTCCTGTCAAATTCCACAAATCAGGAGTTAATGGTTGAGATCCTAAACAACACTGCTGTTGTCGCTGCTAACTATTCACAGTCAAATGCTCTGACATTATGCACGAGCGGAGAGGACGCAGCCAAGTATCACATCTCTGTGAAGAATGCAACAGGTTCGCTCAGCAATATCTTTTCAGTCGCTCCTAATGCATCTGTCCCGGAATCAAATGTGACTATAATGGATAATATAGACTTCATCCATTTGCAGTGCAATCCTGGAAAATATTATTTGGGTACATTAACTTTCAGAAACAGGACACAAACAAACGAGACATTGAATGTATCGGTGACTATACAGATACCTATCAGCGATAACAATACTCTTTCATCTTCAACAGGCATAGGCAGCTTCGGAGGCACACTACCAGCCAACAGTTCCACCATCCAATCATACTACTTCAATACAAACAATATAACCAATGCTACGGGCGTCCTCATAAACTTGTCCGGATGGTCCGCCTCACAAGATCTTGACGTGTTTTTAATAGGAGATGATTCAAGACTGAAAGCAAAAAGCGTCAATAAAACACATAATAATGAACTGTTCATTTACAATTTCCTCCCATCATCGCCAGCTTATTGGGAAATCAGAATTTTCGGAAATTCAACCTCGTCTATATCATACAGCGGATCCATATCATACAGCACGCTGAACTCCTCGTCGTATTTGATAGATTTCGGCAACATAAATGCGACCAATACCACTCAGCAGGCATTCACTTTGAGAAACGTAGGCAACATCACGATCAATAATGCGGATGAATCAAAAGAATTTTATCTGGTAAAAAGATTTGAAAATAACACGTCGAATAATTTCACCTTCCTTGTTCCAGACTCTTCAATAGCATCAAAACTGAAGGTGGCTCTCAACTGGACGGGATCGGGCAACTATTCGATAAATTTATTCACACCAAATGGGACTATTCTCCTAAGTTCTTTCAATAGAGACAGATTCGGGCATATAGCTGCTGTGGAACAGGAAATATACAATGAAACCACGGCTATAGAAAAAGGTGTCTGGAAACTCCAAGTAAGAAATATGACGAACGATACCACAGAAACGTATACTGCTACTGTTTATATGTATGTGAATGCCTCGCAATGGATAGCTACGAATTATACGACTATGACGTTCAACAAAACAAACTTGGATAATTTCACAAAAGCAGTCGGAGCAAATTTCACTGTCCCCAACAATACATTAGACGGTTCGTATGAAGGATTTTTGATTTATGGAGCTACAAAACTGAGGATACCGGTAAAGTCAGATGTGAGGACTGGGCTGCTCGTAGTGAACAATACCATAAACTCCACGCTCGTATCATTGGATGAAAACCTTTACGGCAATGTGACAAGAGTTTTGAATATAACGCTGAATAATACTGGAAGATTTGACTTGCCTTTAACTACGACAAATTCTTCCAATGCAATAAAACTTGCTACAAACTCCAGCAATTATATTAACTTCACATACGATGCTCTGCCATCAACTCTATCGGCAAACAGCAATCATACTTTAAACATCACATTCCCGATAAACACGAGTTTGACTGAAAACAAAGCAGGTGTTTATGAAGGCTGGCTGTATTTCAATGCAACAGACTCCCGTCCTTACGGAGGATTCAATCTGACTTTGAAGATCAACCTGACAGATCTTTTGAGAGTTGATGTTCTTGACATGCTCTCTGCCGATGGCAACAATGTAGTGGAAAACAACACAATAAATGAAACGATTAAGGCCGTGTTCAATGTCTATTACATAAACGGCACGAGAATAGATACCATAAATGAAACTAACGTCACTTCAGTATTTCTCACAGAAAATAATATCACGTCACAAAGAATACCGTCATCAGGCAGCCTAATAAAATCAAAAGGCAGCGAGCCTGTTAACATCGGAGGCAATTATTCAATCAACTCTACAATTCAGGATAACAGAGTCAGTGGCAGATACAGGGCTTTCGTCGTTGTCAACTTTACTAGGGACGATTCCAGAACATTCAACGGCCAGGGAAGCTTCTCTCCATTTTCTATCAATAATACAGGACTCTATATGCGATCTAATATCACAGGGTGCAGCTTCTCTGACGACTCATGCTCTGGTAGCATAAGCATCGGCAACTCTTCCACAGCTAAACTGCATGTCAACGTCACAAACTACGGCCTCTCGATAAACTCATCAGCCAACATAAATGTGACGGAAAACTGCGGCGGATATTCTGTTTCAGATCCCTCGTACTCGAACTGCCCGTCCACAAGTTTCGTGCCAACTCCAGGATCTTCCACATGCATTGCAACATTCACAATCACGGCAGGCAGCACAGCCGCTTCGTCATGCACGCTCACAGTCAACGGCACACCTTCAAATATGTGGTATAATCCTGCCGGAGTCACTGTTGCTGTCACCGTCACTGCACCGTCGTCTTCCAGCAGCAGTTCTACTACATCATCTGGCGGAGCAGGGGCAGCAACGACTGAAACTTTACTAACGGCTGAACAAGAACAGACGACATCTGAAGGTGAACCGGCTGTTTATTTAGAGTTTACATCATACGCCTCTGTCATTTCCATAACACAGGGCCAGAACAGAACTGAGAGCATTATGATAAGCAATATAAACGATACCGAATGGCAAGATATCAAACTAGAAATAAGCGGTATAGAAAACTGGTATACTATCACTCCGTCAAATAAAATACAAATAGATCCATTGTCCAATTACACATATACTGTTAAATTTTCAATACCTGAAAATGCGAGCGTCAAAGATTACTACGGCAAGTTTGTTGCCAAGAGCGATTTCGCCACAGTCAATACAGATTTCACATTAAGAATACTTCCGGGATCACAAATACAAAGCAGTGTAAATGTAACCCTGGATTTATTGAAGATCAAAATAAGCGATCTAGAAAAACAGATAGAGGGTTTGAAAGATAAAGGAAGAAACACGACTGAAATTGAGGCCAAACTAACTCAACTGAAAAGCAAATATGCACAGGCAGTAGATTACAATAATAAGGGCGATGCCAGATCTGCATATGATCTAATAGATGATGTCGAAAAATTAGCTTCGGACACTTCTGAATTAATTAACACGTCATTCCCTCCTAAAAAAACTAGCACTTTAGGAAAAATAGTAAAATGGGCGATAATCGCTGTTGCTATAGGCGGCGTCATTGTCCTAGGATATCTATTATGGCCAAGTTCTGAAGGGTTCAAAACAGAGAAAGGGTTTACACCTAAAGGGCCAAAGGAAGAAACCAAAAACAAAATAAAAGACGAGTTTGAAAAATTAAAACAAAGATGGAAAAATTTAAGAGAGAAAAAGTGATCATACTTCCAGCGGGCATTCTGTGTTTATATATCCGGAGCCTAAATTATTCCCTTCTCTTATTTTCTTGCAAATACTACATATGTTGGACGTAATCTCAAGCGTGCTCACTTTTTCATTTTTGATTATTCCTGTAAGGTCGCGTATCATTTCTATCACTTCCGGATTCTTTTCTAACAATTTAATTTTAGAACCTCTTGATTGCTTCAGGTATTGTGATACGGCAGGCTGGGTTAGCCCAAGCAAACGAGCCACTTCTTTTTGGGTGAGGCCGTGATTATCTATAAGCTCTCTTGTCACTATTGATCGTACTGCCGGCAAAAATTCCGTTGCTATGTTTTCGCAGAAAGGCTTCATGATTATAAATTATCTGTCGGATTTATATGCCTATTGAAATTATATCAGAATGAATTAAGCTACAATAAAATTTTAAAGAAGCATAAATTTATAGAAGTTAGGAGGAAGGTATTAGTTTTTGTTTTTGGTAAATGTTTAAGATCAAATGGGCATCAACGTATTATATGTTGGACTGGAAAGCCTTGTTAGAAATTTTTATGAAAATACTTATGCAACTACTCAAGGAACTAGACGATCATTTGCATGTATCGGACAAAGACTAACTGAACATGCGTTGAGTGCAGTACCTTTACTGACACAAAGATTTGATGGTATAGATAAAATTTATGCTACTGGTATTTCAAGAGGAGGTAATCCGCTATTCACAACAACTGTTTCGGGATTATTATCTAGAAAAGCTAGAGAATTGGGATACGATTTCGATGCTTTTGGGATAGCTGCCAGTAGACCTCATGAAAATACTGACACAAGACCTGCTGAAGTTTATTGGGATACATTAGAACGTTCCCAACCTAATTTATCATCTGCTGCTGTTCTACTTTTTGAAATGGGACTATCAACAGCATCCACAATTGAAGGTGTTTACGAAAGACTTGAATCTTATGGGTTAAAACCAGAAAATTTAACTCTCCTGGCTGGTGCTGTTTGTTTAGATCAAAGCACTCCCAGATTGGAAGAAGTTGCTCCAGGAATGACTGTTGTTGCAGGATCTAAATGGTTATATATACCTAAAGGTCAATCAAATCAGTTCTATCTTTATAGAATGTTTAATCCAAAGACCAGAGAGTATGAAAATATGACACCCAGAGATTGGGGAAAATGTGGGTGCGGGACAACTGATGCGGAATTAAAATCGTTCTTAGATTTGATGAGATTGACAATACCTATGACTGAAGGAGATGGAACATTCTTGTACAATAGATGGAGAGACAAATTAAATGATTAGTTTTTCTGTTATAAAGTTATTTATCCACTAACCTAGCCTTCTTTATATCCAAGTAGCCGCTCTGCTCTTTATTATTCCATATTGTTTCCGAGTCAACTATCTCAATTCTTTTTTTGAAGATAGGACAATCAACAACCAAACTTTCTCCCTCGCCGCCTTCGAGAACTAAACTGATTTTATATTTTTCATGCAGTTTCAACATATCATCTATCGTCTTGCCATCCAATTTTCTTCCCAGCCATGACTTATCGAATCCGTCAGCCGATACTGCCACTATTCTTACATCGAACCCCAATGCAACCGTATCTCTTAAAAATTTCTCAGGATCCGCACCCCAGAACGGAGCCAAGCACTGCATTTCTAACTGATTGCAAACATTAACAATCCTTTCTTTCTGATAATTACTTGCAATGCCACCGCATGCTATTGCATCCACTTTTAGTTTGGACAGAATATGCTTCATCTCTTTCACTTCCTTTTCTTTTATTCCAGAAGTTTTCTCTTTAATCAGAGGAATTCCAACGGCTTCAGCCGACAGATCAGTAAGATGAATATTCGGGATATGAAACATATACGAGTCTGCCCGCTCAGAGACAAACGTAACCAGATGTTTTATATCATATCCTCTTTCTAGACACCAATGCAACGTTCTCGTACTGTCCTTCCCACCAGAGAATAATACTGCCACTTTCATTTTAACTCATATTATAGTCAAGTGCATATTTTTAAAGCTGATTCCGAGTAGAAACGCTTAATTGCTTTACTGACTAATCATAAGGTATGAAAGATGAAATAGAAAAGGAGTATAAAAAACTACAAAATAAATATCAACTTCCTGATATTAAAAAACTGGAAAAGGAGTTTGACCTTAAGTTTGATAAACCTGCAACTATTTTACAAGATACAATAGATGGCATAACAAACGAAATATCAGACATTTCAAAAATGTTAGAATCATTGATCTTCGTTGATTCTGGCAATCCGCCTATTCATCTTTATGAATCAAAGATGCTGAGTGACAAAGACATAGATACTTTCGGCTTACTGAAAGAATTAATGTCAACTTACTGGACCGGGAAAAGAATAAAGATACAGGGTAATGAGAAAGATATGGTGAGTTTTGTCAAAAAAAGCATGGAAAAGTGGGAAAGAGAGATAAAACCAAAAATAATTGAGTTGTCTGAAATTTTCGAAACCGGATGGAAGAACGCAAAATTAAGAGAACTGGAAGATAACCATATGAATTATTTGGGATGAATCCTGAAGAACGATCTTGAGAATTAAATATAAAAGTATATCTTGAATATTAATTCTAGATCAGTATGAGAAATTATCAGCAAGATCCAGACGTTGAGTCTGCTTTCTATACTGTCGAGGAATTAGCTGAATATCTGCGTTTAAGCGAGGCGACTATATATAGAAAGGCTAAGATGGGAACGATTCCTGGAGTACAAATTGGTAGATCATGGAGATTTCGTAGAACTACGATAGAGGAATGGATAAGAAAAAATAGTCAATACCAAATTCAAGGATGATTATTCAATATTTATTCTAGTTCCCATTGCCTGTCCTGGCAGATTTCTCTCAAATTTAGCTCTCACAATGCCTTTGTTGCCATGAACACCTGTAATCTGGCCCTTAAACTCTTTGCCTGAAGGCGATTTCCATAGCAATGACTTGCCAAGCAGTTTTTCGGCTTTTTCTTTGCTGTCTACACTACTGATTTCAACAAGTAATTGATTGGTGTTCTGAGTATGTCTGCCTCTTCTGTAACTTAAAATAATGCCGTTCATAACAATCATCTATTATATTTGTATTTTTATACTTTACCATTATTTGAGCTGTAAAGTAAACGTCACCTACTAATCAGTTTTATGCGACCAAACGTTAGTGAGGCGATGAGTGATAGTGACGAAGAGTTGCGAACGAATGTGAGCAATTTGCATAAGCGCTGTCAAGTGACCTGAACGAAGTGAAGACAAACTCGAAGAGTTTGAGTTGCCTCGTCAAAATTAAAAATGGGGTGTACCGGCGGTTTAGAGATGACTTTAAATAGTTGAACAGTTAAACTGTTTTACAGGTGATACAAACGAAAGAAGAGTTAGTCAAGATGTCTCCCAAAGGACAACTAGTGGTGCCTAGAGATATAAGGATAAAGGAGAGGTTCCAACCTAGCGATAGATTCGTTGCATTTAGTGTTAAAGGCGGTGTTTTGTTTAAAAGAGTTAACATACCTGATGTTAGAGTGGAATTCGAATCTTTATCCAAAGAGATAGCCAAACAGTTTAAAGAAAGGGAAGTTAAGGAGAAAGATGTAAAAGAGGCTATCAAATGGGCAAGACGAAAGCAACGCTAGATACTAACATACTAATTTCTGCATTAGGATGGAAAGGGAATCCTAAGCAAGTGTTTAACAAGATAACTAGTGGAGAAGTTGAGTTAGTTATCTCTGATGAACAATTTTCAGAATTATCTGAAGCTTTAGAATATCCGAAATTTGAATTTACAAAAGAGCAGAAAGATAGATTCAAAGTGCTGATTTTAGGGATAGCAACAATTGTCAAACCTGTAGAGAAGATAAATGTGATTAAAGAAGATCCTGATGATAATATGCATTTAGAAGCTGCAGTTGCTGGAAACGTTAAGTACATTATTTCTGGAGATTCTGATTTGCTAGAGTTAAACGAATTTAGAGGGATAAAGATAATAACTGCTAAGGAGTTTTTGGAAGAAATAAAATAGAATCAAGTGGCTGGGCTTATTTACCAAATATTTTTAGATCATGTCCAGTGAAAACTGAAACAACTAATTCGTTGGGTTGGATTCTTTAAGATATTTTTTAATTCCTGCAATAGTTGAAGCTGATGTGGGTTCAATATAATATCCCTGGTTGCATATTTCAATTAAAGATTCTTTAATTTCTTTATCATTGACTTCAATAAAGTCCCCGTCAGATTTTTTTACAGCATCAATTATTTTTTTCCTCTTATTGGTTCTGCAATTGCGATTCCTTCGGCAAGAGTGCCTTTCTTTGTGATTTTTTGATTTCATTTATAATTGGAATGATTCTTTTGCCTTCATTATGATACGGGATTATAACAGAGGCTTTCATAAAAAATATTTATCGGATCAGAATCTAATAGCTAATTTTTATCTTCTTTTAGAACTCTGGAAAGATCCCTTATCAGATTGCGAACATACTCTCTCATCCTGTAAACTTCCTTTTCGTCCAGTTTGTCAACCTTATGCTTGTCGGCCAAATCTTTCATTATTTCTATTTTCTTCCACATATCCCAGTAGTAACCGTCGACCATGTGCTTATCAACTATCTCTCTCTTAAATGTTTCGCTTACTTTCTTCTCATCTTCTGGCATCTTCTTTAAACTGCTCAATGCGGATATAGCCGCTTTGCGCATCACGTCATAAGTCCTCTCCAAAACCTTTTCCTTTTTCTTCGTCTCTAAGATCGATAGCAGATCGTACATCTTATTAATGAACTCATCTGACTTATCGATCCACTCATCAACAAAAGCGCCAGTAACGTCCATTAGCTCTTTATGCTCTATCTTCTTTCTTACTTCAATTATATCCTTCAACCAGTCTGCGTATTTTTGTTCGAGTATGCCTGGTTCAACCAGATATTTTATCACTTCATCATGAGCTTTATTTGGCACAGGCGGTTCTAAACCCATGAACATAAGCACCGCCTGAGCTGTATTCAAAATGGCATAGTAACAGTCCTCGGCAAGCATCAGCAACTTCACTGTCTTCGCACGCATTATTTTTTTAGGTGCGCCATCCATATAGCTTTCCACTGCCTCTCTCGTAGCAGGGATCTTACCCATCTCCAGTAATCTCTTGAAAGGTGTGAAGAATCCCGTATCGTAAACCGCCTTGCCTTCTTTTATGAAATTGTAAATTATCGGAGGAGCCACCCGGGCAAAGTCCATGAATTCTGTCAGCGTATATAACGGCTGGACGG
>CAYJTF010000033.1:0-9446 GCA_964373165.1 uncultured archaeon
ATGTGACTATTCTGAATTAACAGTTATTATTTGGATGAATTATTAGACACGCTCGTTTATACAATAAGGTTTTAATTATTTCAAATACCATTTTTTCTATAAGGTGTTTATTTGGACAACACATCAGAAATGGAAAAGAAGATAATGAAATTTTGGAAGGACAATAAAATACCCCTAAAAGCCAAGAATTTAAGGAAAGGAAAGAAAAAATGGTACTTTTTAGATGGCCCGCCTTATGCAACTGGTTATATACATATAGGCACAGCGTGGAACAAAATTCTCAAGGATACGTACATCCGTCTCATGAGAATGCGTGGTCATGATGTCTGGGATAGACCGGGTTATGATACGCACGGCTTGCCAATCGAAAACAAGGTCGAGCAAAAATTAGGCTTTAAGTCTAAATCCGATATTGAAAATCTAGGTGTTAAGAAGTTTAATCAGGAGTGCAGGAATTATGTCACTCAATTCATCGGTATTATGAACGAGCAATTCTGGGATTTAGGGGTGTGGATGAATTGGGATGACCCTTATCTGACGTTAAACAATGAGTATATCGAGGGGGCGTGGCATACTTTCAAGGTAGGGTTTGAAAAGGGCTTCTTGTATAAGGACGTGTATTCTGTTCATGTTTGCCCGCACTGCGAGACAAGTGTGGCTTATAACGAGATAGAGTACACACAATTGAACGATCCTTCTATATACATTAAATTTCCTGTTAAGGGAAGCGATAATGAATACTTTCTGATTTGGACAACAACGCCGTGGACCTTGCCATCGAACACAGGTATTATGGCTAAACCAGATGCCGATTATGCATACGTGCAAGTGGAAGGAGAAGTTTTGATCATGGCTAACAATCTTGTGGAGAAAGTGATGGGAAAGGTAGGCGCAACAGATTACAGGATTCTAAGAACTGTTAAAGGAAGAGATTTGGAAGGTAAAAAATACATGCAGCCACTATCCGACGTTTTTCTATTTATTGATTCCTTGCAAAATGCTCATAGAGTTGTGCTCTCAGACCAATATGTCACATTAGAAGATGGAACGGGACTGGTCCATACAGCCCCGGGTCACGGTCAGGAGGACTATAAAGTAGGTAAAGAAACAGGTCTCCCAATAGTATCACCTCTCAAGATGAATGGAAAATATGATCATAAATGTGGAAGATTTAGTGGAATGAAGGCTAAAGAGGCGGATAAAGAAATTATTGACGAGTTCAAAGCCAAAGGATTGCTGTTTCATCAAGAAAGAATATCACATGATTATCCGCAATGTTGGCGTTGTAGCACGCCTTTATTGTTTATGGCTGTTCCACAATGGTTCTTCAAAGTTACCAAAATCAGGAATAAACTCATTGAAGAAAATAAAAAAGTGAAATGGTATCCTGACTGGGCTGGAAAGAGAATGGATAACTGGCTACAAACATTAGGTGATTGGCCTATATCCCGACAGAGATATTGGGGTATTCCACTGCCCATATGGGAATGCGAAAGATGCGGTTTACAGAAAGTAATAGGATCAAAAGAGGAGTTGCCTAAACCAACGCCCAAAGATTTTCACAGACCGTTTATAGACGAGGTCTTGCTGGATTGCAAATGTGGAAATAAGATGAAAAGAATCCCAGATGTTTTGGATGTGTGGTTTGATGCTGGATTGGCTGGATGGGCAAGCCTGGAATACCCAGCAAATAAAGAAACCTTCAAAAGATTTTGGCCGTCAGATCTGCAGATCGAAGGACCTGATCAGATCAGAGGATGGTGGAATGCCGAGCTAATTACAAGCGTTATAACATTTGATGAGAAGCCATTTCAGAGAATACTTTTCCATGGATTTGTTTTGGACGCACATGGAAATAAAATGTCAAAAAGCAAAGGTAACATAGTTGAACCGAAAGATATTGTCCAGAAATATGGCATAGATGCTTTGAGATATTATTTGCTCTCTAGTCCCGCTTGGGATGACTTTTACTTCAATTGGACTGATGCTGAAAATGTATCAAAGACATTGAATATACTAAAAAACTCCTTTGAATTTGTAAAAACATATTTGACAAAAATCCCGTCCAAAAGACCCATACTGAAAATTGAAGATAGATGGATATTGTCAAAGCTTAATTCATTGATTTTGGAATATGATTTGCAGTTTAATGAGTATAGTCATCATAAAGCTTTGGAAAAATTATCTGATTTTATTTTGAATGATTTCTCAAGATGGTATATAAAATTAATAAGAGACAGAGTTTGGCCGGCCTATACGGGAAGCGATAAAGATGCAGCTTATTACACTTTGTTCATAATCACTGAAAATTTAGTTAAGATGCTAGCTCCAATAACGCCAGTCATTGCAGAACATATATATCAAGAAGTCGTTAGACCTGTTAAGAAAAAGATAGAATCCGTTCATATGCTTGATCTCCCAGTAGCAGACAAGAAAATGATAAACAAAGATTTGGAGGATCAGATGGAGCTAGCAAAGCAGATGTTTGAAGCCTGTTCATCTGCAAGACAGGAAGCAAAGGTTAAATTAAAATGGCCAATTAAGTCAATGCTTTTGCAGACAAATGAGAAAAGGGTTAGAGATACTGTGAAGAGTTTACAGAAAGTCTTGTTGTCAATGTGCAATGTAAAGAAAATAGAATTTGTCAGAAAATTACCTAAAGGCAAATTTGCAGAAGGCACCTTTGATAAATATAAGTTATACTTAAACCTCATAGAAGATGAAGAAATATACCAAGAGAGACTTTATAGAGAGCTTACAAGAGAAATACAAGAGATGAGAAAGAAAGGCAATTTTATTGTTTCAGATGAAATATTTTTAACTTTAAAATCGGATGACGAAACACAGAAGATTTTAAACAAATACTCTAAAAACTTGCAGTTGGAAGTAGGAGCAAATAAAATCCAAATAGGCGGGTTGAGAGGCAAACATACAAGCGAACTTAATTTTAATAAAAAGAAAATAAGCATAGCTTTTGATAAGGAAACCCCAGCTAAAAGAGTTGAAGCAAAAAAGAAAAAATGATTAATTCATCATAGACTTCATCATAGGACAATCTGCCATATGCTCCATCATCTCATCTTGCATTTCTTTATTGTCCATCATTTCTCGCATTCTTTCCATCATTCCATTATTCATATTTCCATCCATTTCGCGCATCATTGAATTCATATTCCTGTTGTCATCACTATCATTCATGCCAGATTGCGCTATGGCGGCTCCTGCGGTTAATAATATCATCAATCCGACAGAACCGATTAATATCATCTCCTCTGTCTTAATTTTCATAAAATCACCAAAGATTAGATGAATCAGATAGAATATATCTGTTGCCATTTAAACGGTTTAAAACTGTATTTTCCTATTTGAAGTAAATTATTTTTTAGATAACCACACTTTATACGTTTTACCCTGTCTTTCTCTTTGTATCAGATTCATCTTGTCAAGATTAGTAAGGATAGTAGAGACTTTAGCTTTGCTCCATTCAAGTCTAAAACGTAAAGAATCCTGTGTTATTTTTCCGGCTTTTCTTATTTCATCCAGCATCTTTTTTTCATCATCAGATAAGCTTTTTCTGACTATTTTGAAAGCCCTTTCTCTCGCATTGCTTTCAGATTTTAATTTTGGTCTCAGTAAATACGATATTATCACGCCTACACCGGCAGCGAATATCATAGAAACTAGTGCAAGCGTATTAAAGTATGAATTTCCAAACATGCCTTGCATCATCCTCATCATATTATTTTCCAGGTAATTTGTTGGCTTGAAGAATATTTTCAAGATAAACATGAAAACAACATAAGAGACAAGTATAACAAAAATTACGAATATGAATTTGGTTATAGGATCTAATTTTTTCAGGTTCATTTTATCTAAAATATGTTTATAGTTCATATATAAGAAACCTATCATTATTTGATATGCTAGCAGAACATTTAATAATATGGACTTCTAGATAATTTGTTATGAACATGCAGGTAAAGGATGTAATGAAAACCCAGGTTGTTATAGCTAGACCTGATGCAAATATAAAAGAAGCTGCAAAAATAATGACAGATTTGGATATCGGATGTTTAGTGGTTTTAGATAAAGATAAAATAGTTGGCATATTGTCTGAAACTGATGTTTTAAAAAAAATTGTGGCTCAAGGAGCTGATCCAGAAAAAACGAAGGTAGAAGATATAATGACTAAGGATGTAGTGACGATAGATATGGATAAGAATATAGAAGATGTTGCGGAAATAATGGTTGAAAAAAAATTAAAAAGGTTGCCTGTCGTAAACGATGGCAAATTGGTTGGCATAATAACAGCTACAGATCTTATTTCTTATGAACCAAAAATGATAGAGGCTTTGAGCCAACTTTTCATGTTAAAGCAGCAGCAGACAGTGGCAGGATAAAGCTTTTATTTATTTGTTCATGAGTTAATTTTATGAGCAATGAAGCAACAATAGGGGAACAACAAGCAGATATGGGATATGCTTCTTATCGGAAAAGTAGAAGCTCTTTCAATTCTTGGTACAATCTTCCAAAACATGTAAAGTATATGATATATGGTGTCGGTTTTACTTTTTTGGCATGCAGCACTATAGGTTTAATGTTATATTTAACCAAATGAATTTATTTCTGATATTCATTTAACTTATTAAAGTTGCGGCAAATAAATTATAATACGTGGTTTTATGCCTGTGGACAAAAAGCAAGTGATGAAGAAACTTCAACAAAATCCAGACAGATACTGGAGAGTAAAATTATTCGAAGACAAAGGTTTTACCAGGAAACAGTGCAAAAACTGTGGCAAATTTTTTTGGACATTAAAACCTGATAAAGAATTGTGTCAGGATCAACCATGCCAAACCTACCAGTTTATAGGCGATCCACCAACAAGCAAAAAATTAAGTTACATGGACACGTGGAAGACTGTTGAGAGTTTTTTTGTAAAAAAAGGTCATGCATCTGTCAGGAGATATCCTGTTGTTTGTAGATGGTATCCTCTATTTTTCAACATTGCTTCTATCATTGATTTCTACAGAATAGAAAATGGCAACCTAAGTTTTGAGTTTCCATCTAATCCATTGATAGTTCCTCAATTTTGCCTGAGGTTTAATGACATACCCAATGTTGGAATCACAGGCAAGCATTCAACATGTTTCTGTATGATAGGTCAGCACAGTCTCTATGATGGTAAAAATGGGTACTGGAAAGATAAATGCATAGAATTGGATTTTGACTTGTTAACAAAAGAATTTGGAATAAAAGATGATGAAATAATCTTCATTGAGGATATGTGGTTGGGCCCAGCTGCTTTCGGTACATCTCTTGAATATTTTGTCAGAGGATTGGAAGTTGGTAACGCAGTCTTTACAGAGTTTAATGGAACACCTGATAATTACACAGAAATGAAAGAGAAAGTTATTGATATGGGAGCGGGCCTGGAGAGATTGGCGTGGATAACTAATGGCACTCCAACACAATACGATGTCACTTTCGAGCCTGTAGTTAAGCATCTGATAAAAGAATTAAACATAAATCCTGACTGGGAATTTTTCAATAGGTATGCAAAGCTTGCAGGCAATCTGAATTTAGATGAAGTAAAAGATATTAAGAAGGCAAGAGATCTCATAGCAAAGCAACTAAACGTCTCTGTCGATGTTTTGAATCAGAAAGTAAAACCAATGGAAGCTATATATGCAATAGCCGATCATACAATGGCATTAACATTTGCAATATCCGATGGAGCATTACCTTCTAACGTTGGCGGTGGATATAATCTTCGTGTCATACTAAGAAGAGCTTTCAGCTTCATAGATGAAAATAAGTGGGCGTTGGACTTAACAAAAGTTTGTGAATTACATGCCAAACATTTAAAATATGTCGCTCCCGAACTAGCAAATCACATTGATGATATAAACAAAATACTAGATGTAGAAAGAAAAAGATTCAGTAATACTAAACAAAGAACCCAAAGAATAGTTGAAGATATTATCCAAAAAGGTGAAAATATTGATGAAAACAAATTGATTGAATTGTATGATTCTGATGGGATAACGCCCGAATTAATAAGAGAATATAATCCTGACGTTAAGGTACCGTCTGATTTTTATATTAAAGTTACAAGCAAACACATGAAAGAAGATAAATTTGAAAAACAAACAGTAGATGTTTCTGGCTTGCCTCAAACACCATTATTATTTTACGATGATCAAAACAAATTTGAGTTTAGTGCAAAAATTTTGAAATTTGTAGATAATCAATGGGTAGTTCTTGACAAAACATATTTTTATCCTGAGGGGGGAGGACAAAAATCAGATATGGGATTCATTGGGTCAAACCCGGTTATGGACGTACAAAAAATAGGAAATGTCGTGTTGCATAAAATAGTTGGCAGCGTAAAGGAAGGTGAAGATGTAAACTGCAGAATAAATAAGGCTAGAAGAGAAATTCTGATGAGACATCATACAGCAACACACATTATTAACGCAGCTTCCAGGTCTGTCCTAGGTTCTCATATATGGCAACATTCGACAGAAAAAAATACAGATAAGGCAAGACTGGACATAACACATTATGACAATCTAACAGAACAAGAAATTGAGAAAATAGAAGAAAAAGCAAACGAAATCATGCTGAAAAATTATCCAGTTAAGGTTGAATGTCTACCTAGAGTCGAGGCAGAGAAAAGATATGGATTTGGAATCTATCAAGGCGGGGCCGCTCCTAATAAAAATATTAGAATTGTTTCTATAGGGAAGGATATAGACGTGGAAGCATGCGGTGGGACGCATGTTGAAAAAACTAAAGACGTCGGCTTCATATTGATATTAAGAACGAAAAGAATACAAGACGGCATAGTAAGATTGGAATACTGTTCTGGAGATGTAGCAGAGAAATATTTGAAAGAAAAATCAGATATATTAAAAGAAACTGCCGGTCTGTTTAAAACGAATGAAGATAATGTTGCCAGTAATGCTTTAGAATTATTTGAAAAATGGAAAGAAAAAAAGAAAGAATTAAAGAAGATGAAATAGATGATTCAAGTTCAGAAACTAATAAAGGGATCTGACAATGCAGTAGTTAATTGCATGGGAGTAAAACAAAACGAACATGTGCTTATTTTAACAGATAAAAACATGCCAGAACAAATAGCAGAAGCTTTGAAAAAATCGTGTCTGAAGGTAAAGGCAAAACCTGATATTGTATTTATGGAGCCATTAAAACAGGATGCAGAAGAACCAACAGCTGATATCGCAAAACTGATGATGGAATGTGATGTTTATTTTTTTGTGACTTCCAAATCTTTGTCTCATACAAAAGCAAGACGAAATACCAGTAAAGCCGGTATAAGAGGAGCATCCATGCCTCATGTATTAATAGAATCTTTTACAAGAGGTGGCATGACAGCTGATTATAATATTGTGAAAAAAAAATGCGAAGAAATGAATAAGAAAATATCAAATGCAAAAATATTGAATATAACATCTAAAAACGGCACAAATCTCACGCTAAATGTTGGTAATTATAAATGGGATATGGACACAGGAATATTCCATGAAGATGGTGATTTTGGAAATTTGCCTGCTGGTGAAACAGAAACCGCGCCAAATTATGGCGAATCTAATGGCATATTGATAATAGATAAATGGGGGAGATATGGAAACAATATAAAAGTGCTGATTAAAGACGGCTTCGCTATAGAAATAGACGGATCTGAGTCTTTAGAAAATGATGTAAATGCTGTTGGAAAGCTTGGCAGAAATATTGCTGAAATCGGCATAGGGTGCAACCCCAAAGCATTGCTTATAGGAAATGTTTTGGAAGATGAGAAAGTGTTTGGTACAGTGCATATTGCGTTAGGTAATAATATGTCATATGGTGGTGATGTAGATGTTCCACTCCATTTAGATGGCATTATTGCTAAACCAACACTGAGAGCTGATAATAAAATTTTGATTCAAGATGGTAAATGGATAATTTAATCAATAAATAAGAAAAAATAGCAATATTAACATTACGCTCATATGGATGATATTATGAATGACAATATAATAAGAGCCGTTGAAAAATTAAAAAAATTAAATATTCCTTATAGGATTATTGAACTTGGCGGAATTGGAAGAACATCACAAGATGTAACTAGATTAACAAATATCAATCTAAGAGAAGTTTGTAAAACGCTTATAGTGAGGACTGATAACAATACTATGACTGCGGTTATATTGCCTGGACCATTTAAAATAGACAATAGAAAACTGAAAGAATTGCTAAAAACCAGAAACACAAGATTTCTTAATGAAGATGAATTAAAACAGAGCACACCGTTTTCTCCTGGTGAAGTTTGTCCAATAATTATTGAAAAAATCCCAATATACATTGATAAAAGAGTTTTCGATACTAAAAAAGTAAATTTTGGATCGGGTGATCTTTATTTTGGAATCGAAATAAATTCTGATGATATAAACAAATGCATAAAAGGAGAAGTTGTTGATATAGCTGTTGAGTAATATGAAGAAACTATCCAAAAAATACATAGTTGTTTTAGGGTCGATAAATTTAGATATTGTAACAAAAGTACCAAGAATACCTAAAGAGAATGAGATAGTAATAAGCGACGGCTTAAAATTCATTCCTGGAGGAAAAGCTACAAATGCTGCAGTAGTTATGTCAAGACTGGGAAGCAACGTAATACTACTAGGGAAAACAGGTGACGATTCTTTTGGAAAGGAAGTTAGGAAACTATTGAACAGTGATGGTGTAAACACAGATTTCATTGATACAGATTCATTTTCTCCGACAGGAACAGCTATAGTTAATGTGAATCACAAAGGAAAAAACACTATAATAGTAAATGAAGATTCAAATGTCCGAATAACCAAAGATCACATTTCTAATTTTCTGAAAAAAATTGACAGGAATTCAATAAAGGTTGATTTATTTTATACAACACTGGAACCACTACCTGAAATAATAGAGTTTGCTATAGCGGAATTCAACAAAAGAAATATACCGATTTTTTGTGATGCTGCGCCACAAGCAAGACCTCTCCCAGAAAATTTTTATAAGTATATAGATTTTTTATCGCCTAATGAATATGAAGCGTCGGCTATGACTGGAATTAACATAACTGATGTTAAAACTGCGGAAGAGGCTGCAAAGCATTTAATGAAAAAAGGTGCAAATAATATTATTATAACTTTAGGAAAATTGGGCGCTATTTTCTTTGGAAGAAATTCAACAAAATCCGCTTATTTTCCAGGCAATAAAGTTAATGTTATCGACGAGACAGCCGCGGGTGATGCTTTTAGGGGAGCTTTTGTTGTGGAATATTTAAAAACGAAAGATTTTCACAAATCAATGGAGTTTGCTAATAGAGTCGGTGCTTTTGCCACAACAAAATTGGGGACTTATAACTCAATGCCGACAAGAAAAGAATTAGAAGTTTTAGACTA
>CAYJTF010000033.1:9456-9885 GCA_964373165.1 uncultured archaeon
TATGAAATTCATATCACTCTAACTTTTCCTGTACACCAAGCTTAAAAGTTTTCAAACTATTAGTTTTGATAAAACTTTGATACAAATAAAGTGGTTATGATGCCGATCCAATTCAAAAGCCTCTTGTAAATAAGAAAGAAATCATATCTATTCCTGAGTCTGAACTTGTTGAATGTATTAGAAAGTTACTTGAAAACAGACTAACAAAAAAACAAAGAAATATATTACAGTATTTAAACGAGAATAAAGATGAAAGTGTAACAAGAAGCGTAAAAAATATTTCTTATTTGCTTAACTGTTCTGAATCATGCGTTTGGAATAACATAATCTCCTTAAAGAAATGTGGATTAATTGAAACAAACGGACGTGCAAGATTATCAAAAATTTCTAAAGTTCTTATCAGGTGATTCTGTTGAGTTTCATTTTTAT
>CAYJTF010000034.1:0-9685 GCA_964373165.1 uncultured archaeon
GTTTATCAATATTTCAGGAAACTGTGGGCTTTAGCCCGCAGAGGACATTGTCATACCTACCAGTTCCAAATGGTTTTGTAATACCGTACTCATTCTTCAATCAGTTCTTGGAAGAAAACAAGATTAAGAAAGAGGTTTATGATCTCCTTTCAAAAATTAATTCAAAAAATATTCAGAAAACGGAAGAAAAAATAAAAAAACTGATATTATCCGGAAAATTCTCGCCTGATGTATCAGCCTGTATAGAAACAAGCTTCAAAAAACTCAAAAAGAATTACAGGTCAGTTTCGGTCAGGTCATCTGCCAATTGTGAGGATAGCGTTGAAGCTTCTTTCGCAGGTCAGTTTGAGTCCTTTCTGTTTATAGACAATATTAAAAGACTGTTGAATTCAATAAAAGAATGCTGGGTATCTCCATACAAATCCAGCACCGTAATGTATTCGATCATGCAGGGAATAGAACCCAAGGACATAAGGATGGCCGTTGTTGTCCAAGGCATGGTAGATTCGGATAAAGCTGGGGTAATGTTTACCAAGAACGTTTGGGATTCCAATGAAAATATATTGATCGAATCGACTTTGGGTATCGGAGAAAACGTGGTTGGTGGTTTGAAAAATCCTGACAGATATATTGTTGACAAGTCAGAACTTAAAGTAATAGATAAGGAAATTACGGATAAAGGTATATTGTCTGCTAAAGATATGCATCAGTTAGCCAAATACGGCCTAATACTGGAGAAGCATTTTAAAAGACCACAGGATGTTGAATGGTGTATAAAAAATAACAGAATCTTTTTATTACAGACAAGGCCCATCACAGGATAGCTTTAATCTTTTTAAATATAAATTTCACTGTCTGTTCTCTGTTTATTTTTGTAGTATCAACAATAAGATCGGCCCATTTCTGTTGGTTTTTTCTATCTATCCCATATATTTTTTTCCATTCCGTATCTTCTATTTTTTCTCTTTCAGTAATTTTCTTAATGGCTTCTTCGATGTCTATCTTATCTCGTTCAGAAGTTCTTCTTGCCCTTTCTTCTAACGAACACTTCAACCAAATTTTGATGGATGGAATATTTCTCAGAGCAAAAATGGACAATTTACCACATATTACTATATTCCCCCCTTTAGCCATTTCTATTTGCAAATTTTCAATATAGTTGTGTAGTTTTTTGCTTGAACCTTCCTTGGTCTTCCAATAGGATAGTGCTTGGTCTGTTTCTATTTTTCTTTTGCTATGCTTTTTGAAATATTCTCCAGGAGAAAAATATTTTATTTTCAGCTTCTTTGCTAACATTTTGGAAATAGTAGACGATCCTGCACCAGGCATGCCTGTTACGGCTATTACTACCATTATCCACCACTGATAATTTTAAAGAATTCTATTGTGTCCTTTTCATTTAATTTTTGAGTATCAGGAACGATTCTATTCTTAATTCTAACCAAATAGCTAGGTAAATTTATCTTGGCCTTTTTCGCAGCTTCAGCTACTGTTGAAGCGCCACTGATATTGATCTCTCTCATTTGACCGTTGTCATTAATTTTAATTTTCATATCCATTTATAGTATGGGTATAGTTAAAAATGTTTCAGTTATTTTCTTGGAGGACAATCATAGGAATAGTTTTAATATTATCGTCATGGATAGATCCGTTTAATTTTGGCATGGAATTCGCAGCTGTCGCTTTCATTTTAGGGTTTGACTTGATGCCCCTGATTTCTAAAATTGTTATTTTTGGAATTGATTTCTGGTTGAGTATTTCTGGATTTGGGGGATTTTTGCTTATACAAATTGCAGAGAGCATAATATTTCATTTCTTCGCTTTAGGCAGAATAGTAGAGTTGATTGTCAAGCCGGCTATAGTGTTCTTTTTGATATACATAAGTAATTTACCTGTTTGGTTGGCTTTGGTTGTTGCCGCGATAGATTTCTTCTTGAATTACCAAAAGAAATTGCTTTAAGGAAATAAGGTTTAAATTCAATATTAGATTGAATATATTTATGCCCAGGTCGCGTAATCTGGTATCGCGCTAATCCATTTAATTGGAGCGTAGGCCTGGAAAGCTAGTGTCCGTAAGGGCTTTAGGGTTCAAATCCCTACCTGGGCGTGAGTCGCATAGTAGGCAAAAGGGAAGTGAAAAGTTTAAATCTTTTTATATTGATATTTTCAAGATGCAACTAAGCAGTATTGTAATAAACGCAATTAACTATTGCTTAGTATTCTCCATCCACTTTATTGCCTTATGGTAATAAAGAAGGGATGATTCTGTTTCTAATGATTTGAGATGGATGACCTTTTAACAAAAAAGGTGATTTCAATCGGAAATATATATGGAACCATTAAAAGAGCTTATGAAGTATTTAATAGATTTTGCGAACAAGCACTGGGGGCATCTACCTTAGGTCTACCAACAGGTTATGGACGACCAGAAGAGCCGGATGGAACAGTAAGAAAAAGTTTATATTTAGTTCAAAGAATGGCAGGAGTTGCTGAAAAAAATATCGGTCAAGTAACACATATGATCGTCAACGGTGTTTTAGGATTGCCTGTAGATCAAGGCGTTCCTGATGTTGATAGGACTTAGGTGACTGAAATGAAAGTTTTGGTATATGCCGCCTTGATATTAAGTTTGTTAGGTTGTACTGGAAATGCACAAAATACCAGAGGTGGAATTGTACCAAACCTATTTTATGCAGGATACAATGGTAGAGTGGTTGAAGCTTCAGCTACTCTTGTTTTTGGTGATCCAGATAAGGATGGAATAACCGACAGAATGGCTCTTGGTTATAGTTTTAATGGTAAAATAGGAGTTCTTGTTTTTGATGCAGGCAATTTAAGAAAACTTGTTAAGGATTATTGAAGTTTGGCGATTATGTTGTATCGAAGTAGAAGAATTTGATAGTTATATATTCCAGATGTTTTAACTTTATAACGAATAAAAATAATAATTAATCATGGAAGCTCAGCATTTCTTCAAGCATTCAGCTATGATTTTTGGTATAGCCATTTTATTTTCTCTATTGGTTGGCTTAGTAGCCGATGCGATTTTGCAGAATCCAGAATATGAGGATTACTGCGCATCTGATGGATACTATCCGACAAAATCAGTTCCTAATGACTGCACTAGGGACTATCAAAACGAGAACAAATGTTACAAAGATGGCGGATCTGTAGTTTGGAAGTATGATGAAAGAGGTTGCCAAATTTTTGACAAATGCGATTTCTGCAGTAAAGATTATGATAAAGCTAGGAATGAATATGAAAGAAACACTTTCTTGATGACAACGCCAGTCGGTCTATTGGCAATCATAATAGGAGTGTACTGGCCGGTAGAGTTTATAGGAACAGGGTTTATGTTCGGCGGTGTTTTGGTTTCTATATACGGCACAGCCAGATATTTCATCGGCATGTCTAAACTGGTCAGAATACTGGTTATTTTTATTGAACTTAGTATCTTAATATTTGTCGGATATAAAAAATTGACAAGCACTAATGTTGTAGCAAAACCAAAAAGGAATAAAAAACGTTAAAAGGTTGACACTGTTTCTGTATTTATGAGTCTTAGGGATTATGTTAGAATTGGAAATATTTTATTGCATGCCAAAATCAAATCAGTAGATGAAAGAAGACTTATTCGAGATAAAAAACTTCCTTTTCAATTATATGATGAAAACGATAAAATTCATGTTTTTGTGCATGGTGTTCCAGGAATTCCTATTTCTGATTCAGCCTACTATCCAGTTTTTTTGGTTGGTTATGCTGGTAGTGAGTTAGAAGGATATTTTGTAGCGCCGCCTTATGAGTATGGAAACCTTTTGAAACCCAATATGATTATCCCAGATTGTCGTGTAGCTTGTAGTGCTACCTCTGGAAAAGTCAGAAAAGCTGGAAAAATGGAATATATCATGCGATCAGGTTTTGGTTATGACTTGACAGGTCGTTTCATTGGAACTGGTTTTTCAATAAATAGAGGAAAATCTTATGGGCTCAGAGTTGCTAATATGGATAACGGCGATATAGCGGGAGAACCTATTTACGGTGAAAAAGGAATTGATAGATCTAAGTTTTTCGCAACCTACAAATCATCTCCAAATATGTGGTGGTACATCACTCGACCAAATCCTTAAATACAAATTTTAATAAATTATAACAGGGTAATAAACATGTTGAAGATAACAGAGAATGCTGCTAAGAGAATAAAACAGGTTCTTAATCAAAAAGAGAATAAAGGAAAGAGCTTACGATTGTTCGTGACTGGCGGAGGCTGTGCAGGACTAAGATATGGCATGACACTGGATAAGAGCAAAAAAAGGGCAGATACAGAGATCAAGGTTGACGGAATAAAAATTTTAATGGACGAAGGAAGTGCAGATATATTGGATGGTGCTGAGCTTGACTATGTAGAGACGCTAGAAGCATCTGGCTTTAAAGTGAGCAATCCAGGAACAATTCATACTTGCGGTTGCGGTCATTCATTTACAAGCAAGAACAAAAAGTCCATGGAAAAAATTGAAAAGTGCCACTGAAAAATTTTTATAAGCGAAATCCTATTTCATATTGATTGAATGACAGTTGAAATAGTCAGGGAATTTTTTAATACGATGTTATTGAGTATGGTTAAAGTGGTACCGACTGTCCTAGGATCGATTTTACTATTGCTTATTGGCTGGGTCTTGGGCAGAATAGTGGGAAAAGTAGTCAAAGAAATCTTGGAAAAACTGAAAGCGGATAACTATCTGAAAATAGGGAGAAAGTTGTTGCTGAGTGAAGTACTGCCTATTGTTGTGTCTTGGATAATTTATCTGGCATTTATCGGAGCAGCAGTCGATGTGATGCAAATACAAACGCTGTCGAGCTACTTTACAAAACTTTTAGATTTTCTTGCCAATTTGTTTGGCGGGATAGTTGTGTTGGTAGCGGGATATGTGCTAGCAGGATACATACAGAAACATGTGGTAGAGACTAAGGCGCAGTACGCAGAAGCTTTGGGACAGGTGATATTTTTCTTTACATTAATAATAACGGTCTCGATGGCTTTTGATATAGTAGGACTGCCGACCAGACTACTGGATGGTATACTGCTGATAATAGCCGCGTCAGTTGGACTTGGTATCGCAATAGCCCTTGGCTTAGGTTTGAAAGATACAATTGCAAGATTAGCTAAAAAAAGATTTGAGTCTAGCTAATCGGTTTTATTTTTTATGCAATATTTATCTATTCATAAGAGGGTATTATTCATAGATGACTCAGCCCGTAAGAATAAAGAGTTCCAGAAAAGCGTTTCTTATTTACTATTTCGCAATGTTTCTGATCTTATACTACATATATTTGTTCAATCTCCAGTTCAAAATGGGTATTATATTCAACCTCCTGTTAGTGTCGTTATCTTTTCTCATGATTTCTCATCCGGAATGGCTCATATTTTATTACACTTATGTGATAGACAAGGACAGGATTATTGAGGAGACGGGCTTTCTGAGCAAGAAGAGAATGACGATTCCCGTCACGTCTATAGGTCATGTTTCTATGAAAAAGTCAATTTTAGGCAGGATTTTAAATTATGGCGATATTGACATATTCGCGTTTGGCGAGTTTGCAATAAAAATAAAAGGCATTGATAAGCCTGACATGGTTGCCCATAAGCTGGAAGAGATGATGAAGAGGGTAGGCCATCCTGAAGAGAAAAAATCTCAGTAGTTTATGTAAATAATAAATTGTTTTCTGAACATGTGATATTATGGATAGGGTTTATATTGAAACGTACGGCTGCACCGCGAACAAATCAGATTCTGAAATAATGATAGGCGTGTTAAGAGAAGCAGGATATCTGATGAGCGATCTAAATGAGGCGGATTATTTGGTTGTGAACACGTGTGGTGTCAAGCAAGCTACGGAAAATAAAATTATTGACAGATTAAAAAAATTATCCGGACTAAATAAGAAGCTGATAGTGGCTGGTTGCCTGACAAAAATTAATATGAACAGAATAAAAAAAGAGATCCCTAACTTTTCTGCTCTTGTCGATCCAAAATCCATCCATGAAATTGCAAATATAATTGACAGAGTACGAAACAACAGCGAACAAATAATTCAGTTTTCTGAGATCCCAGAAGAAAAACCATCTTTGCCTAGATTTTCTTTCAGTAGTGGTATAGATATAATAAGGCTCTCAGAAGGCTGCCTTTCCAGATGTTCGTTCTGTTCTACTAAGTTGGCAAGAGGTGACCTGCATAGTTACAGACCAGAAATAATTCGTAATGCTGTTAAACAGGGACTAAAAAACGGTCATAAAGAATTTCATTTAGCGTCAGAAGATTCAAGTGCCTACGGCCGCGACATAGGAACCAATCTACCAGAGTTACTGGAGTCAGTAGCTAAAATTAATGGTGATTTTTTCATACGTGTTGGTATGATGAACCCTTTACATTTCAAAAAAGTTGAAATAAGGAATTTGATAAAAGCTTACAAGCACGAAAAGGTATTCAAGTTTTTACATTTGTGCGTTCAATCCGGCAGCAATAAAATTTTGCGTGACATGAGAAGAGGATACAGTGTAGAAGAGTTTATTGATTATGTAAGACATTTCCGTGAGGAGATTCCTGAATTGACACTTTCTACAGATATAATTGTTGGCTTTCCTTCAGAGACGGATTCTGATTTTGAGAGGACGGTCGACCTACTTAAAAAAATAAGACCGGATGTAGTCAACCTTTCTAAATATAGTGTGAGGCCGGGAACACTAGCAGCTAAAATGAAGAATTTAGATTCGAAAGTTGTTGATAAAAGAAGTAATGAGATTCACAAATTAATCAGAAAGATTTCGAGAAGAAATAATGAAAAGTGGATTGGTTGGAAGGGAAAAGTCCTGATAGATGAAAATGGAAAAGGAAAAACGGTGATAAGCAGAAATTATTCATACAAGCCTGTAGTGACATCAGGATTTATAGGATCGTTCAAGGACGTTAAAATAGTAGAAGCAGAGGATATGCACTTGGTTGGAGAATGAAAACAAAAAAGAAAACTAAGATTCAAAAGAAATAATTTCCAGTTATTCTTCGTTACCAGTCTTCATCTTCAAACTCTTCGTCGTACTCTTCGTCGTATTCCTCATCATTACCGAATTCATCGTCTTCATATTTTATCATTTTTTCACCTCAATGGTGTTTTCACATATTCTTATTATTGTAGTATGCAAAAAGTATTTAAACATATACTATGTTATTGAAAAGTGATAATTATTTGAAATAAATTTTGATAAAATGAGAAATCAAAAATGATTTAAACTGAATAACTAATACAAATTATATGCCAATTACCAAAGAAAAAGTTCTTGACACATTAAAAGATTGTTACGATCCTGAAATTTCAATCAACATTGTAGATCTTGGGCTGATCTATGATGTGAAAGTTAGCAAAGATAAAATAAATATCAGGATGACGTTAACATCCCCTGGTTGTCATTTGGGTTCATTTATTCAGGCCGATGTTAAGAATAAATTATTGGCAATAAAAGGCGTGAAAGATGCACAAGTGGATGTAGTTTTTGATCCACCATGGTCTCCTGAAAAAATGTCAGAAGCTGCTAAAAAACAATTGGGTGTTTTTTAGTCCGCATATTGCAATTTATTTAATTCTGCATAAAGCTTGTTGTGCTCATCATCTTTAATCAACTGACCGGTTGCTACATGATCAAATTTTTTATTCTCGCAAAATTTGATTAACGCTTTTTCAATATTTTTTGTTTGATCTACAACTGTGAATAATTGTATTTTCATTTTTGAGCAGAAATCAGAGACTATTTTCTTTTGTTTTTCTGAATTATTATTTTCTACAAATGCGCAAGTAATATTATAATCCAATTTTTTTAACACATATGCAAAGACTGTGCTGTTCAATCCCCCGGAAATCCCGACTAAAATTTTATTTTGTTTGTTGAAGATTAACTGATCTTCCACATTCTTTTCAAAATCCTCAATGAAATGTTTTTTGCATAAATTTTTTGCAATAGATTTTTTATCGCAAACTTCGCAAGCCATGTAAATATATGGAAAGGATACAATAAAAAATAGTTAATATCAAGTACGAACGGTATTCAATGCTTAACCGCTACATCATTATACTGTCCGACTATGCGTATAGTGGAATTCTTGGCTCGATTACTTTTATTTCTTCCCTGATTTCTATTGGCTTAACTTTCGATTTTTTACTTGCGTGACATGTTCGACATACAAATTTGCCCATACCATGCACGTTTTTTTCCAATATCATTATATTGCTGCACTCATCGCAAAATATCAACACATTTTTCACCTTTTTTCATTATATTGAAAGAAAGAATTGCAATCCGGACCAATACCCCACTAATTATTCTTTTTCTTTTGGTCATCCATTGAAAGAAGGAATCATCCCAAATCATTCAATATTTAACTTGAAAATTTGGGAAAATCTAGTGCATACTACACAATAATTCTTCATTACTGAATTAAGTTTATGTGTAGTCATCTCAAATCAACTATTATAATCTATTATGAGTCATTCAATATAAAATCCATCTAAAAACCGCTTTTAATAGGTAAAGGCAAATTTTCTATAACGGGGCAATATAGGCCGAAACCATTAAAAAAACATTTTTACTGGTTGAATTTTACTACTATATTATAAAAATATTTTTAGTAGATGTCGTAATTTAATAAAAAACAGAAAAAAATAGATACAGACCTATATAAAAAGATTTAAAAAGGTAACATTATATTCATAATATTATGGAATATATTATCCAAGAGACTAAAGACGGAGACGTCGCATATAAAACTGTTTCACTGGATAATCCCTCCTCCCTATCTTCTCTTTCAAGCGAACTGGCGATGAAAGTTATCAAACAGTTGAGCAACGGTCCTTCTTGTGCGTTGGATGTCGCCAGAATGCTGAAAATCCACGAGCAGAAAGTGTATTATCACATGAGAAATCTGGAGAAGGCCGGGATAATAAAGCTTATTGGAACGCAAGAACGGGCTGGCGGCACTGCTAAAATGTATGATTTGGTTGCACCTGTCATTTCTGTTAAACTGCATGAAGGTGAGCAAATTCAGGTCGGTCATAACAAAGGAAAAGCAAGAGAATTGGATTTCTTGAATCCTTTTGTTAAAAATGGCAAGGCTAACTTCAAAATAATAGTTGGTTTGCCTTATCCTCATGGGAAACATGACGCTACTGCGAGAGACAACACATATGCAGTTGATCTCGCATTTTTCTTGGGAAACATGGTTTCTGAATTCAAATTGCCGATATATGTCGTGGATACTGAAGTGAAAGAAGAAGATTTGCAGGGCAACCTCATAGTTATAGGGGGTTCAAAAGTCAACACAATTACTGAAAAATTAAATGAGCATTTACCAGTTTATTTTGACGCAAATAAAGAGTGGTCGATAGTTTCACGAAAAACAAATAAAACGTTCAAATATGATTTTGATTGCTTGATAGTAAGAATGAAAAACCCCTTCAATCCAGAAACAGAAGTGATAGTTATTGCTGGAAAAAGATCTGCCGGTACTATATCAGGAGTGATAGCATTAACACAGCATCTTAATGAAGTGATAAAACATTCCGAGAATGGTCATTTTGCAAGAGTTGTTTCAGGCGTTGATAGAAACGGTGACGGGGTTATTGATTCCATTAAGTTTTTGGA
>CAYJTF010000035.1:0-837 GCA_964373165.1 uncultured archaeon
ATAATAATCGTAATAATAATCGTAGTTCTAGCTTTGATATTTTTGTTTAGTAAATTGTAATATCAACTATCAGTTGTCATATAACGGTGAACAGGAAAAAATCTTATATCACCACCGCCTTTTATATATTCTATGGCATCCATAGAAAAATTTCTTCCTATTTTTAACCATAGTTGAATATTTTCGTATACGCCTTTATCCCAAAAATTTCTTGCAGGTTCTGTGCAATATGCAAAACATACGTTTCTAGCATATTCTGCAGATTCTGTTAAGGCTGTCGCATGACTTTGAAGCATTTCTAGTGTACCACTATACCATTTTTCAGGATCTTTGACTCCAAATTCTGCCACTAATTGTAAATTACCTAACAAAAAGTATATTTTATCGCTGAATGATCTCTGATCTGCATCTCTAACAATTTGAGCTTCTAGTGTTATTGGTGGGTATTTGGGTGGGAAAGTTATAACTTTAGTTCCTAAAGTAGTTTGTTCAACACCATGCATATATGGTTGTAACCAGTCCCACTTTCTAATTATTCCAACACCTACTTCTTCATGATCTGGATTACCAATTCCTGTATCATGCACCATTGCTCCATTCGCTACAACATTAACATCAGGTCTATATCCGGTTCTTATTAATGAATTTAAAAGAAATAGTGAGTCATCCACGCATCTTATAAAATGTCCAAAATGATGATAAAATTTGCCATTTACACCGCTTTTTAATTCTCTCACTGCATAAAATGTTCTGTAAAATGTAGAGAGATCAGCATTTAATGTTGCTAACATATCTCTTCTGGACTAATCAGTCGATCTTCCCTAGGTGATCCAGGGT
>CAYJTF010000035.1:847-5116 GCA_964373165.1 uncultured archaeon
TCAATGCTTGAACTAAAGGGTCTCTTTCATCCGATGGTTCACTTCTTCTTTGTAAATACTGCTCCTCATCCATACTGAGTGAGATAATTCTTCTAATAGCATTTTCATCATGTCCAGAAAGAACAGGGACAGATCGGTCATACATATCGATGTGAATAATACGTTGATCCGGTCTTACAATAGCATTGTCAAAGGTATAAATATCAAACCCATACGGGGTTGGATGCTTAACTTCTAGCCTATATACAACTTCTATTGAATAACCATCAAAAGTAGCCTCTGCTGAGCTTGTAGTTATATCAAATGAATTTATTCTGGGACTGGGATATCTAACAACACTCCCTCCCGACATTCTTATTGCTTCCACAACATCTCTTGCAGTTTGCGGATCTAAAACACCTAGTGATATTTTTTGACCATTTGTGTAAGGAACATAACCTATACCGTTAAATTTAGCTGATGTATGGGGTGATACAAATACTCTTGTAGTATTATTATTCATTCCTTGATCTATGAAAATTCCAAATAATCTACTTAGTAGAACAGATTGATCATCGGTACTCATTAAATCACTTCAATACTTTAAAGTAATTTACTATTGAATAGTAATATTTATAAGGACGTCATTTTAGTCCCTTAAAAGTAATAGCACAGTTTTTTAATAACTAGAAAACACATTTTAGTATTATGCGGTTTTTGTTGGCTGTAATGTTATATTTGAGTTTAATTACGGTTGTAAGTGCTCAAAATGAAACTAGTATTGGTTGTACGCTCACGGATGCAGATTGTCCAGCTATTTGTGCGGACTGTGCACCGGGATATACTGGTGGAGGGTGTGTTAGTGGCGTGAACAAGATTACTTGTAAATGTAACCAGCCGACACCTTGCGTTCCTTCAACAAGTACAACTCTAAAAACATGCGTTAGTTGTCCTGCCCATCCTTCTGGATGTAGATATGAAGGTAGTTCATGCGAATCTTGTGGCACTTTGATTTGCGAAACAACCACAACATTATCTATACCAACAACGACATTATCCACAACAACCACTTTAAAAGGGTATTGTGAATGGTGTGGAAATAGTTGTATTAGAACACAGCCGGATTCTCTAATTGCATGTCCAGCAGTAATACCGCCACCAAATATGGTATGTGTTGAAGAAAACGGGCAGTGCGTGACCAAACTAATCACTACCACGACAATGATCATTCCGCCATGCAAAGATTCTGATTATGGCAAGAACTATTATGTTAAAGGAACAACAGCGGGAGTGACTAAGTGTGCTGATCAGTCTAATTGTATGATATCCACTTCCGTAGTAGATATATGTGGTACTAGTGCAAATGTTGGTGGTACACCACAAACACCAAATTCTTTGCAAGAATTTTATTGTCAAGATGGATACAGATATGTTGATTTTTATGAATGCCCCAATGGATGTAGAGACGGTGCTTGTTTGTCTTCGACTGGTACTACAATATCTTGTGTTAGTTGTCCTGCCCCTCCTTCTGGATGTAGATATGAAGGCAGCAGCTGTCAGTCCTGCGGTAAATTGATCTGCGAAACAACAACTACCATTCAATCAGCATGCGGTAACGGTGTTTGTGAAGAGGGCGAAGCTACGTATTGCCCACCTTGCACTGGTGAAATATGTCCCCTAGCTCCTTGTATGATCGGAAAGTGCCCTCAAGACTGTCCATCAATAACACCGTCGACAACAACAACTCTGCGCTCTGGCATGAACTATAGGAATGCTCATTGGCAATGCTATGACGGTTATTCAGAAGATCAAGGCGGCTCTACATCATGTAAATCCAGTGAAGTTTGGCGCAAGTATGCCGATGAGTCATGTTCTAAAAGATGTAGTGTAAATAACGAAATAAGAGAATTGAAAATAGTCAACGGTGTAGGTATAACAAGTAAAGAGTCAAGATATTCGGATAGTTTCTCAGAGAGAAAGGCCACTTTAACTGTTTATGAAGAAGGCAGTCCCCAAACAAGTAGAGAGGTTTCGCTAAATGCCGGAGATTCTACAAAGGTAGGTTTGAAAACTCTTAGACTTGAAAACGTAGGCTCGGGCGGAGCTTTATTAGTTAATGTAGACGGAGTTTCTGCCACTATGGACGTGAGAAGAGACATCGCGAAATGTGGGGTAAACTCTTTCAGAGTATGGAATGAATGTAGATCGGAAGACACATGCTGCTTTGATACATTTTCTAGATTATGTTATAAAGGCGGATGCAATTTACCAAATCAATATCAAGTGCCTTGTGATTCATCTGTATGTAAAATTCAAGAAGAGTGTCCCAAATTAACCACTCCTCCGTCTGACTATTGTAAAGATGGAAGAACGAAAACCATTTATAATGATAAGGGATGTGCTGTTGGCTATGAATGTGAGCAGACATCTGTAAGAAAGTGTCCGGAATATGTGATGTGTCCAGATGGAACTAAGAATCCATGTTATGAATCAGGCGATACATGTACTTGTAAAGAATGTGCCTATCATTGCAAGAAAACTTGTAGAGATATAGGAACTGAAAAAGAAGGATGGTATGATTCTTGTACAGGTAATTTAATCAAATTTGACAAATGCGGTGGAGATATGACAGCAATATCGAATCAATGTAAAAGAGAAATAGACGAAAGCGGATTTGTTAAGGTCAATTGTGAGAAAAAATGTCCTCAGGTCCCACATTATTTAAAAGAAAAATGTTTAAACAACGGTGGCAGCATTGTAATTAGAAAAGATTTTAGCGGTTGCGAGTATGCTGAATGTTTATTTGAGACAAGTAGCACGAACGCAACCTTGGCTTCTATTGCTCCTATCTCTATATATCCTGTTCAGTTTGAGTCCCGCTTATGTCCCAGCGATGAAGAAATAAAATCGGTTTTAAGAAAATGCGAAGAAGTTGGTGGTAAGAGTTTCATTAATTTTAAAAATAACTGCAAGATTCCTAAATGCATTCATGAAGAAGAGAGAAAAGGCTGCTCTGAAATAACTCCGCCTACTGAAGCAATAGGAAAGGAGTGTGAAAGCCAGGGGCTGAAAGTGATCAAAGATTTCGATTCTCAAACAGGCTGTCCTGTATTAAAGTGCGGTGAAAAAGAATCTTGTTATAATGATGTTCCTGAAAAGGTTTATAGTGAGTGTAAAGAGAAAGGCGGAGAGTTGATAGTAAAGAAGAATGAACAGGGATGCGTGGTATTTCATGACTGCTTAACCAGGGGGGATGACAGAAATACTTATGTTGAAAAGGTTGAAAGAGTTCCTGACACATCTGGGTTGTTGTCATTGGCATTGAAGTTGGATGCTCTTAAGATAGAGTTGGATAAGTTATCTAAAGAGACAAACGCAGTAGCTGATTATTATGCATCGATAAAATCTCCTGAGGAGGAAAAATACAGAAGAGTTTCGTCAATGTTTGAGACAGCTAAAGAAAAAGTGGATGAGATAAAATCTAAAATTAAGTCAAGGATTGATAAGATGACAATAGATGATGTCGTAGAAATTAAAGGAGATGTTAAGTATATCAAGGAAGTTATGTTAAAAGACATATTATATTTAATGTTAAGCTCTGGCAGCGATGCCAAGGAAATAACTGAAGGTCTTCTGACCGATTGCAAGGATGATGGAAACTGCTTTGAAAGAGCATTCAGAATATGCAAAAAGGTTAGTTTTGCTCCAGATGATGAAACACAAGCTACAATAGATGGAATTGAGGATAATAAATGTGTAATGAAAGTTACAATGAAAGGCAATGACATACCAGATGGTCTTGCATCAATGACATGCAAGTTTGATAATTATGCTTTAGGATTTGATGATATGAGAAATGAAGAAGATTTCTTATCTTTGTGTGACGGCCCACTGGTTAAATTTATGGAAATGAAATATGAATATGGTAAAACTGGTAAAACCCAGGAGGCTAATAAATGATAACAAGACAAATGAATCCGCAAATACGAAGTAGTTTCAATATACCTCTTTGGTTAAAATTTCTGGTTGGTTTAGCTATAGTTGCTTTTGTCGTTTATGGTGCTATAAGAATTTTAAATGAAGGGAAGACAGAAGTTGGCGTGGAGCCTATTAAAACAGAACAGCAGGTGAGCCAGTCGTTGACAGAAGTTAGCACGAATGTGGATGATATTAAATCTAGATTGGGAGAGATTGACAAAGGACTGGGATAAATTTTTACTAAACATGGCATTTTTTATTCTTTAAAATAAAACTAGTTTTATGCCCGATGATGTACAATACACATTTGGG
>CAYJTF010000035.1:5126-9446 GCA_964373165.1 uncultured archaeon
TGTTTAGCATATTATTTTAAACTTAGATTTTTCTCTAATTTTATGAAGTTTATTAAAAACCAACCAGTGTTATTCATAGAAGATATATCTACTTTGGTTATTGCCGATTTACATATTGGTATAGAGTATGAATTATACAAATCAGGGATTAACATACCCACGCAAATCAACAAAATGAGAAACCAGATAGAAAAATTGATAAAGAAGACTGGAGCGAAGAGGCTTGTACTATTGGGAGATATTAAACATGAAGTTCCAGGTATAAGTTTCCAGGAACAAAGAGAGATTCCTGTATTTTTAGAAGAACTTTCAAAAATAGCGAGAATAGATATATGTTTGGGAAATCATGATACCTTTTTAAAAAATATAGTTCCCAGAGGCATTAAAATTCATAGTTCAAAAGGTTTCAAAATAAAGAAATATGGTTTTTTGCACGGTCATGCTTGGCCGGCTGAGAGCTTATTGTCATCTGATTGCATAATAATCAGTCATATACACCCTGCGATTGAATTTAAGGACAAACTAGGGTATAGGATTGTTAAACCAATTTGGATTAGATCTAACGTTAGATCTGAAAAAATCTTTGAAAAGTATAAAAAACATATAAAAGAGCTGAAAGTAGTGGTTATGCCGTCGTTTAACAAGCTCATATCAGGAAGTCCGATAAATGTTGAAAATAGAGTCACAGGCTCGATTGAATTTCTAGGCCCACTTATGAAAAACGATTTTATAGATTTTAAGAAAGCGGAAATATACCTCTTAGACGGCACATTTTTAGGTAAATTTTGTGATTTATAAGCCCTAGAAACCCTTAAATCCTTCATTTCTATATCGTAGCTATGGCATTGAGCATTGCATCTAAACGAAAAATCTTATATAGGGTTCCAACTTCTCCATACAGCTCGGCAGCAGAACAAGACCCTGATGTGAGATATGTTTTCAGTAAAGCCAGGGATATACTGTACGGTTTATCAGAACTAGTTGTGATGGGAACAAGAAATCCAATAAAATATGATTTATATGGTTCTTCTCTGGATAGATTGAAAACTTACAGATACACGACATTACTTGATTTAGTAGGTTTAGAGGATCTTCAGAGTTGGTTAACTAAAGGAAAATCTGTAACAGTTATACCGGAAGCAGAAGAACCTTACTTGACAGCAAGAGAGAATGCGCGTGCTAAACTAGTTGAATATATTAGATCCATTTATGGAATTTTTGGTAGATGGGTATATTCAAAGCCAGGTTTGGTATTCGCAGTAGACGACGATTTTTCTATTACAACGGATGATTTTACAAGTGTAGATGCAAACATACCAAGAGAGTTTCAGCCAGGAGGAGCAATAAAAAGCGTAGATGGTGTTAGAACGTCTGATCCAAGATCTATAGCAGATAAATACTGTCGAGCAGTTGAAATATTTGGGGCAAAAAGAGATTTGAGTATATATGGTTTAAGTAGGGAACAACAATCTCTACCAGTTTCATTTGAATATGATTTAGCAGCAGGTGTTCTAGATACATCAGGAGAAGGCAGACTAAAAGTTAATATATATTCTCATCAACTTCAAATTCAAGGATATTTATTACCTTTCAACGATAATTGGTACTTTGATGGATATCCTGTAGTGTGGATTCCAGCAATAGATGGGATCAATGGAAGATCTATGGGAGAATGCGCAAAGCGTGCATGTTTGCCTGATTGGAGGCGACGTAATTTTTCCGGAACAGATCTGGTTTTAAAGAGTAACTTTAAAGCGTTAAGAGAGCTTGTGCGTGATGATGATCCATCCAGATGGAATAATGAAGGTATAATTGAAATAGGCAAAGGATGAAAAAATGACTCGTGGAACTAACGGAAAAAAACCAATTGCAGAATATCAAAAAGCTTTAGCGGATGTTCTGAAATATGCACGATTGCCTGATGATGGATCAAGTACAAGATTTCTACTTTTTTATTGCAATGCAGCTATTATGTATTCGTTAGGAATAGGAGAAATTAAAAATTTGGATTTTCCACACAAATTAGGTATATACTATTCGAAACACGGAAACTTGTACCCGAAAACATATGAAAAACCATCGGAATTTTTTGCATTTATTCTTTCAATAATGGCAATAGATGGTTGTACATTAAAACCGAATCAAATATATTCTGATAACGGTGCGAATGGAAGTTCAATATTTCTAACTGGATATGGGAGAGTTAATTACTTATTAGGAATTGCAAAAGGAATCATAACTCAAGTAGAAAGTTTAGAGGGACTATCAAAATTAGAAAGAAATAGAAAATTAGATGAAATGATAAGAAGATCTGAACAAAAAATAAAAAAGTTGTTAGGGGATACGGAGCCGGAAAAAGTTTTAACTTAATTATCTTCCGAATCTAATTTTATTCAATGAAAACAGAACAAAAAGTTCAAGCAGCAATTTTGGATAAAGAATCAAATAGAATTCTTTTACTGAGACGTTATGATTATTATTATAAAAAGAAACCGTTTTGGAGACTTGCTAAAGGCGGAGTAGAAAAAAATGAGAGCTTGAAACAGGCTTTAAGAAGAGAAATTAAGGAGGAGACAGGATTAAAAAAAATCATAATTTCCAAAAAAATTCATGAGTATATCTATTTCGATCCAAGAAACATTAAAATGAGAGTTCGATGCTATATTGTTTTTGCCGATAAAAATGATAAGGTGATTCCAGATAAAAAAGAAGGCATTGTTGGTTTCAAATGGGTTAGCCTCAAATTGGCTTACAGATTGTTGAAGTATAAAGAAGAAAAGCAAGTAATTAAAAAACTGATAAATAATTTTGCTTGATATAGAAATTCAAGTCGTTATAATCTTTATTTTATTTGTAACCTAATTATATCTAGGTATTATGAAGAAATTATTTTTAATCTCATTATTTTTATTACTTTTTCTGGCTAGTGTTTATTCTATTGTTGTACTTCAGGATATCAACAAAATAAGCCTACATTCGGGAAAAAATTATGCGACAACAGCTAACAGCTTATCAGATTCAAGTGTTAGAAGCAACTCTGAAACTGGATATTCTTGCAATGGCAAGAACTGCAGTTTTATCGTATATGTTGATAATGATAATTTTAACTTGACTACGGATCAAATTTCCATTTCTGATATGAGCACATTAGATATTTATTATAATGCTTCTGATGGAAATTTCAGAAATATAACTGAATTAGCAGAAATAGGACAAAGTTTATGGAACTACAGTAGCAGTGGAAAAACATTTAATTATACATTGGCTGGAGGAGACGGGTTTGATTACGGTATAAGAGATACCTTACCTGGAGGGAGTTATTGGTTGAATGAAAGTGGTAATTATTATATTCCAAATTATAATGGAGAAGGTCCTATAGTTAAACTTAGTAATGATTTTTTAACTTTTGAATCAGGGTGGTACCATGTTAGCAATGATGATACATTAACCTCCTTTTACATCAATGATTCTAGCGGAAACTTGATTTGGAATGGTGGGAATATTTTCGGATCGGGTAGTGGGTCAGGAAAAATCGATAATCAATTTTGGGCAGATATTTATAGATCGCCTCAGGGTAAATTGAGAAACCAGTCAGTTTATTTATATGACTGGAAAACAGGAGAATGGAAAATTTGGCAAAAGGGTTTCAGAGAAAAGCATCTTAATGCCACAGCTTACTGGAAATTTAATGAAGGTAGTGGGAGTGTTGTTTATGATGCTGCTGGAGTTAATAATGGAACTTTAACCAACGATCCGACTTGGGTTAATGGAAAGTATGGTAAAGCTTTGAAGTTTGATGGTGTTGATGATTTTGTTAACATGACTTCAAACCTTTCTGTAACTTCAAACGGAATGACTGTAATGTTTTGGACAAATGTTAATAGTATTCAGGATTGGAGAAGTTTTATATCAAAAGCTATAGGTGATCAAACGAATGAATATGTTTTCACTATCGGATTTGCATCGGGTTCTGAAGCTAAAAAAATAGCTTTACACACAAGTAATTCTACTTCTCAATTCACACGAAAATGTCCATCTGTAAATAACTTCACAACCAACCAATGGATTCATGTTGCAATGACCTGGAACTCTAATTATTGTGCTCTCTATCTGAATGGAGTTCTTGACAATTTTGAATCAACATCACTTGGGATGAATACAACAGTGGATTATCCAACTTCTATTGGGATAGGATATAATAATAATCAATACAGTTTGAACGGAACGATTGATGATGTTAAAATTTATAATAGAATGTTACCAGCAGAAGAAATTAAAGCAGAATATTACGAATCTAATATGCCTGACTGGAATGATCCA
>CAYJTF010000036.1:0-9042 GCA_964373165.1 uncultured archaeon
CTATGATTGGGCCTTGCCAAGGCTCCCACCCGGGTTCGAATCCCGGCCGACGCATCTGTTTAGTTTTGTAAAGGTTTAGATAATTATCCCCCGTACAATCTCAGATGACAACTTACATTTTAATGACTAGTGATGATATTGGACCTTATCTTAATAGGGCTTCACAAGTTGGTGCAAACACAATCATAGATAAAGGTGATGCTGTAAAGGACTGGAACCATATAAAAATGAACTTGGAACGGTCATGATCGTGGACGATACACCATTAACTATTAATGCCGTGTCTCAAGTTTTAAGAGGACTTGGCTGTAGATCAATACATCAATATACTGACCCACGCTCTGCTTTAGATGCTTATAGATCAGGAGTAAGACCAACCTTAGTCGTATCTGATCTGAACATGCCGGGCATGAACGGCTTTGATTTAATAAAAGCAATGAGAGAAATCGATGATCAATCTACAGAATGATTCATACTCTCTAATTGATGATATGATTTTTCTATTTTAAAGTAAACTTTAATTAAAAGAATGCCTATATTGAATATTGAGCAACATGGTATTTTTCAGAAAAAAAACGAGTTTAGAAGAAAAACCATCACAACCTCAGAAAGTTGAAGAAATACCTAAACCAGTAACAGAAACAAAAACTAAAGCAGAAGAAATTATGCCTCAGCATAAAGAAGAGCATGTGAAGGAAGAAGAATACCAGCAAGAAGAAAAAAGAGAAGGCATACCACTTTTCGTCAAACTCGACAAATACCAGACCGTTCTCTCTCTTGTAAATGAATTAAAAGCAACTATTTTTATGATGAAAAACGCTTTGGCAGTTCAGAAAAAACTGGAAGAATTGACGCATGAAAATATTGCTATAATGGCCGATGCATTAGGCAAGTTAGAAGAAAGAGTTGTTGCTATGGATGCTGAATTCACTAAACCTCCCGGATATGAAGAAGAGTATGTGGAAATGGGAGAGGATCAAAATATTGAATATGCTATTTCTGATCTGAAACAGAAATTAAGTGATTTAAAATCCGATATCAAGCAGATGATTTAATTCTCAATCCGCACACAGGACAATAATTGGAACCTTTTTGCAACTTTCTGCCGCAGTCGCTGCAGTAGCTCAGCTTCTCTCTTATCCCTATCTGAATTTTTCTTTCCACGATTCGAGTCGCCCCACTTGCAAACCCACCGATTCCGATAATTTTTATGGACAAGAAGAAAATTATCAATCCTATGAATATTAATGGTATACCTAGAATCGCTCCTATAATGGTAGAAGTCAGACCTATACCCAATATGATTAACGCTAATCCGATACAAGCGACAAATATTCCAAGCATAGCAAAAATGTAAAAGATTATTTTACCTATAGACATAATATTTATTCCAATAGCAGCATTTAAAAACTCTCCTTGATTATTATTTTAAGTTATGCAGGAGTTGCCAAGCCTGGTCAACGGCACAAGACTCAAGGTTCATTGAGTATTGATAAAAGATGATATAAGAAATCTTGTCCCTTAGTGGGTTCGCAGGTTCGAATCCTGCCTCCTGCAATTTTAGTTATAAAGAAACTTACTAAAGCCTTAAAAAATTATTTCTTTCATATTCTACTATGATATCTGAACATGAGATCAACGTATTAGATAATAGAGAAGACATTACTAATCCATATGATCTTTATGATGAAAAAGGTGGATCAGCCGCATATGAGTTTGCAGATGATAGAACATTTCTCAATGATTTGGTAATTACAGTACTTTATCATGAAAAAAATGGTCCGAAATCTAGATTCGCAAGAATTGCAGAAACAGCAAAAGGTTGCATAGTTCATTTAAGACAAAAACATGCTTATTTTTTTGAAGAAATTGAAAGTGAAGATGATGATGACCAAAATTATAGGTTTGTTAGAGATTTAGAACCAGAAGAAGTCGCATCTCAATATGTTGCTAATTTATTTGGTGAATTACCTGCTTACTGGGATAAAATAAGCAAAGAATTATACCTAATAATTGCTGCTTTGGCATTTTGTAGAACATTAGGTGAAGAACATAATAATTTTGGCATAGAAGAAATAACTGATTACGTCACAAATGAAAAATTAGATCCTGCACTTGTTTCGCTATATACTAACATTATTCGGGAAACGGCTCTATATAGATTAGGTAATAATCCAACACTACAACAATATGCAGCTTCTCTACCTGTAGAACTTTATCCAGAAGTAAGATCTATAACAGGCTTAATCGAACGACTTAGTCTTGCTATATCATTAAAAGGAAAATATTATAGAAGACCAAGAGTTTCTAGTGACACTGAGTTGCAATATGCATTCGGCATGAGAAGAACAGAAATCCAAAGATTAATTAATAGAGAAAAACGTAAAAAACATCTATCTGTACTATCTGTAATCCAGAAAGCAGAACAACGAGCAGGTATATTTGTTCCTGAGCTCGTGTTGGCCTCGCTAGATTCTATTATTTTACACTTTGGTAAAGTGATTCGAGAAATAGGTGAAGAAAGTATTCCTGATTTCAATAGTGAGGATTTCGAACGAATATTTGGTATGCCTTGTCATAGAATCGAATACGTAGTAAAAAAACATGGATTATCGCTAATGGACATTATACACAGAGGAATAGAATCAGCACATCATAGAAAAATGTTGTATTTCAGAGATTATCGTGAATCCTGATCTCCAGAAGAGTGGATAGAAATGATGAGCGATCATATACGATACTTAGGTAGTAGTTACAGATCACCTTCATTGTATGATGCTCAAGCATTCAAAAAAACGTTTGGTGTAAATCCTAATTATCTGAGAGGATTGGCTCTTCAAAGAGGTTGGGACTGTACACCAGCACAGTTACGCAATAAAGCTGAAATCAGAGCAGGTATTCGAGATTCTTATCATGATCCTTATACGACTCCTGACAATGCTTGTGAATATATGTCACAAAGAATTAGGCAATTAGGCGATGCGTACATTAGACCGAGAGTTACAGATATAGGGAGTTTTACTGAAACGTTCGACATAAACCCACAGACACTTAGTGGACGGATTACAGAAAGGGGTTGGGGAATAACTATTTATGGTCTTATTTTAACGGCAGAAAAAGAAGCAGGGTTATCTACTATTGATAGAAGGAGTGATTCATTGGACGGTTATGAAGCCACTGTAAAAAGAATTGCAGAAATAATTCATGAAAAAGGCAGTGAATATTCAAGACCTAATTTAGCTGACAGAGAACAATTTTATTCTGTTTTCGGTGTACATTATACAACACTAAGAAGACGATTGATCAGAGGAGGATGGCCTGTCTCATCAGTGGCGGAATTAATAAATATAGCAGAAGAACATGTAAAAGAGTATTGAATATAATTTTTGGATTAATCCACAAAAGATAATACTAAGAAAATTAAAATTAATTTATTAGTTGATAGAATGAATAAAATCAAATTTTTAGGCATAGGTGCTGGAGATATATCAATGGTCCTGCAGATGGTTCCGACAAGTTCGATATTCTGTGAGTTAGACGGCATAAAATTTTTAATCGATCCGGGCCCAGGCACTTTGATCAATGCGAGGAGGCATAAAATAGACATTACTGAACTGAATGGACTGCTGGTCTCTCACTTACATACAGATCATGCAGGAGATGCGGATGCCGTATTAAGCGGGATGAACAAGAATTCTTTTTTGATCGCTGAAAAGCACTGCTTAAAACCATCGGAGAAATATTATCCTGTGATAAGCAGATATCATCAGGCGATACCGGAAGCTGTATTTGCCGTCGAACCTGAAGGGAAAGTTGTTATAGGATCGTTAAATTTTGAGATAACTCCAACCAAGCATTACGATCCTGCCGTCGGTTTTAAAATTATTGGCAGCAAAACTATCGGCTACGTGGGTGATGGCGTATATTTTAATGGACAGGAAAAATATTTTGCCGGATGTGATTTAATGATATTCAACACATTAGTGATGTATTCCGACAAGCCAAACGAGACTTTGCAAATGAGCATAAACGATGCGATAGAACTTGTGGAAAGATGCAAGCCAAAACTGGGTGTGATACAGCATTACTCATATCAGATGATAAGAAACGATCCTGTAGAGCAAGCGAGAATAATACAAGAAAGAACGGGCGTGAGGATACATGCTGCGATGGATGGAACAGAAATAGAATTGTAAAACTATTTAACGATGCTATAAAATAAGTGTTTTGATGGTCAAAAGAAAGGGATTGCCTGAAATTGATGATAACGTATTGGTTACAATTAATAACATCACGCCTTATTCTGCTACCTGCACTCTGGACGAGTATGGAAATGCTGAGGGAATGATACATGCATCGGAAGTGTCTGGAAAATGGGTAAAGGACATAAGAAAATTCATAAAAACTGGCAGGCAGTATGTAGGCAAAGTTCTAGATGTTGACACAAACAAAAATTTTGTTACCCTTAGCTTGAAAAGGCTTTCTAAAAGAGCAAGGGAAATGAAGATGGAGGATTACAAAAAAGAGCAGAAGGCAGAAAAGATCCTTGAACAAATTGCAAAGAAGAAAGGCATTAATCTAAAAGAAGCTTATGAGAAAATAGGGTATCTGCTGCAAGAAAAATATGGGGATATGTTCATTGCATTCGAGCAAGTAATTAAATCACCTGATCTGCTGATAGAGAAAGGTATATCTAGAGACTGGGTTCAGATAATAAAAGAGGTAACTGAAGAAAACACACAAAGAAAGGAAGTGAAAATCAAAGCTGAAATAGAAATGAAATTTTACACTCCTGACGGGATTGACAGGATCAAAAAGATTTTAACTGATCTAACAAATAAATATAAATTTAACGTAAAGTATATCAGTGCACCTCTATATATAATAGAAGTAAAAACAGATAATCCAAAATTGGCACAAAAAAATCTCCGCGAACAATTGACAACAGCCTTTGCTGGTATAAAGGATGGTGAGGTAGCATTCAGAATAATTGGTGAAAAATAAATGGAAACAACAATAAAAGAATTGAAGAGGCCTCCTAAATTGAATAACCCTCTTTTTATTGAAGGGTTGCCTGGAGTCGGCAACGTTGGAAGAATATCAGCCGGGTATTTATCTGAGGAGCTGAAAGCAGTTAAATTTGCAGATCTATTTTCACCTCATTTTTATCCTTTCGTGCTATTAAATCAGGAGTCAGAAATTCATATTTTAAAAAATGAATTCTATTACTGGAAAGCAGCAAAAAAGGGACAAAGGGATTTAATAATTCTAGTCGGTGACAGCCAGAGCATTGATCCTATGGGCCATTATGAAATTGTAGAAGCTGTGTTGAATTATATACAAAAACTTGGCGTCAAAGAAATGGTTACGATAGCTGGCTTGAATGTCGGCAACTTGGAAAGAGATCCTAAGGTCGTGGGTGCAGTAAGCGATGTTGATCTGATTAAAAAATACAAAGATCTGAATATAGATTTTGATGCAGGAAATAAAGTAGGAACCATAGTAGGTGCTGCCGGGCTTTTTGTTGGTTTGGGCCAGTCAAGAGGCATGAAAGGCATTTGTCTTCTGGGCGAAACTTCCGGATTGCCTGAAATTCCTGATCCAAAAAGCGCTGAAATCGTATTGAAAACTTTAACAAAAATGCTGAACGTCGATTTAAACATGTCAAAACTCCAGGAGAAGATAAAAGAAATGAATAACTTCATGAAGAAGATAAACAAAGTTCAAGACAAAGCATTGAAGCAGTTGATGACGCAGCAAACAAAGAAAGACCAAAAAGACGGGGATGAAGAGTTAAGATATATAGGATAATGTTTAAATATTTTGCTTCTAAAGGTGTTTCCATGAGTGAACCTTTGATACCAAAAAAAGACTACCTCTCTGCTGGAATTCATATCGGCATGAAGTCGAAAAACAACGATATGAAGAGATATATATACAAAGTAAGAGAGGACGGCTTGGCTGTTCTAGACCTGAAAATACTTGATGAAAGGATAAGAATAGCTTCTGAATTCTTGGCAAGAACGAACAAAATTCTGGTTGTCGGCAGAAAAACCGGCGCTCATTATCCAATAACGAAATTTGTTGAGGCAGTTAACGGAACGTGCGTCATCGGAAGATTCATGCCTGGCACTTTGACGAACCCCAAGTATGAAAACTTTGTTGAGCCTGATGTGGTTTTTTTAACTGATCCTTTGTCTGATTATCAAGCATTAAAAGAGTCTACGGATAGCAGAATACCTGTTGTTGCGTTGTGCGACACGTTCAACGAAACGAAGAACATTGATTTTGTAATTCCTTGCAATAATAAAGGCAAAAAATCTTTGGCATTGATTTTCTGGCTTTTGGCAAAAGAAGTAAACAGACTAAGAGGAAACGAGTTCAGCGGCAAGCTGGAAGATTTTGACAAAGGGGAAGAATAATCGTTATTTCTATATAATAGTAATTGTAACATTTAAATATCAATAGGACAAACAAATAAACGAGATAATGCTTAGTGGACTATACAGGAGTATCAGAGTTTTATTTTTGGGTGCATTGTTATACGGATGCTCCGCACCTGTCTATTCTTGGACTGTTGCTGGTAAGACGTATGAACCTGAAAGAAAATATGAAAGAATACTTTTCATTGATATAGGCGATTTAAGAGTTCCTATTGTAAGAAGATATGTAGATGATGAAGACTATATATTTGGATTAGTGGCGGATGGCAGAGAAAAAACTGTGTTTGTATCCCCAGAAGTTTATGAATCTATGGGAATTGGCGATACATTTGATACTAGAGAAATTCCTCACGAAGAAAAAGATCCTGATTACGAAGAATGATCTTTTAATTATGAATATCCACTAAAAATATTTTTTTTCACATTTTATATTAGTCACATAAAGGAGTCTTTGGGAGATTATATTGTGTATTTTAATACAATTTTCTGCAGGAAAATTTCAAAGTTGACACGAATACATGTTGCTACTATTAAATAGAAATATTTAAATATTAGCTTACTGTATTAACATAGGTAATAAGTTATGGTTTACAGTCTAGACGATGCTGCCGCACAATTGAGATATTATGCTGTAGCTACATTGTTAGGGCTAACATTTATTATAGCAGGAACATTTGGAGCTAGTAAAATTGTAGAAAATATTCAACGTTCACAGCCAGTAGTATATGAGTGTAGAAAAGGTGTTGATGGTTACCATTTGGTTGCTTTAAGAAAAAGTCTGGTTTATCCGGATGTTCAAACTGCTTTAGATGAAGGGTCTTATGGATCCAGAACTCTTTGTTTAGAAGAAGTCACAAGAAGAAAAAAATAGAAATTAACGGGTCCATCAAACGCTTATTGTGTATGAAAAATTCAAGTAAAATCATCTAAATCAAGCGTTTTATCAGTATAAAAGAACCCAAAGCCAGCCAGCTCAACATGAATGTTCTCCTGTGAGTAACCCAACTTTTTCCTCCAATTGAAAACTGCGAAAGTGGATAAAACGGCTGAAGAGAATATTCCTTTTCATGAGTGTATGAATCAAAAAACAAGTGGGACAAATAAGCCAAAGATAATGGCAAGAAAATCTCTGGAAAAACAAAATATGAAAATACTGAGCTAATGCCCCATGCAAACAGATTGTGAGTGCTCTTATAAAAGATTTTATCAATACGACGAGTGAAGTAATTTCTTCTCGTATATTTTATCATATCCCTCATAAATGCCCTGAAAGATTTTTTTGATGCCTTTTTCAGTTTATACAATTCAGACGGCATGTCTCCTATTAAATCTGGCAATAGCGAAAATATAACCGGTAAAAGAAAGTATCCGCTGAGAAACTGTTTGGATATTATTAAACCTGCAACAATATGAAAAAGCAAATCCATAAGCTCACTTTAAATACCAAAGTTTTGCTCCTTGATGCAAAAGTTTTGATGCATGTTGTTGGCCCTCTTTAGTTAATTTATATTTTTGCTGCTTTTTATCTTTTTCTAAAAGATTGGCTTTAGTCAAATCTTTCAATGCCTCTCTTACAAGTATTTTTTTTCTTATCGGAAATTTTACAGTTAACTGCTGTTCGGTTATATAAGTGACTAATGAACCCTTGGCAAACACAAGAACTGCCAATAAGACAGTTTTCTCTAATTCAGTTAGTGTAAACATACAACATATGTTATTTTTTGAAAATTTAATATTACGGGTAAAAAGGAAAGATATTTAAAATCTTCCTCGATATAAGAACAATGGTGGCATATAGAAAAATGAAAAAAAACAATACCGAACACATAGTCTATTGCACGATATGCAGCAATCCTGGAATGAATACTTACGAATTGTCAAAAAAACTAAACATGACTGGCGGGAGAGTGAGGCATGCTATTTCTAAATTAAAAGAAGAGGGCTTGGTGAAATTCAAAATAGAACGAAGGACAGTGAGACTGAAAAAACTGGTTTATCCTATAGAAGTCTGGAGACTGCTGCCAAGAAAAATTAAATATGAAATGAAGAAATTGTTAGGGCATAGGGCCAATGGCTCGTAATCTCTCTCAATAGGAAAGTTTAAATAACATGTATATAACAATTAATTATGCTATTACAAGCCCAAAACATATTGAATGAAATAGAAGAAATTAAACTTAGATTGATTTCTATGGAAATGGTTCTTATAGAAAGTGAGAATGCTAGTAAAGAAGATAAACATGCTGTCATAGAAGCACTGAAGGAATATAAAAGGAGAAAAACAGTGCCTGTTAACCTTTAATCATATACGTTTTCTCTATGAGATATACGGGACACAGGATTACTTTATCTTTCCATATAATTGTATATACTACTCTTAGTTTTCCTGTTCTAATCCTGAAAGTGCCTGTCAATCCTTTAAGTTTCTTAACATCACAAAGTTTTGCTGGTATGGGATCTACTGTAAGAATTTTCAAAATTTGTGTGATTTTCTCATCCCTAGATTATCAAATTCTTTTTTCGCTCTAGAAGAAAACTCTATTCTGAACACAATAATTAATATGGCTTGCCATACTAAATAACAGTTTTTGTTTTCAAT
>CAYJTF010000037.1:0-8830 GCA_964373165.1 uncultured archaeon
CTTTTATGTCGTTCCATCCTTTTACAAAATTAGAATTTAATTCTTCTTCTGTTGGTTCTATTGTCGTGTTAAATGGGGTTTTAGCTCCACCATATCCATAAAAACCTACGTCTTTCAACACCACGCCTTTTCCATGTATGCTTATATCCTCCTTTTTTATAATATCTATTACTTTAACGGTGTCATTATTTCCCGGTACGGCAAAAACAGGTTTTTTTAACGTTTTTAATTCTTCAATGATTAGTAAAGCAATTTCTTCTTGTGAAAAACCCTTGGGCGTTGTAACATCTGTGAAGTCCCCTGTATATAATATGACGTCAAAACTGAATTTTTTGAGTTTTTCTAAAAAAACTAACATATTTTCTATATCATTATGATTATCCCCAATTACTATCAAATTCATGTTATCACTTATAATATTTGTACTACAAAATCCTTTTTATTTTTGAATTTAAACCACATTTCAACAGGTATCTTATGTTCTTCTCCTAACTTCTTTATTAAATCTATCTGTTCTTTCTCTCTGGACCCAGGGTAATATTTGTTTTTTTTAGTACCTTTTACTTCAACTATTTTTTCTATTTTGTCTTCATTTGGCTTAAGTATAATATAATCTGACGATTGTCCTATACTCATTTTTATTACATTTTGTCTTCCATATTTTTTGATCAATTCCTTTTTGGCCAAATATTCCGAATAATAACCTTTTCTCATTAGATCATAATATTATTAAATATCTATAAAAATAAATTGAATTGATTATTATGAAAAAAATAAGGTCAATATTTAGCAAGATTTTTTCTAAAAACAACGTTTTGGTTAAAGACATAATGACAAAAAACCCCTTAAGGGTAGACTGGCAGGAAAGTACACAAAAAGCAGCTAAAATGATGTCAGATCACAGAGTAGGAACAGTTGTTGTTTTAAAAAACAATAAACCTATAGGTATTTTAACTGATACAGATCTCACTAAAAGAATAGTCGCTTTATCTAAAGATCCCAAAAAAATTAAAGTTTCTCAAATAATGACGACGCCTCTGATTTTTTCTTCACCTAATGATAAAGTCACAGACGTAGTTTTTAAAATGAAAAAACACAGAATAAAAAGAATACCGATTATTGATAATAGAAATCTTGTTGGCGTTTTAACAACCACAGATATCGCTAGAAACATGCCTGAAATGATGGAATTACTCGAAGCTAGATTACTTATGAGGGAAAACCCACCAACATTTGAGGAATCTATCACGTCTGGTGTTTGTGAAATCTGCGGAAATTATTCTGATAACCTTATTTTTGAAAATGATGAATGGGTATGTGAAGATTGTAAAGAATAGATAATTAATATTGTTCAAGATATAAATAATTAATATGGAATTATTGAATCAAATTGTAGATATAGGAAAACCAGTTATTTATTATTCAAATACTAATCCCGAATTTGTTAATTATAACAACTCAATATATGAAGTTATTGAGAAGATATCTAAAACTGGTTATAGAAGATTTCCTGTATTGAAAATTAAAAAATTTCCAATTAGAATAAACAATGTTTTGGGTGTAGTGACTGTGATGGATATATTAGATGCTTTCCTTAGGAACGTTGATTTTAATTCACCCATTTCACTTATAATGTCAAGAGATATTATCACGTGTAGGTATTATGAACCACTTAATATTGTTATAAAAAGATTCAAATTTGCTAGAAGAGGTGGGTTTCCAGTTGTAGATGATAAAACGAATTTAAAAGGACTAGTAACCGAACACGATATTGTAGATTTATTTAAAGATTATATATCACATATTCACGTTAAAGACATAATGACAAAAAAACCATTCTATATATCACAAAACAACTTTTATAATTGTTTGAATTCTATAGTTAATACTAAATATAGAAAATTACCGATAGTTGAAAATAAAAAATTATGCGGACTTATTACCGATAGATTGTGTCTTGATATATTAAAGAAATGTAAATATCAAAAAGATAGCCTTCATTTTTCGGTTAGTGATATTATGATAAAAAAAATGTTTACAATAAATGAAGAAAGCGATGTTAAAGATGCTATAGAATTGATGAAAAATAGCAGATGTGGCGGGCTAATTGTAACTGATGATGATATATTAAAAGGTATTATAACAGAAAGAGATATACTAGATAGAGTGTTATGATGTTGTTAAACGAAGAATTTATTGATCTGGTGAGTGAATATCCGACAATAGTTGGAGGTAATAAACATAGTGTATCTTTGAATGATTTGAGTTTAAATAATATAATTAACATATCTGGTAGTGAAATAGAAAGCTTCGGTGATAAATTATCAGAAAAAGCAAATATATGGTGCTAATGGATTTTGATTGCGAAGGAGAAAACGAAAAACAAAAGATTTATAAATTTTTTGGTAAAATTAGAATTAGATTTAATCATAACCTTAGATTAAAACTCAAAAACCTCTTTAAGGTGATTAAAATAGAAGAAATTAAAAAAAATTCAACCACAATGGAGGATGATTATAATGGCAAAATTAGCTCAATCAACAATAAAATATTTGATAGAGGCAGATTTCTCCGCGAACGGGGTAGTGGAAAAACCTGATGTTATAGGCGCTATTTTTGGTCAAACAGAGGGTTTATTAGGGCAAGATCTTGATTTAAGAGAACTACAAAGAACAGGTAGGATAGGGAGAATTGAAGTTAATTTAAAGGAAGATAAAGGAACAACATCAGGGACTATACAAATACCATCAAGTTTAGATGCATCAGAAACATCACTTATAGCAGCTGCTGTAGAAACGATAGAGAGAATAGGTCCTTGTGAATCTTCTATTAAACTTAGGGCTATTAAAGATATACGAATGGTTAAGAGAGATTATGTTGTAGACCGGGCAAAAGAAATTCTGCAAAAACTACTGGAAGAAATACCAGAGACGGATCATCTTACAGAAACTGTTAAAGAATCTGTGAGGATATCGGAAATAGTAGAATACAATGGTCTTGAATGTGGTCCAGATGTTCCGAGTTCAAATGAAATAATCGTAGTTGAGGGTAGAGCTGACGTAATTAATCTTTTGAAAAATGGTATCAAGAACGCTGTAGCTGTTGGTGGCACGACAGTATCCAAAGAGTTAATAGATTTTTGTCAAGACAGAATAGTTACACTGTTTTTGGATGGAGATAGAGGCGGCGATTTAATACTAAGAGAGTTGAGCCAATTAATTCCAATAAGAGATGTTGTTAGAGCCCCCGATGGCAAAGAAGTGGAGGAACTAACAAAGAAAGAAATATACAAGGCATTAAGGACTAAAAATTTAGTTGAAAAAACCCGATATAAAAAACACGAAGATTTGAATGAAAGAATGAAAGAAAAAATATCTAATACATTAGATAGAATGGTAGGTACAAAAGCGGTCTATATTTTTAATGATAAGATGAAAATTGTTGGTAAAATACCACTGAGCAGATTTACTAAAGAAAATAAAGATTTAGAAAATGCTAAAATAGTTTTGGTAGATTCTTCTATTGACGACAATATGATAGAAATTGCAGACCATAATAACATAAGTTATTTAATAGGAGAGAGTTCAGAAATTAAAATAAAACCAAAAAGAGTTAGAACTTATACAAAAACAGAATTAGACAATTAATTCTGTTACGATAATTTCCAACTTGCCTTTATATATACTAGGTTTTCCAATTATACTAATGCTTGTGCTATTTTTTAGCTTATCTGTATTTTTTATACTATTATCGAATATAACTAAATCTATGGTACCAGTTTCATCTTTAAGTTTTAAGAAGTAGTTATTTTGTTTCGAAACAAATTTGCTTGTTATATTGCCATATATTTGTACCGAGTTTTCCTTTCCTGTAATTTCCATTATTTTCTTTGTTTCGGGCTCGTATATTTTATTTGATATCAATATTAAAATTATTCCAAGAACTGACGAAATCAAACTAATTTTTATTAGAGTGCTTTCTTTCATTTCAATACCTTTGTAAAAATATTTTTATATAACGGTCCATTTTTTGTTAATACGCTTTCCATAAGGTTTATTGAATTAACTTCAAATTCACCGAATTTTACATGTTGATTTTTTCTTAAAAAATCTAGTACTTTATTTTTATCAAATATTTTTGAAACGCGACACAAAGTTAACTTTGATTCCAAATGATAAACGCCACCAATATTTCTTACAGTTTTTTCTATAAGATCTTTTAATCGTTTATCCTTGTCTCTCACGCTTATTCCAATTATTTTTATATTATTCATTCCTGGAATTATTTTTATTCCGTTCAACTGTATTCTGAATATATTGGCATCTAGTTTATTCAGTCCGTTCATTATCCCCTTTGTTTCATTTTCATTTTTTTCACCTAAAAAAGTAACAGTAATGTGAAGGTTGTCTTTTTCCACAAAATTTCCTTTTATCGGAATTCTAGATAGTTCATCCTGGAATTTCAATAAAGACAATTTTATTTTATTTGGTATAAGTACACACGTGAATAATCTCATAATATGAATTACCCCTTTAATTTATAAATTTCACGATATCTTTAAATTTTCTAATTGGTAATTACTTAAAAATAGATGAATAGTGAATTTCATGTTACTTGATTATAAATATTACAATAAATTAGGTTGGAATAAAAATCCATTTGTTTTATCCGTTCTACCAGATTTAATGGTAGGATACGCTTCGCAAGCAGATTTACTCTTGTCTCATATAATGAACCAACATAAAATAGCATTAGTAATTGGACCAACAGGATCTGGTAAAACGACATTTTTAAATTGGACAATGAAAACGGTAAGAAACAATGATTTTTCGTTATATTATATTCCAAAGCCCCCGACTAAAAAAGAGGATATGATTGATTTGTTCAAATTTATTTTTGGATATTCTGTTATAGATAATATCTTTTTCCCCCATTTGAATATTTTGAACATTCAAAAATATTTACTCAATAAAATTTCCAAAAAAAATGTGGTTCTACTAATAGATGAATCACATGAATCATCCGTTGAAGTTTTAGAATGGTTCAGGACATTAAGCGACATAATTCCAAATCTCACATTAGTATTCGCAGGTTTACCAATTTTAGAAAAAAAATTAGAAACAGATTTATCAACACTTATAATGAGAATAAATACACGTGTTTATTTACAGTCATTAAACGTTACCGAAACTGATTCTTTGATTAGAAAGCGGATAGAAAATGCAGGTGGTAAAGGATTGGAGCCATTTTCACCTGAATGTATCAATAAAATACATGATATAACAGGCGGATTTCCACGTGAAATAATTAAAGTTTGTGACGATCTATTACGTGAAAGTATTAAAAGAAACATAAGTATAATAACATCCCAGTTTATTGATGAGGTTTATAAAACATCTATTCCGTCCGAGATGGCGCAATCTAAAATATTAATCACATCCAAACAGAAGGAAATATTAGAATTACTAAATAAACAAACGGACCTATCACCCACGGACATTGTTAATGTTATTGGTATAGAAAGTTACAAAACAAAATATCACGCTATACGCTCTGTTAATAATATATTAAAGAGATTAATGGACGACGATATAATTAAACGAAAACAACTTGGAAATAGCTATGTTTATTATCTTTCTGGTAAAGGTAAAACACTATTCGTTGATGCTTAATTACTTTAAGTTTATATGGTTAAAATTATAAAATATTATTGAATTATAAAATAGTTACAGGTGATTTCATGGCTGAAACAAGAATAAAAGCACGTACTGTTGTCGGAAAAACGATTATTAGTGAAGAAACAGGTAGAAAATTTGGCGTAGTTAGTAATGTTGATTTTGTAATAGAAAGTGGTGAGCTGTTAAATTTAGTCGTTACAGATTCTACTCGACATCTAAATGAGATGAATCTTAAATCCGATGATAAAGGCAGAACCTTAATCCCATTTAGTGCTGTAAAATCTATTGGAGATTATGTTATTGTAAGCGAGAACGAATTAATTTAATATGTTATAAACTTTAAAATTTGTTAAATAACGGCTAATTTTAGTTTATTTTATTTACAATATTCAAATATCTCAATAATTTTTCTAAATCAGTATTTTTATCCTTTATTTTTACTAATTTGATTCTAAAACCATATTCATTAAAATTCTGTGTTAAAATAAAGCTATTTAGATATTTATTAAGTATATTAGATACTGTTTGTGGATGTATCTCTGTTTTTCTTGCTATTTCCCTTATATATATCCAATCTTCTGCTTCTTTTAGCACAAAAATGACTTTCCCTATCTTTTCTAACATAGATTTCCCTATCTTTTTAATCATTTAAATATTAATTTGACAGCTGTCAAATTTAATCTTTTCTACTATGTTTATCCCTCACTTTTTGAAATACGTTTTTATATAAGAAATTTTGCTATATTAATTTCTATTTGATATTTATAAGAGTTGGAAAATATAATTAATAATTGATCATATGAATTGCCAATATTGTGATTCGGAAGTACAAAAAGAATGGGGATTTTGTCCTTTATGCGGACACTGTATTGAAAAAACAAGCTTATTCTCAGATTTTTTAAATAAACACATAGATCAATTTAAAAAAAAACTTGCAAAGTACGAGGACAAACTACCAGATAAATCACATGGAATAACAATTAGTATAACAAATATTGACAAACCAATAACGTTATCGCGATCAGATGTAAATAAAGAAACAGAACACTACGAAATTAACCGTCAAAAATATAATACTAAGAAAATGTCTAAAAACGTGATAGAACCACATATAATTACAAATAATAAAGACGGTATTTTAAAATTCCAAATATGTTTACCTGATGTAAAGTCTGAAGAGGATATAGAATTGCAAATTATGCCTAATTCGGTAGAATTGAGAGCCATTTCCAATGAGGTTAGCTATTTCAAAATATTAAATGTACCTAAAAATTATTATTTGTCAGAAAAAAAACTAGATGATGGAAAATTGATTCTTGTTTTCACGTCTTAAATATAATTTTCATTTGTTACACGTTTAGTTAGCAAATTAAGATATGGATATATTACTAATGATTAAGTGGTTTAGTGGATAATTATTCAATAACAAAAAAAATACTTGAAATTTTTAATATAAAAAACCTTAATCCAGTTCAAAATGAAGCTATACATAAGGGATTGTTGGATAAGAAAAACTTAATAATTTCATCTCCTACGGCTAGTGGAAAAACCCTATGTGCTATAACAGCTAGTTTAAAATGTCACGTTACTGAGAGAAAGAAAGTCTTGTATATATGTCCTTTAGTTGCGTTAGCTCAAGAACATTATGATAATCTCAAAAATAAATTTTCTCAACTAGGTATAAAAATTGCTTTATCTATAGGAGATTTTGATAATTCCGATCACAAGTTAAGAGACTATGACTGGATAATTTGTAGTAATGAAAAAATAGATAGTTTGCTAAGACACGGAATTGAATGGATAAATGATGTTGGTTTAGTTATTGTTGATGAAATACATTTAATTTCAGATTATTCTAGAGGACCAACATTAGAAATATTGCTAACAAAATTGAAATTGATGATACCAAAAGCCCAAATAGTAGGTTTGAGCGCAACAATTAATAACATTAAAGAACTATCCGAATGGCTAGACTCTGATTTTATTGTTAGTCCTTGGAGACCAGTTAAATTGTATGAAGGTGTTTCTTATGATGGAAAAATTAATTTTTTAGAAAAAGAAGATTACTATTTATCTTCTAATATATCTGACGAAATATCAATTGTTGAAGACACATTAAATATGAAAAAACAGATTCTGATTTTTGTATCAACTAGAAGAAACGCAGAATCTTTAGCTGAAAAATTAAGTATTCTTGTTAATGAAAAAAATTTAAACACTGAAAAAACAGAGTTGAATGACATCTCACTTTCTATATTGAATGCTTTAGAAATACCAACTATTCAATGTGAAAAACTATCTAAATGTGTTGATAATGGAATTGCATTTCATCATGCAGGCCTTGTAAGTAAACAAAGAAAAATAATCGAGGACGAATTTCGTAAAGGAAAGATAAAAGTTATAGTGGCAACACCAACGTTGTCCATGGGTATAAATTTACCCGCCTTTAGGGTCATAGTCAGAGATTTGAGGAGATACTATGCAGGTTTAGGTTCTATGTTAATTCCAGTTATTGAGTATAAGCAATTTGTAGGTAGAGCAGGAAGACCACAATATGATGAGTTTGGAGAATCAATTATATTTGCTAGAAATGAATTACAAGCCCAAGAATTAATTGATAAATATATTTTATCTGACACGGAAGATATAGAGTCTAAACTTTCAGACGAGTCTGCGCTTAGATCACATGTCTTATCTCTTATAGCATCTGATTTTGTCAAGAATATAGATGAATTGAAAGGTTTTTTTAAAAAAACATTTTATTATCATCAAAAAAATAATTTGTTTGGAATCGATAAAAAAATCGATAGAATAATAAAATTGCTTATAAAATTTGATCAAATAAAAAATTCAAAAAATAATTTGGAAGCAACAAAAATAGGAAAAAGAATATCAGAACTTTATTTGGATCCATTGTCTGGTCATATTATAACCTCTAATCTAAGAGAAAACGTAGGCATAATAGGACTTTTGCAACTTGCTGTAATTACACCAGAATTCGATCCATTACCTTCTATACGGTCTGGCGAGACAGAAAATTTAGAAAAATTTTTAGTTAAAAACAATAAAAAATTTTTAGTCAAAATACCGGACGAATAGATCGGAAGAGCGTCGGGGAGGGAAAGAGTGGGTATGTAGAAGTGTAGATCTCG
>CAYJTF010000038.1:0-8661 GCA_964373165.1 uncultured archaeon
GAAATTCACTAAGGATTGGTAGCAATAGAATATATTATATAAGAGAAAGGATTAAATAACTTAGATAATTTCCTTTCTAATTCGTCTTATCAGCTTTACGGCATCTGTATCAAGCTTGATCTGGTTAGTCAAAAATTCGGTTGGGCCCTTTACTCTCTGAAAAGTTTTATTTGGTGCCATACTGTATTACCTAAAGTATATTTATTAATCATGAAAACGATCATATATCACGTCTCAGTTTCTCATAATTATCCCTATTTAGTTTTATTTGTTTTAAGATTTCATTCAACAAACCTTTACCAAGCTTTTCATTACCATGAACGGGAACAACAGTCTTCCTGCCATCTGAATGTATATATCTTATATGACTACCAACTTGATGTATTTTTTGAAAACCAAGCCTTTCTAGAATTTTGCACATATCTTTTCCAGAAATAGGAACTAATTTCATGCCTTCACTTGTATATGTTGCAAACCGACAAATCTAAGAGGTCTAATTCTTTCAGATTCCAGACATACTTGAACAGCTTCCTTAATTCTGTCCATAACCTGGGGTACAGTTTTACCTTGAGTATAACATCCCGGTATATCAGGGACTTTAGCTACATATATTCCATCTTCATCTTGTTCTATCAGAACCGTAAACTGCATAAAAACACCTGTATTTAAATACTATTTATTTATTTAAAAGTGTTTCTACAGTTCAAAAAGACTAGAGATAGAATATAAGAGAAAGGATTAAATCAAAACTAATCCTTTGAGTTCAAATTCAGTAAAATGATAATCTTAAATGTATAGCAACTTTAATTTAAGTGACTAAATGATACATGAAGAAATACAAAGAACGATAATTAGAAGCTTTGGTGATCCTGAATTAGCATTCAAAATATATGACCTTCTCGGCGATAATGTTAACATAGAAGCGTTACTGGCAATAGCGCGAGAAAGAAGAATGAATGAAACGGGGTTTGCAGGCGTTGTATTTGTTTATAATTTTCCTGATCCGAGATATGCGGGACCGACAGCAGATGTTCAATTATATGGAAGACAAGCGAGCGCTTTGACATCCGATGGGCATCCAAAAAATCCAGACGTTTTTCCTTACTGCCTCAGATTATCTGATGGACGAAGTTTACCACCTAGTTATGGACGTGCTTGTTTAGAAGAAACGGAATTTTTTGGCTTGGAAGCAAGGAGATGGCGTCAACTAAGAGAAGGTCCAGATACCTATCGGAGATGGCTGAGAGATACAACAATCGATATCTAAAGAATGTATTTAAATTTCATCCGCCTCAATAAATCATGCTCCAATTAACAGATAGACAAAAAGAACTCTTATTAACGCCTGGCAAAGAAATTCTGAAAACTCATGTAAGAGAAGATGTTAAAGAGCTTTATAAAAAAGGGGCTTTTCCACCTCACGGACCGTATATAGAACTGTATGCTTCCAAAGCTTTTGTAATAGTTAACGCAGGAATAGCAGAAAGATATGGAAGAATGACAAACGTAAAAGGAGAAAGAGACGAAAGAATAAGAGGACCATACAGATACAGATTAACAATACCGGAGGACGATGCTAAACATCTTCTTGATAATTATTAGGTTACAGTAAAGTTTTAATTTCCTTCGCATCATAAATTGGCTATGCCTGACACATATAAAAGATCGGATCTGCCTGAGGGTATAGATTTAGATTTGATAACCACAGAAGAGCACAGAATACGAGGCCTATATTATCGCGCATTAAGAGAATTGGTAGATAGAAGAGCATACACTTCTGATAATTGGGTCAAGTGGGTAAGACCAAGTGCTCAAACTCTCTATCAGGCTGGACTAATAGATACCATGGAAGAAGACAATCCTGGTATATTACTCCAAATTAAAAAAAGGGGGTCTCACCGAAAACCTGGTTATGTTTACTGCAGACTACTTCATTATGAATTAGCTTTATATTTGTTGGGAAAATATGAACACCGAGAACCTGTGATAGAAGACTGAACAATTGGTCTAAGTTAAATTTATAAAATTCAATTTTTGACCAACTTATGATGAGTATGAGAATTGTAAATGAAGGCGGCTTCTCCGATCAATACACTCAAGAAATTTCTCGTTTAACAAAAGAACTGGCTCGTAGACTAAACTTACCTGTAACCGATTTATATTTCCGACAGAGGAGTGATGATACTAAATTAACTGAAATGGCAACAGGAGCTCATGCCTATTTAGTAATCATAGGAGATTACCATTTTGATATGGAATATAGGAGATCAAAAAGCAAGAGAGGTGGGAAAAGAGGAGAGGTGTTTTTATACACTGATGAAAAAACATTAAAACAATCTGAAGAATGGAAGAGAGGATCTGTGCAGCATGCATTATGTCAATGCAAAGATACCTCAGAAGGTTTATATAAGACTAATATCACATTCCCATCGATAGGAATTTTCCCGGAAGATGTTAACCAATCTATACCTTTTTATGAAATGTTTAATGCATATAGGGGATATATGTCCTCCCGAAGACACATTCATACTTTTGGATTAGAAGATTATCTGAAATTTCATAAGCATGGGATTTTGCATTCATATCAAGAATGGATCATGAATTCAAGGAAGCAACTAAACAAGACAACGATTTCAAAGCAATGATAATAGCTTTCACGTGTTTAAAGGAATATATTAAGAGCGAATTATCTGGTTTCAGACCAGTATATATGAAAGGGGCTATGTTTGAAATTGCCAGATTGATGATAGAATGTTTTGAAGACGCATACGGGACAGAATCGGACTGGGAAGAAACAAACAAACTTTTGAATCACATCGCAGTTAATCTAAGATTTCGGGTAGACTTACCAAACACATATCGCCATAACGCTGTATATGCCGTAGACGAATTCAGAAATGTAGATTTAGCTACAAATATAGGAAGACGTCATTTAGGAATTTCTAAAGGAATTCCAATGTATACTGCAAAAAAAATAGATGATAGATTCAAACACTTCTTAATGGGCAAAGAAGATCCGTTGGCTAGAAGTTAAACAACACTGCATATTTAGAGCCACATTCCAATATTTCCAATATATTGATTTTATGACCTCTTTGGAATGTTTATAAAGACTATTTACAAAGACTTTACCCGATAAGAATGGGGGAAGTTCAATATTTAGATTTACATGAGGTAAAACTATACGGTTGGCATAGATCAAGGAGTGGAAACGACATTCGTAGATATCAGGAATTAATTAGGAGTGGGAGTGAAGCTCCTCCTGTCCATGTTTGTGAGATTGGATCTGGTGAGTACACACTAGATATGTATCACACAATGAATAGAGATTTGGATAATGCTCTTCTGGATGGCGGACACAGAAGAGCTAAAGCTTATTATGAAGAAAGAATACCTCTTCCAATTACTTTAAGTGACAAGGCGTTTGCTGTGCCTCCAGAAAGGAGAATTCTTATTTCGGAAATGGAACTTGTAGATTAACGCAAATTATGTGTCCATTATTTCGGATTGGAATAGGTTGAATGATCATCTTTGTGTTTAATCTGCTGCTACAATCATTACAATAATCAGGAAATAATTAATCCTAAGTAAACAATTAATATATTCCATATGAAAGAAGAATCAAAAAGCGTTTATGATTTTCCCAGGATTTATGACATCGTGATGAAGGGCAATGAGGAAACGGCCTTCTACTTATCTTTCGTCTCAAAGGCAAAAAATATATTGTATTGTGGCTCGGGCAGCGGGAGACTGTTAATAGAATTCTTGAAAAGGCATCCCGACAAAAATATCACTGGCATCGATGAAAACCCAAACATGATTGCTGAATGCAACAGAAGGCTGAAAGATGCCGGTTTAAAGGCAGAGATCATCCGAGGCAACATATTGTCCTACGATTTCAGAAAAAAGTTTGATCTGGTACTCATGCCTTATGCGTTTCTGAATCATATAAAAGATGAAAGGCATTTGCTGCTGTTCAAAAGATTGAAGGGTTTCATGGCCAAAGATGCGAAAATAGTCTTTGACATATTCAGCCCTTTTTTCAATCCAAGATCAACTGATAGTAACCTGCAGGTAGATGACAAGAAATTAGTGAAGAACGAGGAGGGAGAATTTTTTGTTGAATACACCTACAAATATGATTTTCTGGATCAAATGATGGATCAAATAACAAAAGTAGATAAATTAGAGGGCAGTGTTGTAAAAAATACGATGATATTCACTGTCAGATTAAGGTACTTCTTTCCAAAAGAATTGGAAGGTGTATTTGCTCTTCTCGACTACAAAACAATAGATAAGTTCGGCGATTTCCAAAAAAATCCGATAACGGATCTTTCGGAGAGTTTAATTTATGTGATTTCCAACAGATAATTTAAATTTCACATCCAAATAATATTATTGATATTAATGGGCTGCACGAATTTCTTCAAGTATCATCCCGACGCGACACTGTCAGATTATGCCAAAAGATTTGGATATGATGCAAACGCTCTTGAAAGAGCTGTAAGAAAGACTGTGGAATACAGAGAGAGACCATTTTCTGATGAGCAGATAGTGCTGAAAGAGGCTTTGCTGTCTTTAGATGCCAGGGGCCTCACTGACATATTATATGAGAGACAGAAAATAGAACAGACTTTACCTTACATGACTACTCAAAGTGCTGTGCATAGTGAATTCTCATTTATACCTATAACAACTCAAACGGATGCTATGAGCAACGTATACGTACAGACCAATACTCAATATGCAATGGATGCAACAGCATATAGGACAACGGAAGAACAGAGAATGAGAATGTATGAAGCTCTATATGAATCTGGAGAAGATGATGCAGATGAAACATCGGAAGAAACGAGAGATGTCATGGCATTACTATTGGCTTTACAGATTATTGACGATGAGAGAATACGAATAAAAACTAGAGATGATAGAGATCAAATGTTTAAAATATTTACAATGGCTCCTGAAGATATAATGGTTGAGGAACAGGATGGATTGCCCTTGAATCATACCGACTAACAGGACTACCCCAGCTATTATATCTTTCAGCTATACCATATCGTACAGCGCCATTAAAAATTAATCTTCTTATCCTAGCCAAATGATCAGTGTTACCCAAAGCGGGTGTGGCATATCTTATTTCTTCTAAAACACTATCTAATTCTCCATGATCTCTTCTAAAACTTGCTCTCGACATATTAAGTTGTTCAATTAATCTTTGAGACTTATAAGCAACCCCTGTAAATGATAACAACATATCTAATCCGAACCATAAAGACCGTGTTTCTGGTTTCAACCAAAGAATTCTTGCTTCTGCTCTTTGATTCACCCAATCTTTCCCTGACGCACCAAAATCATATAACTGCTCTAACAAATGATCTAATGCTATTATGTTAATATCAGCAGGAACTGTTTGAGGAAATGTTCTAATAGCATTCCTTAAATTTGCCTCTGGAGGCCTATACCCTAATGAATCTGCGATAGACCATATATCTGCTTCAACTTTTGTAGGATCTTTGTTAACAATAACCACAACATCAGCATCGGGCATTGTTTCAAAAATATCATGTGGTTTAAATTCTGTCAGGCTGCACTGCCCACAAGGATCACGTAAATTTTTATGATCATTTGCTTCAACACATGACGGGCATGGCCATACACCCTCAGCATATTTTAATCTATCAGCCATTCTACTCACATGAGACAAAATTTCTGTGGTAGCGAAACATCCATGGTGATACGGTAAATAGTGAGGATAACCGGTAGCGTAAACTGCTATAACGTCTGGATGCTTCATTACACCTCTCGCTAGTCTCTTTTCATGTTGAATCATAAGTAAAGGGAATGCCTTACTATTGTAAAGCCCACATGTAGTGCCAATAACTTCTCTTACTTCTTGGAGGTTCATTTTTTGTACCATTTCAATTTTATTTTCAGCTGGTCCTCCAACCCGAAAACATGGCAGAATTAGAATCATCCCAACTTAATCAACAAATTCTGATTAAGGGGAAGTATAAAAAGTAATCTACAAAAAATACAGATTTTAACAACAGATTACTTCTATTCATATCAATCAATTAACAACATTCTTAGGAAATTAAATATTTAAAGTGCCACTAAAACTAATCTAAAAGTGGTTTTAATCTACTATTTCTTAACTTTGTTCATCATCTGCACAAGAACTTCTAGATCAACTTTCTTTTTGCAATGAGGGCATTTTATTTCCCAAAATTGATCAAATTGTTTTGATTCCATTAATTTTTTCACATCTTTGATGAGTATGATGCTATATCAGACCTAATATTACTTATTTAGTCGAACCATAAGAAATACTTTTCTATTTTCCAGTTTATAATCACCAAATAATTGTATTTTTGTTTTCTAGTTAGGAGAAAAGAGTTTTCTATCTGATATTAAAGTGGATTTTAAATCTGTTACGAAACATTTTATCACTATGACAGTGTATTTGGGTGCCGATATTGGTGGCACAAAAGTTGGGGTATCTGCTGCTCGAGTTTTAGAATCACAACTAGAAATTATAGAGACTTTATCTGAACCTACAACAACATCACCAGATCCTAACGCATTAAGCCTGCAACTGATCAGATTGACAGAAAGACTTATGGGAGATGTCGGGGAAACGGTTTTCAGTGGTTACGGAATAAGTGCTTTCGGTCCGCTCGTAGATGGCAGATCAATATATAACCCTTCCAATTTAACAGCAAGAGGAATAATCCCCATTGTCGATCCTCTCTGTGATAGATTTCGAATTCAAAGAACGGTAATGGCTAATGATGCAAATTGCGGTGCATTAGCTGAATACAAATTCAGAACAGGTGAGAATGCAGGTATTCGAAACCTAGTTTATATTACGTTAAGCACGGGTATAGGCGGGGGATTTGTAAACAATGGTGTATTGATTGAAGGCAAAAACGGGAATGCCGGAGAAATAGGTCATATGACCGTTCCCGTTCCTCCATATTTCAGCCAGCATGAATTGAAACCCAGACAGTGTGGATGCGGAAGAATCAGCTGCCTTGAAACTTACGCATCTGGAAGAGCAATTCAAGAAATAGCGGCAGACTTATTAGAAAGACGTATTGCAAGGTCTGGTTCACTTCCTAGACATTGGAATGATGACCGGTTCAGAACTGGCGGCAATTTTGATAAAACCAAGATAACTACCAGTGACGTATTTGAAGCTGGCAGAAATGACGACTGGCTATCCCAAGAAGTGGTTGATGGTGCTATAGGTTATATCGCTACGGCAATAAGCAATTTAATTAATCTTTTTGACCCCGAAGCAGTTTTTATTGGCGGTGGCGTGTCAAGACAGGGAGATTATTTATTTGGACCTTTAAGGGATAAACTATATGCACTTCCGGCTTTAGGAAAAGGCGTGTATGTAGGTCCAAGCCAACTGGGATATGACTTAGGTTTGGTAGCCCCGTTCGCTCTTCTGCTACCTGATGGGAGATATTCATTCTCTAAAACAGTTCAGAATTAATTAAGCATAACAGCGTGTCCTGATACTCTCCGTTCAACTTCTCTCATTGTAAGATGAACGTAATTCGGACCTGCCAATTTATATGCGTTTATAATTTCAGAGAATGTTCTTTGGTTTCCATTTATTTCATCAGCCAGCAGTATATTTACTATTCTGTCAGCATATCCAGGTTCAGGATAGAAGAAGGGCAAAACCCGATATCTCTCTAGGAAGCAGTAAGCTAAACCATAACAGGATTCGTATAGAACCAAACATACGCTTGGCGCAACTCTCATATTAATTTTTTGGACTAAAAGAGATTTAAAATGAATATTTAAACTATCTCTCAAAAAATTAATTATGAAAAGAGGACTTGAAAAGATTTTATGGGCATTGTTCTTATTATCAATAGTTGTTTTGGCTGTCGATGCCATCGGTATTCACTTCATGGCAGACTTCATACGAAGCCAGGGCTTTTTCTATTTCATGGTTTCTTTCCCTGTGCTGTTATTGATACTGCACTCCGTATGGGCAATGGGATATTACAGAACATTTCTTTTCATTCTGATTGCTTCAGCAACAGGGCTTGTTTTTGAAGTGATTGGAGTCAATCATACGAGTGTTTTTGGCGGCTCATATATCTACAAAAATATCGGATTTATGATTTTCGGTGTGCCTCTATTAATTCCGATATATTGGTCTGTGTTCATCTACGTCGGCTATACCCTGACATCATCCTTTCTTTTCTGGATAAATCGCGATAAACCAAACAAGTTCAAAAAAGATATCATCCTGATGATATTAATGATTTTATTGGATGGCTTGCTTGTTACAGGCATTGATGTTTTTATGGATCCTTTGCAGGTCAAAGAAGGCACGTGGACATGGATAGAAAGGGGACCGTATTACGGCATACCTATAGGCAATTTCATAGGATGGTTTGTTGTCACAATCATATCTGTAGGTCTATTCAGAACCTTTGAGTATTATTATCCGCAAAAATCAGCGAATGCAGACAAAACCGTATTCATAATGCCTACTGCTTCTTATGGAATGTTTTGTATACATTTCATATCTTATGCTCTAGCATACAAAATGCCTGAATTAGTCTTGATAGGAACTTTCGTTATGATGCCAACAGTCGTTGCTAACTTGATGCTGTTTGTAAATTGGAA
>CAYJTF010000039.1:0-7819 GCA_964373165.1 uncultured archaeon
GCTGAATTAAGATCCGTTTCATGAATTTTTGTATACGGTATTGTTATTACTTTTCCACCTCTCACAACAACTTTGGTATCAATTCGATTAACTTGTCTCCGCAATGCTTCCCGTCCGCCTTCAGGATGAGTTTTTATTGTCTGTTCAATGTCATCTCTAGTTAGTGTTCCAGGATGATAAATACCAGCACCTCTTGGTCTTACTGGATCATAACCAGGTGAAAAAATAGCATCCTGCAGATGAGTAGCGGCTTTTAACAACTCTAGTCTTTGATTATCTGGTGCTCTTTCTAACGTAGCTATTATATCTTCTCTTGAGAAAACAGGTCTGAATTTCTCATTATTTTTTAAAACATCATGAGGGCCATAATTTGCGGATAAAAGATCAAGATATGTTTGTAGAGGGCTTCTCATATCAGGTGTTGCGTATTGTAGTGCAGAAGAAACTAAATTTCTTATTCTTATACCTTGAGGATAAGATTGTCTCCAAAAAGGATCGTTCATATATTGAGAGGCGGCAGTTAAATGCCTAACACACGATAAATCATCCGGAGAAAGACCGGAAAAATCAACAGGAAGATCAACGACTGCATATTGGCCTATTCTATATGTCATGAAATTCATCTATTGAAGAATTAAATTTTCCATACTCCGTTTTCCATTATCAACGTCCCATTCAACCTAACAGTCGGTCTCGCTATTATACCGTCTTGATGAAACGGGACATCATTATTGCCGCCTGCAAACACGTTATTTCCACATGCGACATGAACAGTATCTGATATCTTCTCCGCTTCTAACACACTTGTAGTATCGATTGCTTTTGGATTAGTTCCTATACCCAATTCTGCAATTTGTCTTCCTCTATAACCAACACTGTTAGCTAACTGTAATATTCTTTCATCTCCACTAACCATTCTTCCGTTTTTCACTTCAATAGTAGCAGGAGAATTGATGACACTGCCCATATAATCAAAAACTATTCTACCATTAACACCTCTTTCGAAAGGTGCAGTATAAATTTCTCCTGCAGGTAAATTACCAAAATCACCACGTTCGTGATAAATCCCCGTGTCAAGATGCCAAGGATATTTTCCCAATCTAATTTGGACATCAGTGCCAAGTTCGGTATAAATACGCATTAACCCTCCGTTTCTAACAGCTTCATACATTTCTTGTGTTAATCTCGCCACTTCTCTGTAATCAGCAGTCATACCGCCTTTAGCCAAAGACAGTTCAGTGATTCCTGGCATTGAAGCTATTCTGACACCTTTTCTAGTAGCACTTCTTCTTGCTTTTGTATGAGTCAATGAATATCTAGTTGCTATAAGTACTACATCGTATTCTTTCATTAATTTAGATACACTTCTATCAACAGGTTCTCTACCATTTCCGCCCGTGTTCTGCATTTCATATATTCGTAAAGGAGCACCTTCAACTACTCTCTGTGCAGCATCATAAAATAATTGTCCTATAGGTTTATGCATATCATCTGTCAACACCAGAACAGATTCACCAGATCTATACCCCATACAGCCAACCAGAGCTGTGGTTGCTCCTGTTAAAAGTTCATCTAAAGGATAAGTATATGTAAAAGCCATAATATTTTGTTCGTGCTAATACTTTTATTCTTTTAGTTTTCTATCAAGTAGAAAGTTCAAAAATTCTCTCTCCTCTATAAAAAATCTTTTATTGCTTCCATGCTGATTGGCCCTGTTTCAATATGCCAGTTTTAACCCGTTACAAGGCCTTTTTAGACGGATTTTAAATAAAATCCAATGCATAGTATATATTAGAAAGATCATGGAGGTGTGCTGCAATGAAATTGTCGATTGAAGATAAGATGATGATCAAGGATAATGAGGAGAGGCTGATAATGATGATCAATGAAGTGGTTGAGGAGACAGTAAATTTAGAGGGATGATTCCGAGAGGAGGACCTGATAGTAGATTAAAAATTCTGTTCTCAATTGCGGATTTTTATTTTCTTTCATTTCTAATATAATTCGGTTTTAAATTCCTAACAACTATTCTTTTATAAGAAATGGGATGCTGCTATGAAAATAAAGATTTCTGAATTAAAAAATATTGGAAAGAAGGCACTTTTACATTATGGTTATTCTAAAAAAGAGGCAGGGATTATTTTAGATGTGCTAATGTATGCGCAATTGCGTGGGAACAACCAAGGTGTGGTCAAGTTAATTGGTAAAGGCATTCCAAAAAGAAACAATTCTGGTGCCCCAAAGATTATTAAAGAAACCCCTGTTTCAGCTCTATTTGATGGAAATGCAACTCATGCTATGTTAGTTATGGATTTGATAACTGACACGGCTATTGAAAAGGCTAAAAAATCTGGAGTTGGAATAGTTGGTAATTTCAATACATCTGAATCCACTGGTGCATTAGGATACTACGCAAAGAAAATAGCAGATAAAGGTTTAATTGGAATTGCTTATGCTTCGTCCCCATTTCAAACCACCGCTCCACATGGATCAACTGAAGCTCGTTTCTGCACAAATCCAATGGCATATGGAATTCCCACAGAAAGCGATTCCATCACATTTGATATGTCCACTTCCGCAATTGCGTATTATGGATTGATTGAAGCTAAAACTGCGAACAAAAAAGTTGCTGAAGGCATTGGATACGATAAAGAGGGTAGCCCTACTCAAGATCCTGCAGAGATTATGTCAGGTGCGATAAAGACTTTTGGGGGACATAAAGGTTCTGGATTGGCTTTGATTGTTCAAATTTTTTCTGGTGCTTTAGTGCAAGCCGATTCCTTTGATAACAAAAGTAATAATGCAGGTAATTTAGTTATTGCTATCAATCCAGAAATACTCACGTCTAGAGAAACCTTTGTGAAGGAAGTATCCTCCATAATCAAGCGCATCAAGTCGGCCAGAAAACTGGAAGGTGTAAATGAAATTCTTCTTCCTGGTGAACGCGGAAATCGTCTTACTGAAAAAAATCTTGCATCAGGGGAAATTGAAATCGAGGATAACCTGTATCATGAACTAAAGAAAGTTATTGGCAAATAACTTATATTCAGCTCGAATTTATGAATATGGAAACACTTAATAACCATATGACTATCAACAGATTATGGCACAAGAAAAATAAAATGCCGAAAAATCCTAGGATTGACCAGAGAATAGAGTGGCATATAGGACATCAAAAAACTGCTCTTATATGCCCATACCTAAAAAATTGTATGAAGAAATGAAAAAGAAGAGGATTAAAATTTAATTTTTTATATTCTCTATTGAATTATTTTAGTTAATGAAATCATGCCGTTATAGGCCTGCTTTGTAAAAGGTAAATCTTTCCATCTTTTATTGCCCATTCTATATCCTGCGGATGACCGTAATAATCTTCCAATATTTTTGCATACTTAATCAACTCGGATATTTCACCAGTAGACAAGCTGTCTCCTCTTTTCTCACTTTTGTGCAGAATTTTGCTAGATTTTTTATCTATCACATACCTGCTGGGAGTTTTCAAACCCGAGACCACATTCTCGCCTATTCCTTCAGAAGATTCGATCAGGATAGTGTCTTTCTCTCCTTCCCATATGTTTTTCGTAAATATCACTCCAGCCTTCTCGCCTTCTATCATTCCTTGAACAACAACGGCCATCTTAATGTTTTTTGGGTTTATTCCTAGTCTATTGGCGTAAATAAACACGCCAGGCCTGTATGCAGATGCCCAACAATTTTTGATGGATTTCAACAGGTTATTTTTATCACTCACAAAGAGAAAGCTCTGGAACTGGCCGGCAAAGGATGCTTTAACACTGTCTTCGCATGTGGCAGATGATCTTACGGACACGCGATGATATTTTTGTTTTAGCTTATCAAAAGAATCTACAATATTTTTTTCGAGGCTTTTATGAATTTTTGATTTGTTGAAAAGTAATTTCACTTTCTCTTCCATATTTTCCAATTTTCCAAAATTCATGTTGGCGAGCATTTTATTCATTTCCTTATCGATTTTATTTTCTTTGAGAAATTCACTTAACGATTTTGTAGTAATGATAAATCCCGGCGGTACAGGCAGGCCTAATTGCATCATATTTATTAAATTCAGTGCCTTGTTGCCGATGAGATCTATCTTCTTAGTGGATTCAGCAAACCAAACAACACTCGAGTCTTCGCCCAACTCATCTATTTCAGGCATTCTGGAATAGACCTCTCCTCTGGTGGCATCAACAAATATTTCTTGATTATTTTTTAGAATTTTTGTCGCATTATGAGCGCCGACTATACACGGAATCTTGAATTCTTTTGTAACAGTAGCAAAATGAGATGTTATACCGCCTGTTGTCGTGATTATTGCGGCAACTTTAGTTAGTAGTGGTAGCTCAATTGCCATCATCTTTTTATCAACAACTGCTATGTCACCATCCTCTATTTTTTTGAAATCCGATCTATTTTTAATGATTCTGACTCTGCCCCTGACTTTCCCCGGATAGGCGCCTAAGCCTTTCACTATAACATTTTTTTCAGTCAAAGATTCTTGTGGTTTGAATATAGTGAAGCCGGGTTTCATCTGAAGCTCATAAATATCAATTATCCCGTTTTTTGTTATCAGAAACTCAGCTTCGACATTGTAGTTAATTTTTTTTGCAGATCTGAAAATATGCTTGGAAATTTCAATAACTTCATTGTCTGTTAGGCTCGACATTATTTGCCTGTTCCCTTTTATTTTCAGGGCCTTTTTCTGAGTTTTTACATAGAAATGGCCAACCCTTTTGTTTCTTATGATCTTTTCTATGATTTTGCCATTTTCATCCACCCAATAAGTGTCAAAATCTTCTCCGCCCATTGCTATTAGATGTGCGTCGCCCCAGCAAGAGTCGATCATGCATAATTTTTCCTTTTCAATATCGGCAACAGCAAACCCCCCCTTTTCTGCATCCAAGCGTCCTTGGATAAGAAGGCCAAGCTCATACTCACCGATTTTATTATCTCTTGCAATGACTTCTCCTGACTTGTATGCTTCTTCGATGCTTTTTAGAACATCTTTTTTGTCTTTGAGATTCCTCCATGATGGCAGTGCCCGAGGATTTTCAAAACCCCTGAACCAGAAGCATGTCCTTATAGTTATTAATTTGTATTTATTTATCAGATTTTTGATCGGAGCGTCAAGCTCACTTGAAAAATCGTTCGATAATTTTCCATTCGTCTTCCAATTTCTGTAAACTTCGGGTTTTATTAGATAAACATCTGCCCCGGGGAAATTCAGGCTTTTTCTGATTATTTGCCCTTCGAGTTTTTTAGTGCTAAAATTACCTAATTCCGAACGATCTATCTTATCGGTAATCTGAACTATACCTTTCATTTAATCTACTTTCCAGAGATATTATAAACTGATTATTTTATAAATCTTTAAAACATGTATTTCGAGTTATTTAAGTATTTAACAACCTCTGATTAAAGACATTGAATTATTTTTACTAAAATTTTGTAGACATTGAATAAAATTACTATTTTGTCCAAGTAACATATTTAAAGATTTATTATATAAACCTGTTATGAGAACACCGTATTTTCACTTACAAGAGCTTACTAAGCAGGGTACAAACAGATTTAATTATATAGAAGCGGAAGCTAAAAGAATTGCTAAAACATTTGATGGAAAAAGTTATGCTGAACATTTAGATTTAAGCTTAAGAAGAGACTTAGGTCCACTTGGTCTCAGAAGGGAAAAAAATATATATCTCACAATGGGCGAACCCCCATTCATGACATACGTGGCTCATGCTGATCATAGAGGAGGTGGTGTTATAGACAATGGTACGGGCGTAGCGGCTCTTCTGTATTTTGCTGAATTATATGGAAGAGAAAGATTTGGGGATAGGGGAGTTAGAATTGTATTTACATCTGGCGAGGAAGGGTCCCAAAGAACATATCTGGGTATAGTATCAAATGCACTGTTTTCGAATTTGGTCATTTTAGGTTTACCGTTTAATTATTGGGTGAATATGATTTTAGCGGGTCTAATCCAAAAATCGGATTCATTTAGATTTGGTTTAAGAGGTGCCAGACAAGATGTTAAAATTCTCAGAGATAGTGGCAAATATAAACAAGCAGAAGTATTAGCAGTAGATAGTTTAGTAGGTGAACATATACTCCCTTGGAGTATGAGCGATGCGACTTTATTAGGCTTATTTTTACCTGTGTATTCTGATCCAGAATTAAACAAAAGATTAGCAAGAGCCTATGAGATTAATGGAAGGGGCGTGTGTCACACACATCTCGCGATTGGTTCTACAGATGCAGCTCCCTATATAGAGAGTGGTATTAGAAGCACTGCGATGGTGAGTTTAGGTAAAATATCATACCATACTGAAGGCGATTCAATGGAAGTAGTAGATTTTCAAGATTTACAAAATAGTGTTAACGTATTAGTGGATTTTCATCAAGGAGTTAGAGATCTTGTGTCAAGTAGAAGACCTTACAAATGTATTAGAATTTTTAATGGAAAAGATGGAATTAATGTTGCTGGAAGTTTCACAAGTGCATGCGGTAATGAAATCGTTGAAATTAGAAAAGGCAATATGAATGATGGCAATGTTTATTTAGGTTCTCAGACAGACTGGGCACCTGTTCCTTTGACCAGAATAAGACAGGTTTTTGATCTTGGCAGTGATATTACACCGTCATCTATTTTTGTTGAAGGTGTTGAATATATAAGAAATGGTATTGGTACTGGAAAATTAGTAGAAACTATGGCATCTAGAAACGGGCTTGGTGTATTGGCATTATCAACTTCGCTTTTTGCTTCAGCGGTATCTATTAGTTTAGAGATGTTGAAATATGTAGATAATCCTTACATGCTTGCACTTGGTGCCATGGGAGGTATTTCATTAGGAGCTTTATCCTCTTCTACAGGATTTTTTGCTGCATTAAGATATCAAGTAGAAATGCAGAAATTAATGAACAAAGCTATAGAAATGGCAGAAATTTGTGGTTGGGGAAGACCAGTATTACCAACATTATTTTAGAATATACATTTTTCATCAAAATTTTTTCCAAGAAATCATAAACTATATTTGTTTATATATATTCCTTCTATGCCCAATTATTGTTACTTCTATTCTTTTGGTTTTTTGATCAATATCAGCTATAACTCTATAATCTCCAACTCCGAGTTTATAATCCTTTCTTCCCTCTAATCTTTCAAAAAAGTGAAATGGATTGTGTTTAGTTGATAATATTTTCTTGAATATCCTTTCTTTCAAATCCTTTGGTAATTTGTTTAAAAATTCTATTGCAATTTCATCAAAATAACTTCATATATTAGAAGCCAAGCCTCTTTCTGGCTTCATCTTCAGTTATGAATTTGCCTTTTTTTATCCTTTCTCTAGCTATTTCAATAGCTTCTACTGTTTCTTTACTCAACTCAGGATGTGTCTTTAAGGTTTTAAGTATGAATATTACCTTCTGTATTACCTCATCATAACTTTCATTTCTATATTCTCTAAATTTATCTAGTTCCATTTTAGTATCTTTATGCAACTTTATTGTTGTTTCGTTCATCAATATCACTATATACTATGGTATACTTAAGTATATTTAAGTCTTTCTCTTATATAGTAAATCACATTTCTTTTTCATCAAACATCTTTCCTAGAAAATCATATACTCCTAATTTTAAAGCCTTTAATGGTAGTAATGCACACTTCATCCTAACATGGCTCAATTCAATCCCAAGAAGATCAAGAACATCCTTTTTTGATAATTTAACTATATCATCCAGTGTTTTATCTTTAATAAATTCTGTTAGAATAGAAGAAGCTGCTATGCTAATAGCACA
>CAYJTF010000040.1:0-7519 GCA_964373165.1 uncultured archaeon
GTTGCTGAACGTGTTTTATCAATAATTAAAACCAAGGATGAAAGATACAAAGTAGGAAAAATAGATTGGTTAGATAAATATGAGAAAAAATTATAAAGAAGCAACAAAACGTTTGTATGATAGATATGCAGAGAAATACGAAAAAAACACTAGAAACTACACGAAATATATTGAAAACGAATTACAATTATTTTTGAAAAGTCTTAAAGGTAAAAAGATTCTAGACTTAGGCAGCGGACCAGGCAGAGATTCTTTGTATTTTAAGAGCAAGGGTTTTGAACCATTATGCATAGATTTCTCTGAAAAGATGATAGAACTTTGTAAAAGGAAAGGACTCGAAGCTAAAGTTATGGATATTGAAAAACTAGATTTTTCTGAAAATAGTTTTGATGGTGTTTGGGCTTATACGTCTTTAATTCATGTTTCTAAAAATAACATAAAGAAAGTTATAAAGAAAATCTCTGACATATTGAAACCGCACGGAATTCTTTCAATAACAATGAAAGAAGGTAAAAACGAAGAATTTATAGAAGATTTGAGATATCCAAACGAAAAGAGATATACAGTATTTTATTCAGAAAAAGAACTGCTTAAACTATTTTCTGGATATTTTCAATGTATCTATACATCAAAAAGCGAGTTGTCTAAAACAACTTATATTTATATGATATTCGAGCCAAAAAATAGTGTGAAAAATGGACATTGAATTAAATGATCAATTTAAGCATGCTTTAGACTTAATGAACAATTCAAATAAAAACATTTTTATTACAGGCAAGGCTGGTACAGGAAAATCTACACTGTTGAATTATTTTAAAAATAATACTAAAAAGAAAATTACTGTTTTGGCTCCAACTGGAGTGGCCGCTATTAATGTTGAAGGACAAACAATTCATTCATTCTTTAAATTCAAACCTGATATAACACTAAATAAAGTGAAAAAATATAAGGGCTTGGACAGAGAAGTTTATGAGAAAATCGAAGCTGTTGTGATAGATGAAATTTCCATGGTTAGAGCTGATCTCCTAGATTGTATCGATAAATTTATGCGTTTGAATGGAAAAAATCCCGCTAAACAATTTGGTGGAGTTCAAATGATTTTTATTGGTGATTTATATCAGTTGCCTCCTGTGGTTACAGGTAAAGAAAAAGGCATGTTTATAAACCAGTATAAGGGTCAATATTTTTTTGATTCTACAGCATTTCAGAATTTTGAAATAGAATTTGTTGAATTAGAAAAAATATATCGTCAAAGAGACAACAAATTCATAAATTTACTTAATTCTATCAGAAACAATTCGATAACACAAAAACAACTTGAATCAGTAAATGAAAGGCTGAATACGAATTTCAATATTAACAGTAGTGATTTCTTTATTCAATTAACAACCACCAACAAATTAGCCACGGAAATTAATGAAAATGAACTATCTAAAATAAAGACAAAATTATTCCAATATAATGGAATAATTGAAGGTAAATTTGAAGAACATTATTTGCCTACCGATATCGATTTGAAACTGAAAATAGGTTCTCAAGTAATGCTTGTTAACAATGATCAGAATGATAGATATGTTAACGGTACAGTTGGAAAAATAACAGATATTAGACCAAGCGAAAATGATGATGTAATCATAGTAGAGTTATTTAATAAAAATAAAGTAGAAATAAGACCGCATACGTGGAAAATATTTGAACTGTATTATGACAGAAATATAGACAATTTGGATTCGAAGATCATGGGTTCTTTCAGACAATATCCAATAAAACTTGCGTGGGCTATTACTATTCATAAGAGTCAGGGAAAAACCTTTGATAGAGTTATAATAGATATAGGTAGGGGCACTTTCACTCACGGTCAGGTTTATGTGGCACTAAGCCGCTGTACCTCTCTAGACGGAATTATACTTAAAAAACCAATACAGAAAAAACATATTTTCACGGACTGGAAAATAGTCAACTTTCTTACAAAGTTCCAGTATAAATTGTCAGAAAAAAGAATGCCTTTAGGCGACAAGATGAAAATCATACAGAATGCCATAAGAAACAAATCAAAACTAAATATTGTTTATTTGAAATCAAATGATCAGAAATCTAAAAGAGTTATAAAACCGTTTAGCGTTGGTGAAAAGGAATACATGGGAAAAAAATATGTAGGCGTTGATGCTTATTGTTTTGAAAGAAAGGACATGAGAGTTTTTCGTATCGACAAAATATTGGAAATAGAAGAGATTTCATCTTGATAAATGCTGGTTCTTGTAATTGTTCCGATTTTGAAGTCCAGGCAACTGATTAGTAGATGTGGTGAAAGAGATCAAATACTCATTCTAAATTACAAATGTAGAAAATTTATAAAACAATTTAAAATACATGATTAATAAGAATTATTTTTCTTCTTCTACTTTCTTCTCTATTTCTTCTTCGAGACCGAGTTTCTCGATAAGTTCTTTATATCTATTTCTTATGGTAACTTCGGTGACATTTACTATACTTGCTACCTCTCGTTGTGTCCTCTTCTCACCAGATAAAACACAAGCAATGTAAATAGCAGCTGATGCTACCCCTGTCGGACCTTTACCTGATGTGATATCCATTTTTTTAGCTTTATCTAAAATTTTAATTGCCCTAGCTTGAACCTTATCGCTCAAGTTAAGCATAGAGCAGAACCTTGGAACGAAATCTTTTGGATCCGAAGGTAATATTCTGATTTTCAACTCCCTCGAAATATATCTGTACGTTCTGCCGATCTCCCTTTTCTCTAAACCAGATGATTCAGCAATTTCATCTAATGTTCTAGGAGTATCAAACTGTCTAGCGACGCCATAAACCAAAGCTGCGATGACCGATTCGATTGATCTTCCTCTGACCAATCCTTTATCTACAGCTTCTTCATAATATCTTGCGATTCTCTCATGTACAGCTTTTGGAATGTTTAAGAATGAAACCATTCGTTGTAGTTCGGATAAGGCAAAGGACAAGTTTCTATCTTTAGATTCAATTAGTCTTTTATGCCATTTTTTTAATCTGTAATACTGAGCCCTTTTCTTGCCAGGAACTTTATACAGTTCGCCTAAACCTTTACCAATTTCAGTTGTTAGTCCTTTATCATGCTTAGTAAACGTCAATGGAGCACCGGTTCTTGCCCTGTCAGACATTTGCTCACTATCAAATGCTCTCCATTCCTGACCTCTATCAATTATATCCTCTTTTAGAACCAGTCCACATTTTGAACAAATCATCTCACCTCTAGTTTGGTCCTCCAAAAAGTGAGAAGCACCGCATTCTGGGCACTTTCTGAAATCGTTAGGTGAGGATTTCATAGATTATCACGTATAAGTAAGTATAGAAAAGCATATAAAGCTTTCTGTATTTTACTTTTAAGTTTATCTGTAATAATTGTCTTCAAAACTTATAAATTATACACTTCTATAATACATGTTTCAGGTTAGCAGTGGTTTTATATTCTGATTATTACTATTAAATTTGATAAAAATGGAAGAAAAAAAGAGAATCAATGTAAATGTAGAAAACGCAGAACAAGCATTTTTTAGCAATAGTGTAACAGTTTCTCATACTAAAGACACATTTGTCTTAGATTTTTCTCAAATTACACCAAGATTTGAGACAGTTGGTAATGAAAGGCATCAAAGTTTTGCAATAAAACACAAAACACTAGTAATGACGCCAATCTTTGCGAAAGACTTTTTGAACACACTAAGAACAAATATAGAGAATTACGAAAAGAAGTTTGGAGAAGTAAAGATACCTTTAACCAAAGAGAAAGTAAAAAAAGACGAGAAAGAGCTTGAATTTTCAGAATACTCCAGTTACATTGGTTAAAAACGAGAAAAGCTTTGAAGAAAGAAGCAAATCAATCTAACTTAAATATTAGAGTTGCTAATCTATTAAAAGATACTCTATTAGGTATGTTGTTTATGGTAAGAGAATTTCCTTTGGCCCCGCTTGAAAAAATTGCAAGAGAAGCAGGCGCAGAAAGAGTTTCTTTGAGTGCAGTGAAAGCTTTGAGAGAAGCCGTGGTTGATCTATCAGAAAAGATATGTGTTGAAGCTGTAGCAGCAGCCCATCATGCAGGTAGAGTTACAGTAAAATCGAGCGATATAAAAATAGCTTATCGATAATTCTTATTTTAGGTGAATTAATGGAAAAAACTGTGGGTGTGTTAAAAGCACTAAAAAAAGGCAGTTTTGTTTTTATTGATGAAGTTCCTTGCAAAGTAGATGATATTTCAGTTAGTAAGAGTGGCAAGCATGGTGCAGCTAAAGCTAGAGTAGATGGTATAGGATTGTTCGATGGCAGAAGAAGAAGTATAGTCAAGCCGGCAGACGCTTCTGTTGACGTACCTATTTTAAACAAAAAAAAAGCACAAGTACTAGCTTTAGCCGGTGAGAGGGTACAATTAATGGATTTAGAAGATTATTCTAATTTTGAATTGGATATACCCGAAGAATTGACAGGTAAATTAATTTCTGGTCAAGAAATCAGCTATTATGAAGTAGCAGGCGTAAGAACATTGAGACAATTAAAATAGTCGTTACTATTTGGTAGCCTTAAAACATAGGATTAAATAAATTTCTTTTCATATATAGTAAAAGACATAAGTTCTTTCACAAATAGAATCAAGGGTAGCTATTAGACTAATGTGTAAGAGTTTTTCAAAGAAAAACCATGTTACATTACTTTTGTCCGATACTATATAATTGGGTGTTTGAATGGTTAATTGGCCATGGAAACAATATATAAAACCACTGGACAAAACAGTAACACAAACATTAGCTGCAATATATCAATTAGTTTTGACTTTGGATAGAGAAGGAAGTGCTCCAGCATACGCATTATTGAGAGATTATTTAGGAAATTTACCAGATCCTTATAGAGGATGGTTTAATACCACTTTAAATTATGCGGAGCAAATGTACAGATCCACAATTGGTAGACCAAGATCACAAGAAACACCACAACCAACAGCTTCTCCTGCCTGATTTCCTTTTTTATTTACAATTCTAGAACAGATTTCGGCATAAATTATTAAAAAGGAAAATTATGATCCTTCCTCTGGAAGAGGGGTTGTAATGTGTTTAATTACTACAACATCACCTACAGCATGGACCATTGGATAAGGTACAATTACACCTTTCTTTGTACCAACCATGTTACCTAAAAATGTACCTTTAGCTGCTACAATTACAAGTGATCTTACTTTATACCTGGCTAAATCAAATTCGACATCGCTGATTTTTCCACAGTAGAATCCTTTATCAGTAAAAACATCCCTTCCAACCATTTCAGAAACTTCTTTCACTGTTATTGGCATTATATTTACCTCCTTAAAATATATTGTAACTATTCATTATTTAAATTAAATGCATTAATAATTTTAATTTTTTTATCATATTAATGATATTATGACTTGTTGCAATTAATATAGGTAATTTGAGTTGGACTTATTTTAATGTTGGCCAGTCTTTACATTATCCAATCGTAGATAGTCCATACATCCCGAGAAGACAATACAGATGATTTTTTTTGGAATCTTTTTAACTATTATTATTTAATTTTCTAATAATTTTGATATGCTGAGATCGCCTAATCTGGTATGGCACAGGTTTGCTAAACCTGCGTGACTTCGTCACTTCAGGGTTCAAATCCCTGTCTCAGCGTAGTTTCTTAATTTAATGCAGTGTAATAAAAGCAGTTAGTATATTACAATATAGTATCAGAATATAGTTTTACGCCCCTTCGCTGGAAAATCTTCTCCAGGCCAGAAAATGTATTTTCTACCGCTTTAGATAATAATGATAAATCTTGATATTCGCCGTTAACAAAAATATCGATCAATTTACTGAACTCTTTCGGCTGTATGGAAAATTGTTTTGCTTGTGTGATATACGTGCCGAGAGTTTTATATGGAGTAGTGTTGATGAATGATAAGATAACAAGAGTTTCTTTTACCATTTGTGAAAATGCAAGCGGTATAGCTTCCTTATTTTTCTGTCTAATGTTATTTAATACCTTTGATGTTATCTCCTGATACTGATTCCACCTTTTTACCGCTTGATCCCAGCATTTTTTCTCAAGGCTATCAGGCTTAAAATTGTTTATTTCTTCTATAAACTGATTATTGACTATTGGTAGAAGTTGACCAGCTCCTGAAGCATACCACATGTCTGATACCTCAAGATATTTTTCTATAAATGAGATTTTTGTATCAGGAATTATTTCAATAAGTAAACCGTCTATTATTTTCCTCACACTCCAATTTGCATCTTTTGGAATTTTCTTTAAAAACACGATAAGTTCCAAATCTGAATAATCATTGTCCTCATTTCTGGCATATGAACCATCTGCCGCAAGTGCGATAAAATTGCTGCCAAACTTCTTTTTAATAAGAGGCACTAATTTCTTGAGAATTTTTGTTCGATTTTCATGCGTATGGTGTCTGATTCCTTCCATGAGAAGATTATGTTATTATGAGAAGAAATATTATAAATTAATAACATAGAAAAGATCAGATTAATGTTGCAACCTAATATTTTTCTATTTTACAGAAAATTTTTATAAAATCAAATCAAATAATATTTGATTAGATGACATTAGATATTTCAAAGCCAACAATAAAATTAGGATTATATGCTGGAATAATAACAGCAATTATTGTGACTCTTCTCAGACTTGTTACTATTAAATCTGTAAGTTCATTATCAACGGATCCTATACCATTGAATAATTTTTATAAAAGTCTTTATGAATATCTTGTGTCTTCAACCTTAACTGTTACTGATTATTATACCGCTACAGTTAACGAAGTGTTTTTTAAAACAGCGATCAGTAGCATGGCGACAGGAACAATTCTCGGTTTATTGATAACTATTCTTAAAGATAAAATTCCAGGAGAAAATTTCTTCAGAAAATCCATGTATGTGAACTTGATTTTTTGGATATTGACGGATGTTTTAGTGGTTTTAAAGAGCTTCTCTATGAATATATATTTTCTAATTTCGTTATTCGTCGTACCAGTTATGTTTAGTTATATATATTCTAAAATTTTTGATAAACTTGCTTAGGTCAATTTCATTCCGTTATCTGTATATTTTTCTGGTTTTATCAGTATTACTTTATCTTTATTTTCATCAGTTGCTGCTAATATCATAGCTTCTGATTTTTGTCCCATAAGCGTTGCATGCTCTAAATTGGTTACAAAAACAAATTGTTTACCCTCAAGCTCTTCAGGTTTGTAGTATTTTTTAATACCAGAAATCACTTGTCTTTTCTCATAGCCGATATTTACTATTAGTTTGTATAAATTTTTTGATCCTAATATTTCCTCTACCTTTTCTACAGTACCTACTCTCATTTCTATGTTTCTAAATTGGTCAATATTTAACATTCTATCCACCTTATTCACCATTTTGTTTTCAGATGATATATGATTTTTTGGTAATTCTATTTTTTAAATAACATTTCAGATTTTATTTTTGTATCAGGTTTAACATCGGAAATT
>CAYJTF010000041.1:0-6958 GCA_964373165.1 uncultured archaeon
CTAGAACTATTATAACATGCTGATTTCGGTTTCAAGAAAATGTTATTATCCTGTAGTGAACTACTCCCAGCTGTCGCAAGGAGCTTCTCGCCGATGAAGTTAAAATGTTCTAAAAACCCAAATACTCCCGGGGAAAAAGACCGGTTTTTGGAGTCTGAAGAGTATTTTATCTTACATTATGTGATAATGGTTATAATGTTAGATTTATATATAAATTGTCACAAAAATATTACATATGTTAGAAAAATATAACACTTGGAAATTGTTAGAATTGTTTTTTAAAGGTCCTCTATACTCATTTCATCTTAGAGAGATTTGCAGGTTACTATCTTGGAGTCCGACTAAGGTTAAATCAAACATAAATTTCCTGAAAAAAAGGAATTTGATAATTGAATCCAGAGAGAGAAATCTTTCTTTATTCAGATCTAACAGAGAAAATGAGGAATTTAAAAACTATAAAATAATTTACAACCTAATAAAAGCCTTTGAAATCGGTAAAATTATAGAGAAAAATTTAGAAGATTTCGATGCTATAATATTCTTTGGATCTGCCACGAGAGGCGAAGATGTGGAGAATAGCGATTTTGATTTTTGTATAATTGGAACAAATGAAGTTGAGATCGATTTAAAAAAGATGAAAAATGAGTTAAATAGAGAAATTTCCTTATTATTTCTGGAAGATATTGAAAAAACAAAAAAAGAAAATCCAGAATTGTTGAACAATCTAATAAACGGTCTTGTAATAAAGGGATATCTAAAGGTTTTAAAATGAATTGGGAAGAATGTATAAACCGGAATTTGATGGAGAGAAGAACACCTGATAAGGAGTTAGCCAAATCCTCTTGAATATTGCTGCAGACAGATTCGATTTCTTTTTGTCAAGAGATACTTCTGTATTTACACTGGAAGGTGTTTACGAGTCTATCATGGAGTTAGGCCACGCTCTTTTAGCTTTAGAAGGCTTGAAAACCATCTCTCATGAGTGCGTGATAGAATTCTTAAAAAGAAAACACATTGACGATTATGAAGCAGAATTTTTACATAAATTAAGAAAGAAAAGACATGGAATAAAGTACTATGGTAAAATATTGAATCATGTGACAATAGAAAAAAATGTAAGAGAGGGCAGGAATTTATTCCTAAAATTAAAATCCATAACAGAGAAGAAATTGGTAAAATAATTCCTAGTAGTAAATCCTTTGACTAGAATTTTTTAAGATTTCCCCCCAAACCCAAATATTCCCCGGGAAAAAAATCGTTTTCAGATTCCGAAGAATGATTTATAAACTCGGTTGTGTTAATATTGTGTTAATTAGTTTCGATAATTTTCGAAACATTTATAAATAAGTAATATTAAATATTGAAATATGAAGAAAAAAGAATGGGTATACAGAGAAATAACGTATCAGGTATTAGAAAATAAAACAAATCTCATTACTCAAAAGTTTCTTTCTGATAAATGCAACGTATCAATAGGTAATGTCAATCATTCGATAAAGCCCTTGGAATCAATGAATGCCATAGAGAAAAAACCGAGGGGGTTTAGAGTCATTGACATTAAAAAAATACTTTTTTATTGGGCATCTATCAGGAATTTGGACAGAGATATTGTATATAAGGTATTTGTAGATGACTCCGTCATTAATATAGAAAAAACCATGCCTCCTGTTGTGTTCACTGCTTATTCTGGTTTTAAATTCAAATTTGGTTCAGTACCGTCTGATTACTCTGAAGTATTCGTGTATGGAAATAAAAAAGACATTATCAACAGATTTCCGCAAAGAGAAGGAAGGCATAATCTTATTGTTCTTAAACCAGATAAGCATTTGATGAGATTTAAGCATGTACCTTTATCACAACTGTTTGTTGATTTATGGAATTTGAATACGTGGTATGCGCAAGAATTCCTAAAGGTATTGGATGTGAAAATAAATGGAATTTTGGGATGATATAATTACTGATAAAAGTTGGAAAATATTGATAGATTTAGCTAAAGAATTCGATTTTGTTGTTATCGGTGGATGGGCGGCGTATCTTCATACAAAAACCTTGAAATCAAAAGATATAGACATCGTTGTTAATTTTGACACTCTCGAAAAGATGGGAATGGAATATAAACTAAAAAAGAATTTTAATTTAAAAAAATATGAGATAATAATTGATGAAATTTCTGTAGATATATATGTACCTTTCTTTTCTGATTTGGTTATACCAGTAAATAGTTTGGAAGAATATTACACCAAAATAGAAGGAATAAAGGTTGTCGTTCCAGAAGTTTTGTTGATACTTAAACAGCAGGCAGAAGCAGAAAGAAGAGATTCCGTAAAAGGACAAAAGGACAGGTCTGATATCATTAATTTGTTGATAAATTCTAATATAGATCTAAAGATATATTCCCAGCTTGTTAAAAAATATAATTTAGAACACCATCCGATCAGACTTAAAGAGATAATTAGAGATGCGAAAATAGAATTCAGATATTTGGGTATTGTTAATTTAAGAAAAATAAAGTTATTGAAAAAGAGCTTGATAGATAAATTGAAAACAAAAATTTGAAAATAGTATACTAGAATTAAAAAAATAGGATGGTTTAGTAATGTTATTATAGATAAAATATTGATGAAGGGACTGAAATGGGACAAGCAATAGGTATAAGACTTCCAAAGGAAGTTTTAAAACGAATAGAAGATTTAAATTCAGACGGTTTTATTATTACTAGTTACTTTACTGATGTAATAAGAAAGATTAATAGAGTTGTTGTGTATGAAAAGAGTTTTAATGAGTTATGATAAAATGCAGATGTGCTTTACCTATCTTTAGGAAATCCAAAGAAGGCGATAGGTAGGGAAATTGCAAAAGGGTAGTTGAAAGAATAGATCCAAAATCCAAGAAAATAATAGGATTTACTATCATTGAACTTAGTGGAAGAAAGGAAGTGGGGTGCCTATTAAAGTCGTTGGATAACACTAATATCTTCTGGAAGAACCAAATATTCATGGGGAAGAAGATCATTTTTTGGAGTCTGAAGAATACTTTATCTTATATTATATGATAAAGGTTATCAAAAATGATAACTTTGATGTAAATAAAATAAGAGAAACAATATTTTAGTATTTCATAATGATCAAAAATGATTATTATAAATAAACAAAATATTTATAAATATGAATCCCCAATAATTTTTCATGAAAAAAATAGAAATTATAAAAATACTTGAGAAATACCCACTTTTCACATTCAATGAATTTGTGAGAATAATTAAAAAGACACAAAAATATGCTAGAACATATCTCTATAGACTAAAAAAGGAGCATTATATTTTTCAAGTTGAAAGAGGAAAATATACCGTTTTTGATGATCCAATGATAATGTCTTCACATATTATGGTACCATCTTACATAAGTTTTTGGACAGCTATTAGATGGCACGATCTCACAGAACAATTACCAGCAGATATAATGATAGCAGTGTCAAGATCAAAAAAAACAATAGAATTTCAGGGGACAAAACTTCGGTTCTTTAAAATAAAACACATGTATGGCTATAAAAAACAGAGATATAGAGATTTCGACATATTTATTGCTGAAAGAGAGAAATGTATAATAGATTCTTTATTATTACAAAACACACCTTTTGATGAAATTGTAAAAGCGATTAAAACAAAGAATTTCGACGTCAAAAAACTTTTAGAATATGCCATAAAAACTGGAAATAAGTCGCTTATAAAAAGGCTTGGCTATTTAATGGAAAGTTTCGGGATTAAAGTAAAAAAATTGGTAAGGTATCAGGATAATAATTATATACTGTTAGATTTGAATGGAATCAAAGAAGGCGAAAAAAACAAAAAATGGAAAATAATTGTAAATAGGCGATTGGATGATATCTATTGAAGAGTTAAGAAAAATATCAAAATTAAAGGGAATATTTAATTTAGGAAATACCGAAAAGGATTATATTCAAGATATAGTGTTGTTGTCTATTTCGAGAAATACAAAAGATGAAATGGTTTTTAAAGGAGGAACATGTTTATACAAATTCTATAAACTTGATAGGTTTAGTGAAGACATAGATTTTACACTTAGGAAAGAAATTAATATAGATAGGTTAATACAAAAAATAATCTCTGATTTGTCATACTTCGAAATAGAGACGGAAATAAAAAGTACTAAAAAAGTTATGAATTCTATTATGATAACCTTAAGATCAAAGGGTCCTCTCTACAATGGGTTCCCTAAAACACTTTCTAGTATAGGAATTGATATGAATCTCAAATCAACTATTGATTTAGAACCTATGCTCGCTAGATATAATACCTTCTATTCTGATATACCTCCACTTTCCTTACTGATAATGCAGGAAACAGAAATTTTAGCAGAGAAAGTTAGAGAAACAATGTCTAGAACAAAAGCGAGAGATATCTATGATTTGTGGTTTCTTTTGGAGAAAGGTGTTAATTTTGATGAAAAATTAGTTAAAGAAAAGTTGAAGTGTTACAAGCAGGAATGGGACTCAAAAGAATTTATGAGAAAACTTGATTTAAAGAAAACAATTTGGGAAATAGAGCTCAAACCGTTAGTTCAAAATCTACCAGATTTCAGCAAAGTGAAAAATTCTATAGTAAGAAGGATTTCCAAGTAGCACTTTGTTGGATTTATTGCATATAAGATATTCTCGAAATCTAAACATCCTTGGAGAAGAAGATTGGGTTTAGACTCTGAAAAGCGCTAATAATTTATATTATCAAATACAACATATTATTTGATAGAATGTCATATGCCTTTGGTAATAAGCCAAACAAAAGAAACATGATCATTGTTGCAGTTGTGGTCGTTTTAGTTCTCCTGGGCGGTTTACTATACTTATTCAAAGACAAATTCACAAAAACTACAGGTAAAGCGGTTCTTACGCAACCCGCAAACAGCGCCACGTCAGATGAAGTAGTTTCCAAGTCCAAAAGATTCAGACTAGAGCATACATTCGGAGAAGTAGCAGCTGTACCAGGAAATCAAGATTGATTCGTGTATACAAACTATAATCGTTTCATGATTTCAATAAGAACCCCGGGTTTTATTCTGAGTCCAGCGTTAATCAGATCTTCTCCGATAATCACGGCTTCCTTCTTTTCTATAATCTTCGTTTTGACTGATTTGAATATTACAGATGTTGTCCAGTAACTATCTATTTTGTATAATCTTGCTATCTTATGAGCTATAGAATCATCTACTATTACAGACAATTTCATGTTTTTTGCTAGAGAAATGGCTTCAGCTTCGCCTTTACCAATCCATTCTTCTCCATCAGTTTGGAGTTTTAGTTTTTTATTTACGAAAAACTTAAATATCAATCATATCAATCAGATTATAGTGATTAGTATGAATGATATGAAACAAAGAATAAGAACTGTCAAAATGGGTAAAAGAGGCCAGCTTGTAATACCAGAGGATATAAGAAAGGATTTAGAAATTGAAGATGAAACAGTGCTAATTTTAATAGAGAGATATGGAGAAATAATACTCAAAAAAGAATCCGAGATATTAAAGAAAATAGAGGACGAAGAGGTTTTTTGGAAATATATGTCTCAGCTAACTATAGAAAAGATGTGGAGTAAAGAGGACGAGATTTGGGATAAGATTTATGAAAGTGAGAATAAATGAATCAACAAGATCTGATTTGGTTAAAATTGCCCTTCACAACCATGAAAGAGAGTAAAATAAGACCTGCTGTTGTAGTCTCGAACGATAGCTATAATAAAAAATCCAGTGATATAATTGTGTGTGCAATTACATCAAATATTGAAGAAAAACCATATAGTATCCTAATAACTTCTGATAATTTATCTGAAGGTAAACTGCCTCTTAAAAGTAGAATAAGAGCAGATAAAATTTTGCAAGTAGAGAAATCCTTAATCATAAAAAAATTCGCAAGACTTGACAACAAAACATATGACATTTTGATTACAGAGATAGAAGATTTAGTAAAAAGAAAATAAGTTTATTTCCTCAGAACGTAATACTTCTCTTTGCCATTACTGACAGCTTCAATCTATTTTTCTTATATCAATATATTTTACTGGTTTTTAATACACCGCTAGCTTGTTGCGGGGTTAATGCCGTATAAAACGTTCAAAGTTTACTTAATTATTTCTAATATTTTTTCTGTTTTCCAAACAGGTATTGTTTTCTGCCGTTCAAAATGCTTGTCATTCGTCCATATTCCATCGTTTTCTACGCTTAAAGCTAAAGCGATAAATGGCGTATCACTGGGATCTATCATATCCATAATTTCTTTAGCCTCTTTCATTTTACTTTGAATTACAATATCGCTGACAACAAAAATTTTAGAAAAAAGGATTGAAAACATCTCATTAAGTTCCTCTTCGCTTATTTTTGCTTTTTCTAGCAGCTCTTTTTTATGTTCTTCAACTTCTGATTTTGCTATACCTATAGTTAAGAACTCTATTTTATCTGAAAATAGAATTTTCCTGTTCCACGAATCTTTAATAAGAGCAGCGATAATGCGGTTGGTATTAACTACAAGTCTCATTCAGCGAACCTTTTTCCAATTTTGTCTTTAATTTGATGTCCTATTCTTTCAGCATCCTTTTCTGTCAGTTCACTTTTTGATAATACCTTATTCATCAATTCAATCTCTTTTATTTTTTTTTCGAATGCTTGTCTAGCTATATCACTCCATTTTAGTTCTGTGTGTTGCCTCATTTTTTTATGCAAGTCATCTGGTATAGATAAAGTCATATTAACCATTTTATCACCTATGTGTATTATGTGTAAACACATATTTAAAAATTACTATATAGCATGGTATTCCCAATAAACTTTCCCACTGTGGATAGAAAGAAAATTCACTTTCTCAGAACGTAATGCTTCCCTTTGCCATTACTGACATCTTCAACCAAATATCACATCAATTAAATATTTTCTAAATATCTTTTCGCTAAAAC
>CAYJTF010000042.1:0-6897 GCA_964373165.1 uncultured archaeon
AATTTTAACATCATCATCTTTCTCAAGTTTAGGTAATTCTTCATCTTTTAATTTGTTGTCAAAATCATACGTATGAAAAACAGGAAGAGGTGTTATATCTATTCCGTATAATTTAAATTTAACATAAGATTTTATTAATTTTATTTCTTTGTTAATGTGGCTGAATTTTTTATCTATCCATTCTTTCGTTTTCTGTGAACAATAGATACGAGGTTTTTGAATATATTTGCTCCAAGTTTTAAATTCTATTAATCCATATAAATGTTCAACATGCCAGTGGCTAACCAAGAAATTTTTTATTGGTCGAAGGTTAAATTTATTGGACTGGATTCTTATATCAGGATTAATCTCTATTAAAAATTCCCCGGTATCAGATTCTACAAGTATTCCTGGTCTTGTTCTGTTGTCCTTCGAGTTGGGGTTATTTTTTGCAGTATTACATACTTTGCAGTCACAGAAAAGAGAAGGTATTCCTTCCCAACCACCAGATCCCAGAATTTTAATTTTCATAATAAATTTATAAATTAGTTAAATTATAAATTTGTTTTTAGGGGTTTCGTCATTACTTATACCAGTGAGTATATTTTTTTTCTTTGAAAAGGAAAATTTTTATTATAAACTAGAAATAAAGTGTGAAGCAAAAAATAAAGCAACACTATCTTCGAAGAATCATAAATCGGTCCCCTCATTTTTATGATTGATCCATGAATAATTTCAGTAAATCAGGATGAAAGTTAGTTCCACTTTGTGGTTCCATTTCTCTTCGTATTTTATGACCATCCCACTTACATTCATGTTTTCTCCAATCGTGCCAGTCAGCAATTCTTATAACAAACGATGGTAGTGGAATTTCATCTCTGGGGGCTTTGTAATGTCCATCACCATCATATCTTTCATGGTGATATCTTATTGCTGATGCGACAGCTACCAATTCTTCTTCTCTGTATGGAAACAATACACATAAACCTCTATAATCCAAAACTCTTTCAGCACCTAGTTTTGGATGTCTTTTTATTTCCTTTTCAGGTAATTCCAATTTTCCTATATCATGAAGTAGGCCAGCATAATGCGTAATCACGACATCAAATTCATTAAATCCAGCTTTTCTTGCTATTTTTACCGCATTTCTACTTACTCTGTATGAATGTTCTGCCAATATCTCATGCTGCATCCATGTATCTAACCATAAATAATATGTAAGATAGAACAATGGATCGTGTACACCATATATTTTTTGCATAATTATCAGAAACAAATAAACTATTTAATCATTTCCTGAACTATAAGAACGTGATAACCAACAGCTATAAGGTCCTCCTCTCGGAATCATCCCTCTAAATTTACTGTCTCCTCAACCACTTCATTGATCATCATTATCAGCCTCTCCTCATTATCCTTGATCATCATCTTATCTTCAATCGACAATTTCATTGCAGCACACCTCCATGATCTTTCTAATATATACTATGCATTGGATTTTATTTAAAATCCGTCTAAAAAGGTCTTGTAACGGGTTAAAACTAGCATATTGAAACAGGGCTAATCAGCATGAAAGCAATAAAAGAATTTTTATAGAGGAGAGAGAATTTTTGAAAAAAAACCAACAAGTCAACTATATATTTCTTCTCTCACTTCAAAATAAATGATAGTATGACTAACGAAAAATCAGATTACTGGAAAATTGATGAGAAGCTTATTGATCATATTTCTAAAGTTTCGAGACTATCACTTACTGAGAAAGAAAAAGAGAAGTATCTGAAGCAGTTGGCAGATATTTTAAAGACATTCAAAGAAATAGATGAAGTAGATACGGAGAATGTGGAGCCGTCCTTCCATCCCCTACCTTTGTCGAATGTATGGAGAGAGGATGAAGTGAAAAAATGGAAATGGGATCCTTTGAAGAACACAGAGCATAAGGAAGAAAAATATTTCAAGGGACCGAAAATCGTTTAGGTGGTAATTATTGAATCATCCGTTCTTCAACATATAAAAAACGCAAGAGAAGGCAACGTAGACTTTGATGATTTCTCACAGAATGTAATCGAAAAATCAGAAAAAATCCAGAAAAAATATTTTCCCTTTGTCACAATTACGGACAATGCCAAAACACCAGCAAACAAAGGCAGGTTATTGTATCTTCCCATATCAGTTAAAGATTGCATATGTACAGAAGGGATGCAGAGTTCGGCCGGATCAAAAATACTGAAAGGATATGTGCCGCCATTTGATGCGACTTCAGTTAGAAAGGTAAAAGATGAAGGCGTATTTGTTCTAGGCAAGACAAATCAAGATGAATTTGGTTTCGGCACGTTTTCAATTAACAGCGGTTATGACATTCCAAGAAATCCGTTGGATCCGGAAAGAAGTGCAGGTGGATCTAGCGGAGGCGCAGCTTGTATAACCGCCGCAGCGGATTTTCCTCATGTGGCCTTAGCTGAATCTACGGGCGGTAGCATCTCTTCACCAGCCGCATTTACAGGTACTATCGGGCTGACACCTACATATGGGAGAGTGTCCAGGTGGGGATTGATAGATTATGCTAACAGCATGGATAAGATCGGTGTTATAGGAAAGTGCGTGGATGATGTGGCATTGGTTTTTTCCATAATCTCCGGTCATGACCCATTGGATTCAACAAGTCTTGATATACCTGACGAAGATTTCACTAGAAATTTAAATCAACCAATCAAAGGTATGAGAGCAGGCGTCCCAAAAGAATATTTTGAAGAAGGCGTTGATGAAAAGATAAAGAAAATTGTTTGGCAGGGAATTAAGAAATTAGAAGGCTTGGGCGTAGATATTAAGGAAGTGTCTTTGCCCCATACGAAATACAGCGTGGCATCGTATTATATAATAGCGGTATGCGAAGCCTCCACAAACCTGTCAAAATATTGTGGCATGAGATATGGCCTGCATGAGTCGTTAGATGGGAATTTTGATGAATACTTCTCGAAAGTGAGAGAGGACGGCTTTGGAGAGGAAGCGAAGCGAAGAATTATACTAGGCACATATGCCAGAATGGCCGGATACAGGGATGCTTATTATCTGAAAGCGTTGAAGGTTAGAACGAAAATAATTGAAGATTTCAAAATGGCATTTAAAAATGTTGACGTGTTACTAGCACCTAGCATGCCTGTCATTGCTCCAAAATTCAAGGAAATTGAGAAACTAGAGCCTATAGACCACTATATGATGGATATCCTTACGCTCGGTCCAAACTTGGCTGGGATACCAATGATGTCCGTTTCTTGTGGGAAGGTAGAAGGAATGCCTGTTGGTATGCATATACTTGCAGATCACTTACAAGAAAAAAATATTTTCAAAATAGCATCAGCCTTCGAAAAGGTGAAAAAATGAAAACTGTTATTGGCTTGGAAATTCACTGCCAGTTGGCAACTAAGAGCAAGCTATTTTGCGGCGATTCAACTACGAGCAAAGACGCAGGTCCTAATATTAACGTCTGCCCAACGTGTTTAGGGTTCCCTGGCTCAAAACCAAAAGTAAACAAAAAGGCATTGGATTTCGGAGTAATGGTTGCTCTAGCATTTAACTGCAAAATAAATGCAAATATGTTCTTTTCTCGAAAATCATATTTCTATCCGGATCTTTCAAAAAACTTTCAGATAACACAATACGAAATACCATTAGCTGTTGGTGGTTATCTGGAAATAAACAATAAAAAGATCAGGATAAGGCGTGTGCATATTGAAGAGGATCCTGCTAAATTGAATCACGTAGGCGGTGATATTACTTCAGCCAAATATGTTCTGGCGGATTACAATAGGGCAGGTGTTCCACTGTTAGAAATAGTCACAGAGCCGGATTTCGAATCGCCCAAAGAAGTCAGAGAATTCTTGGAAAAACTTTCGTCAATCCTTGAGCATTTGGAAGTTTATGATTCCAGTTGGGATGCTGCACTGAGAGTGGATGCCAATATATCAATGGAAGGCAGCGAAAGAATAGAGATAAAGAATATCACCGGTTTCAGAGACACCGAACGCGCATTAGCGCACGAAGTGATAAGGCAAAGAGGCATATTAAGGATGGGAATGAAAATCCAGAGAGAGACAAGGCATTTCGATGCAGAAAGAAGAGTAACTAAAAGTCTGAGAAAGAAAGAATTTGAAGAGGATTATGGTTACATTTTCGAACCGGATCTAACAAAAATTGAGATCTCGAAAGAGTGGGTTGAAAAGCTGAAGAAAGAGATGCCCGAACTGCCCGATCACCGGGCAAACAGGTTAGTAAAAGGGTATGGCATAGATGAATATGAAGCTAAGGTAATTGTCTATACTGATAAACATCTTGCAGACTTTTTCGAACATTCTTGTAAGATATACAAAAATTACAAAGAAATCGCCAAGTGGATGATCACATATCTATTGAAGAGTTTGAATTGGCATGAAATTTCTATAAGAGAGTCCAAAGCAAGACCAGAGACGTTCGTCGAGCTTCTTGAAATGATTGACAAGAACGTTATCACGGAAAGACTTGCAAAGGAGATAATAAAGGACTATATTGATACAGGCAAGTCACCCAAGCAGATAGTCAAAGAAAAGGGGTTGGAAGGTTTCAAGAGCATTGATCTGGATGATGTTATAAAGAGAGTTATTAATGAGAATGCAAAGGTGGTAAGTGAATACAAATCAGGGAAAGAGAAGGCTTTGGAATATCTGATAGGAAAAGTATTGGAGAAGACAAAAAAAGCGGCAGACCCCAAGAAAATAAGAGAAATGATTTTGAAGAATTTACAAATGATTTAAATGTATTGCATGTTTCTTTTAGTGAATGAGAGTTGCACTCGCGGTTGATCATCCTGTAATAGACGAGTTATTAATACTGCAGGCTTTGCAAGAAAGAGGCGACGCTACAATTCTGTATGATCCTAGAAACGTAACTGATAGGCACGATGTTATTATAAACAGGCTTCTTGATAGATCCGGCAGATTACACTTAGCACAATACGCGGGCGTGTATGGTCTCAACGTATTTCATCCATATTCTGTGGAAGATTTTTGCAGAAGAAAACCACTGGCCAAACAAACTCTTGTACAAAGCAGTGTCGGTACAGCTCCTTATGCAGTTTCACGTCATTTATTAAGAGTTTCTGGAGGAGAAGTAAAAGGAATACTATTGCAAGAGGTAATCAGAGCAATCGGAGATAAAGTTGGATTCCCGGCTGTAATTAAACCCACTGAAGGCAGTAGAGGAGAATCCATTATTGTTGTAAGATCTCCGGATGATTTAAAAGTTTACAAAGATAGAATAGGACATTCAATTTCTCCAGATACACCTTCTGTTTTATATCCAAACATGACAAGCCCGGATGGAATGTTAATTGAAAAATATTTGCCTCATGCACTCGATCTCAGAGTTTTGGTGCAAAAGATAGGCGATGAAATAAGATATTTGGGAACATTAGCTAGAGTAGCAGAAGGCGAAGAAAGAGTTGCTAAAAATACAGCTTTAGGTTCTATTCCTGTTGGACTAGATGATGTGCCCGAGCATATTAAACAGTTGGCGATTAATAGCGTTAGAGCAATGATGACTGGAATGGAAAGAGTTTACCAACCGTCCAAGTCTCTTCTAATTGGCGTGGATATCATACCTTCTACTGAAGATGCAGGAGTTAGACAAGAAGTTTATTCAGGAGCTAGCGGGTTAGTTGATTTTAAACGGGAAAGAATTGAGAGCGCAAAAACAGAGTTACAAGGAGTTTTAAAAGGAAAATTGTCATCCCATAAAAGAGATTTATTGGCTGTTGCAACAGATGAAGAATTTTTAAGTTCTGTAAAATATTTTGATGGAGTTTTTGCGGATTTTAAATTGTTACAAGCTTACCAATCTTTACAGAGAACTATTCAACAATATCTTCTTGGTGCTACTTCTTATGTCGGCGAATTAAATCCGAGAGTAGATTTTGGAACTAATACAAGAAATCTTTCTATACCACGCTTGCATTATATGATAGTTGATACTGCTTTAGCATCCATGAGTTAATTATCTAATTTTTCTATACAAACAAACGTATATAGCTATAGGTTTCTCTCTCATGTCCAAAGTGTGATAAGCCTTATATAATTCTGGTGCAAAACCCATTTGGCCCATCCTTGAAGTCATTTCAGGATGATCCTGATAGATTATAATACTTTGTCCAAGTTGCAAGTGCGGCAAAATAGCAGACAGTTCTTCTACATCATAAGGATAAATGTAGAAAATAACATCATTTCCTCTCGGATAAATCCATTGTTTATAATCGCCCAAAAATAAACGAGGAGAAATATCAGGATCCCATTCTTTTAATACTTTCAAAGCAGCATTTCTTTTTGCTTCACTTATTTCAATACCTTGCAATTTAAATCCTAAATCATGGGCTATAACAAGATTATTGCCTACACAATAGCCAAGCTCATAAAAAGTTGTTTTACCCTTAAATCTGTCATCTTGTCTTACGGCTGAAAGGAAATGATAGACAATTCTTGCATCAGAAAGTATAAGCTCTCTGTTTGTCGGCGTTTCTGCATGTCCTCTTCCTTTATGTAATTCATATAGGACCAAAAGAAGAGGGCTAAAATGCCTAAACCATTTTTCATAATTTGGCATATCAATGGAATTAACATCTATATGTTCTGTGTCATAAATGAAAGACGGTCTCCCTCCTTGTTTTTTCTTTGGCATGATGTTTATGAACAATGCCTATTTATTTAAGCCTTACTAGCACTTTAACCTTTATTTATCAAAAAGTTTGGTAATGAAGTTCAATCGACCTGTGAACGGGACCAATTCTAGTCGGTGATACTTGGGTTAAGATTTATTCTTTTCATAGAGAAGTAATAAAAAATAAGTTTTAAATAGCCAATCAAGAAATCGTCGGCCTTTAGGCCGCTGATGAATTGA
>CAYJTF010000043.1:0-6642 GCA_964373165.1 uncultured archaeon
CTTTATCTACTACTTCTGGCAATGTCCTATGGATGGTGTTAGGTTTTCTTGATTTTGCTTTTTCTGCTTCCTGTTCTGATCTTAAATCAACAAATACATTCACGGATGTTGTAATAAATTTCACCAAATCAAAATACTCATTGTTGTTGAACACACCTTCTCTTGATGTTGTATCTTCAATACTGGGGTTCGAGTCCTTGCCTACAGACACAATACCAAATACTTGAGTATTGCCTGGAACCATCGTGTTGTCTCTCGACCACTTGTCCAATCCTATCCAGTCGGCGTTTTTGTCACCGTAAGGCTTGACTCTGAATTTATCCCTGTATAGTTTGATGCCTCCATATTCATCAAGAACGTTCTTTACCTCCTCAAGTTCTTTTTTTGTCATATCTTTATTGATCCATTTTTTCCAAGCCGATGATGTCTTATAGTAGAAATATATGTTAAATTCGGTGTCACCGCACAAAAGACTCTCGTTAAGCTGTTTGGTATCTTTTTTAACTAGCTGGTTGTTTTTGAAAAACTGAAAGTGTATTTCCTTTTTTTTGTAGAGTTTGACTTCTAAATGATATGCTGCCTTGTCAATAAAATTTCTGCTCAAAAATTATGAAACAAGCCAAATATTATCTTATAAATAAATTCTTTAAAAACTCTTCACCGCTAATTATTATTTCCTGTACATATGTACTTTGTAAAGCCAACTGATTAAGTCTGTATAAATAATCATTGAAAATTAAAACTCCCATCACAATTAAGATTATTCCAGAAATTAGGTAGGTTGAATGAACATTTATCTCTTTTCCAAAAACCTTGAAACTTATCATTCTACCATGAAGAATCTTCCAGAATCTTTTGTTTTTTATTTTGTCAAAATAGAATGAAATTATAATTAATGGTATGCCTAATCCTAAGGTATAAATAAATAATAAAGCACTTCCTTTAAGAATAGTTCCAGTTGTAGCAGACAACAATAGTAAAGAAGCAAGGATCGGACCTATGCATGCACTCCAACCAATTGCAAATACTGTTCCGAAAAGATATGAGCCAATAGGGGTTTTATTGTTTTTTCTTAAATGAATATGTAAACCAGAAAATCCCTTTCCAAAAATTTCCAACACTCCAAAAATAATCATGATGGCTCCTGCGACTTGAGTGAAGATAAGCCTATTTTCTCTAAAAAGACTTCCAATCAAAGTTGCTCCCATGCCAAATATTGAAAATACAGTCGCTAACCCTAGGAAAAAGAATATTGTATTTTTTAATACCTCTCCTTTGTTAGAATTAACATTATGGGCAAAATAAGCTGACAAAACAGGCAAACAGCATGGCGACAAGAAACTTAATATCCCTGCAGAAAACGCAAGAAGAGCTAGAATAAGAAAGCCAACGTTGGCAAACTCATCTTTTAATGCTGGAGCGTCATCCAATGAAACATTACTTTGTTCTTTACTAAGCAGTTCGTCCAAGAAAAAATCTGCTTGGCGTTGCTCTACTAAATTGTTAATCTTATTCTTGTTTTGGGTGTAAACTTTGAGAAGATTATTATCTTCAACTAATTGAAATGCTTTAACCGCATAATAAGTTTCATCTAATCCGCTTCCTTTAGTTAACAGATAACCCAGTGTCTTCAGTCCACTTTCTAGATATTCTAAATTCTCAGTAAGCAGATACAATCGTAACATTCCGTAAGAAAAGACAGCGTTTTCCTCATATGATTTTGACAAATCAACTCTTTCATTTGGTGCATAAAACTCTACATCTTTACTGTTTCTTTCAAAAAATCCTCCAGCACCCCAATCATAAAGATTATCAAGAGAGTAATTTGCAATTTGCTCTGCAGTTTCTAGATAACCTTGCTCTTTTAAGTTATCATAGCCATCAAGAAAAGCAAGCATGGCCCATGAGTTTGAGATTGCTTGGCCTGTCAAAAATGGTTTTTCTTTTTCATAATCAAAATAGTAATATGCCCCCTCTTCACCGACTAAATTGTTTTGTAAAAAATCTAAACTTTCTTTGCCAATTGCCTTATATTTTTCGTCTCCATAAAGATCATGCAAATAAAAGAAGGTGCTGATCATCATAGAGTTTGAATCTACATTTCTTGTTTTGTCAATATATGGCGGTTCTATTTTTTCTCTTTCTTCTTGCGGAAGAGCAAAATATTCATCTTCTATATAAGCGTCCTGACTTGAGTAAAACCCTCCATTTCCATCTAGGAATTTGTTTGTAACAAAAGAAATTGAATTATCAACCACGACTTTAACTTTATTATCGTTTGTTATCTTCAATAGATGAGCATATGCCCTAATAAGTTTGGCTTGGTCTGGAAGCATTTTTTCATAGTGCGGAACGCTCCAGTCCCTGTTTGTGCTGTATCTGTGAAAGCCGCCATCAACAGGATCGTAAAGATTATATTCTGTTTCTAATTCAGAAATATCAGTATAATGATTATCAAAAGTTTTTTTGACCATGTCCAAATATTTTTCATTTCCAGTTTCATCATATTTTTCTAAAAGATATTCAAGCGTAAGACCGTTTGGAAATTTTTGCCCTTCTCTCCATTGTTGAATAGGGGCAGGAGCAAATCCACCGTAAACAGGATCAAACACACTATCTATATATTGCAAGAGAAGGGTCTCTACTTGGTTAAGTTGGTTATACTCTGGAATTCGTGGAACGAATTGTTCATAATTAAGTTGAAAAGAAAAAGAAGTAAATTCTTTGTTTTTTAGATAAGTAACGAGTTGCTCAAAATAATCTCTCAATCCATTAGGGTCTCTTGGACCTGTGAATCCTGCAATTCTTCTCATATCTGGAGAGAAAATTATTGTTGATGGCCATCCTCCCTCTAAGTATTTTCTAGTTAAATCAGGTCTTTTATCAGAATCAACAAAAACAGGAATAAAATTCTCATTGATGTAAGGATATAAATTATCTTCATAAAGATAATCCTTGCTTTCATAAACATGGCACCAATAGCACCACGCGGGTGCAGAAATCATTAAAAAAATCGGCTTTTGTTCTTCCAATGCTTTCTCAAATGTTTCTGGTTGATATTCCTGCCAATCAATTAAGTGAAATAATTCCTCTGAATGTTCTCTTGTATACTTTGCTTTGGCATTAACAGTTTGGATTGAAGAAAACAAGAGTAACAAGATTATTAAGCTGAAGATAATTTTTTTTTCCATAACATCAATATAAAAATATAAAGCATATATAAATTTTTGGAATTAAAGAAGTAAAGGGAATCCCCTAATAATTCCTTTACAAAGTAAAAGGCTAAATGTTCAAATCACTATAAGACCTGACGTTTACTTTACAGCTCACTCCTGATTTATTTGAGGTTCGATGGACTGGAGGGGATTCGAACCCCTAGCCTCTGCCTTTCTTGGATAAACCATTTATCATGCAGGGGCAGCGATCTACCGTTGATCTACCAGCCCATTGCTAAATCAATGTTCTTAAAGAATTTTAACATTTGTGTTTAATAAAATTAGGCAATGATAAAAAATATCAGAAAATGGCAAAAACGTATCAAGTAAACAAGCTTAAATATTTTCTATAATTTTTCAGCATGATAGTTAACTTTAAATAGAATAATTTTTACTATAGAGTAGCAAAGGTGATACACTGAATGTTAAGTATGAAAATGTTTGGAAGTTTAAAGAAAACATTCAGAGTTAGATTCAAGAAATTGAATCTGATGAGAGTTGTTAAGAAAAAGAAACGATAATTCTAGATTTTTTATTTTTGTTTGACTTTTCTGATTTGTTATTTTCTTATTATAATCCTTCTACGAAGTCTGATAAAAGAAAACCTTTAAATCTTTCATACCTAAAAAAATGATAAAAGTTGGTGATTTATTTAGATGACATCCCAATATGAAACTGTTGCTAACGGATTGTTTAAAGCGTTTAAGGCTTATAGTTTGCAAGTAGAGGTCAGAGAACTGCGGACTGCTGATCATCAAATATATGGGTTAAATGATGGTTGTAGGGGACATTTTTCTGACAGTAAACTAAAAGAATATTTAATTGTTAGTGACGGAAGTATTCTTGGAACCTTGAAATTTCACTGCTATTGTTATGATGGATCTGAAAGAATAGGTTTTGTTACATACGCAGGCCTTTATCCAGTAAATACAAACGGTCAGGGTTTAAAATTTTCAAACGTGTGGCTACATGCATCAGAAAGACCTTCAGTTATGACCATGCAAGAATTCCTAGCCAGCAAAGTTTTATCAGATAATGCACCGGAGCTTTATAGATATGATTATTTTTTAGACCGTGGTTTTCCATTAGCTGCCTGCGAGAAAAACAGTTACGAAGTTCAAAGGATGAAAGGAAGGAGAGCGATAGAAGATTAATATTGATTTTATAATATCGAGTTAGAATAAAGTTTTACGCCTCGTTGTTCAAAAATTCTCTCCATATCAGAAAATGCTTTATCAATCACATCAGCCAATAACGGCAAGTCTTGATATTTACCGTCAATAAAAATGTCGATCAATTTCATGAAACCCCTTGGTTTTAGAGGAAACCCATTTGCTTGCGAGATATATGTGCCAAGAGTTTTATATGGTGTGGTGTTAATAAAGGACAGGATAACAAGTAATTCCTTCACCATCTGCGAAAATGCAAGAGTAACCAATTCTTTGTTTTCTTGTTTAATACCATTCAATACCTTTGCAGTTATTTCTTGATACTGATTCCATCTTTTTACTGCATGATCCCAACATTTTTTCCCAAGGTTATCGGGCTTAAAATTGTTTATTTCTTCTATGAATTTATTGTTGACTATTGGTAAAAGTCTACTGCCAGCAGAAGCATACCATACGTCTGACACTTCAATGTATTTTTTTATAAATGAGTTTTTCGTATCTGGAACTATTACAACAAGCAGACCGTCTACTATCTTCCTTATGCTCCAGTCTACGCCTTTCGGAATCTTTTTTAAAAACACGATGAGTTCCAAATCTGAATAATCCCTATCCTCTTTTCGTGCATACGAACCTTCTGTTGCAAGTGCAACAAAGTTACTGCCAAACCTCTTTTTAATTAAAGGTACTAATTTTTCGACAATCTTTCCTCGTTCTTCATGTGTATGCGGCTTAATTCCTTTCATAAGGAAATTATGTCGCTATGAGGAAAAATACGTTAGCTATTCTTTCTACTTCTAAAAATTTCCTTGAAAAATATTCATATGAAGCCCTAATTTTTAGTGTACGTCAGTAAAGATATAAAGGAGGTGATCCAGCCGCACGTTCCCGTACGGCTACCTTGTTTATCGCTCCAAGAGTCGGTGTCTAAATTCTTCTAGTCTTCTTATTTTACTTGGGTGCCTTGACTTTATTGTTTCTATGAATTTCATATGAGAATCTGTTGAGATAAAAAATCTCCAGCAACCAGATTTGTTTTTATCATATTTATCCATCTCCATCTAAAGCTCCCATAAGACAACTTAAGTCGCACTTATCCATAAAATAATATAGATTATTTTAATTAAATCGTTTGCGACTCTTTGAAGTTGCGACTTTAGGCCCTCAAAAGCACTATAATTTTTTATTATATAAACTTTTGAGGTTAGCCCCCCTCGCGGAACTCAAACTTGACTGATCCAAGAGGAACAGCCTCGTTTAAACTCCACTCGGATGGCTTGACGGGCGGTTTACACTCGGGCCAGAGAAGATTTCAGAGTTGTTTTATTTTGTTTATTACATAAGAGGTATCTCGCGAATGAAATTTTATATCATAAGATTTTATTATTTTATTTAACACCTCATTTTTTGTTAGTCCTTCCCAATATTTGGAGTTTCCTGTCATTTCAACCCCATCAACAAAACCAATGTCCTTTTTAAATTTTGTAATAGATTCTCTGCTTCGCATTTCTAGACTATTTTCTTTAACGGTATGTGGTATTTTCAGGTCATTTAGTAATTTGCTTAATCTTTGTTTTAAAATAGGATGGTGGCATACTATTGCAACAATTCTCTCAACAGCCGACCACGAATTTTTTCTTGGAAATATTGAAGGACATCCATCACATGAAATGTATATCCTCAGAAATATCGCTTTGTCTCTTTTATTCCCAAAGATATTTTCTGGTATTTTTATTTCTGACCACACTGTTTCATTAAATATAACATGCGGATGATTATACTTCTGGTTTATTTTATTGTTACTTGAATATGGACATCTTGGAAAATGATCACATGCTTTTGTTCTGAACTAGGCGATATTTTAATCAAATTTCCAATAAGATTCTTGTCAAATACTCTTAGTGTTATCCCACGTATTTTCTTTTGCTCATGTATTTTGCTTGATGTAAATTTATTGATTTCTTCTGCGAACATATCAAGTAACACTTTGGATTTGTTCGTAAAATGTATATAGCTAGTTCCGCTACTATATCCAATTCCACCATCAGAAACACAAGCTTACTAATTTGAGATACCTTGTACACTTCATATAGACATCTATCTATCAGTGAATTTAAACTTGTCTGACTTCCTGTACCCAATGTGTGCAAGGAGCAGGGACATATTCAACGAACGACTCCACACAGAAGAGCAATACTCCTCAGTTTAGTGACGTTCGTTTACTAGGGATTCCAGCTTCACGAGGGTGAGTTACAACCCTC
>CAYJTF010000044.1:0-3305 GCA_964373165.1 uncultured archaeon
CCTCTAAATGTTAATGTGCCTTGTGTGAACGCAGAAGTGAATGTCATTCTTGCATTCGTAAATTCGAGCCATTTATTCTGGGTCAAATCAAAACCTACAGTCAGGTTGACAGCGCCGTCGAAAGGCAAAGCCCCATTACAAGTAGGCAAATTTATAAAGTCTGTCATATAGGTGCCTCTGTGGGCTTTAAATCTCACAGTGCCCGGAAAGTTTGTACCGCAAACATAAACACTGGCATTTCTAACACCAATATTTTTCACAATAACTGTGTTGTTAGCCAGACTAACATTATTAATTGGCAATGGCGGAAAATTCAATTGACCAGATCCGTCTGAATACTGAATCTGCAATACGGCATCGTTATCAAAAACCACTAGGTTTTGTGAGAACTTGCTCAATTGAATGTTGCTTATATTGAACAGGGAATGAGTAGCATTGCTGCCGGCTATATTCGCAGTAGATTGATTTATTATATCAACCCTGAATAAAGTCAGATCCTGGAATTGCGTCTTAAAGGTTTTTTTGTTCTTGACTTTCATCAGCCCGGCTCCCTCGCATAATATTCTGTTAGTCTGGAAACTGGAGCAAGAAGATGCATTAAGCATCACTAACCCTATCTCTACGGGCTCTTTGATCAGCTGTGTCACGTTAGCAACCTTGTATTTGAAAACCTTGGGAGTTAATTGCGTGCCGGTGCTGATATAAGTGGCGTTAGCCGCGAATGAGGACGAAGTGATATTATAGAAAAATCCGCTGAACGTGCTTTTCTTGGGAGTATAAGCAGTTATGTTGGCGTTGGATGAATTAAGGGAATTTATCGTCCCGTCCGTGCCGAATACGTCAAAGGATACTGATGCTGCGTTAGCAGATGCGGCTAAAAAAAGAAAGAAAAAGCTAAAAATTAAAATGGGGGTGCTTGTCCGCATAACATCATTCTATTTTGCATTAATTTTATTTCTGGCTCAGATAAATCAAATAATTACCAAATAAGAATAATTTTATCTTATTATAAGAAAAGAATTTCTATTATAGAGTAAATAAGTTTATATCTACTGTATAATGATTCTGATAGGAAAAAGAAAGAATATTTCTATTTTATAGGAAAAAATATTCGTTTTAAGAGGAAATTTATTACAGAACAATCACAAAGTATATTCACGTATCTTAACATTTCAAAAAAAATAGGTTTAGATAAAGTTAAATATGATTTGTAAACAATAAAGATATGCAAAAACTCATTTTAACACCTGGGGAGTGTGGCGAACTGGTACCGCACTGGTATGACCTGAATGGTGAAAAGCTAAATCACCTATTACGAATGACCACCCGGGTGAGTAAATTTTTTCCGGGAGAAAAACGAATTGTCATGTCTTCTGTTCCTATACTAATAACCGATGACGGATTCATCCTCAACGGAAGGCATAGATCATATGTCGCCAGAAAATACGGATATGATCTCGAAGCGTATGAAGTGGCAGATCCTCGAGACATCATTCATCACACGCCTCACAAAAGTTATGGCGAGACCGGACTTGGGGGCGTGCTGGAAGCTTATGATAGAAAGCACTTATTGATTGATATATGCAGATCTCAAGGAGTTACATGCATTGATGACCTAGTAAGGATTTATTCTGAATAACAGGTTACATAAAAACTACGGACAATACTATAGAATTTCAGGGATTTAGAAATCTACGCGATTTAAGCATTAATTCCAAGTATAGGCTTTTTTGGCAAATAACCTCTTGATAAAGCTTTTTATTATGTGGTATCTACCTCTTCATTAGTATAAAGTTAGAAAGTTTACTTTACAAATTTGAAGGATCTTATAACAATAGCACGTTAGATATATTTTCAAAATGCTTATCCTTTGTTAAAACTTTTATATCATAGAATTGCGATGTAGCAAGTATCAAGGAATCTATCATTCCCCAATTTTTTACGACTTTTTTACGTTCGAGATTCAAAATACCTGCCAAATTTGCTATTTCAAGGTTCAGATTCAAAATTACACCTAAATCAATTATATATTTTATTAATTCGTTGTTATCAAGTCCTTCCCTTTTTGACCAATTAGATATCTCAGAAATACTCGCAATGCTTGTGAAGCATTTATAATCTTTAAGATAGGATTTTACTATTTTACCCTTTTCGCTCTTTATGAAGAATTCTATCCATGCAGACGTGTCCAATAATAACATTAATATCTTTCTAACCTGTCTACTCCATCCCTTTCAAATGGTTTTGATCCTTTGGCTATGCCAAATGCCTTTTTAATCTGTTCTAACTTTTTTTCTTTAAATAAAGCAATTTCTATAGTTTCGCCTTCACGTATTTTCTGTTGTGCAATCAAATCTTTAGGTATCAAAACACCTAACGAAGTGCCGACTTTCCTCACTCTAGTTTTGAATAATCCGGACATATTATAATGTATTATAATACATATTTATAAAGATCGTTGCTTATCTCCTACAAATTTTAGGTGTGAATGATCCTATATGATATTCCGGCATCAAATATGGTGGAGGTACCGCCGTACAATTAGTTGCACCACACTGGCCAACAGTGCATGTTCTATCACATGTCTCCCATGGGTTCAAGCACCTGTCTGCCTCAAACTGGTTGACATTGCTATTGCAAAATCCTCCACATTTGGCGCAGAAATTGCACCCTGCCACCCTGCATCTAGAGCTTGTCGGGCATTCGTTGCAATCAATATTCAAAGATTTGAAATCCTGTTCGCCTTCGTCCAAGAAATCTGAATCCATATTTTTGTCTATGCATGCATATATCTCAGTTGGGCCTATTGTTTTTGGCGACAATATTCTCCTCTCGCATTCACCATTTCTCAGTATACATCTAGTCAGTTCCTGTCCATCGCAACTTCCCAATCTGAATGAAACCAATTTGCTGTCGCAATTTATCATGCCGTGAGCCCTCAAAGCAATCCTATCTCTCGGGCATACTCTGTCATCATCTAATTCTAAATTAATGAATCCGTCGCAAGCAAGAACACACTCGCCATCCTCGCATTGAGTTCCTGGCAGGCAATTTTCAGTTTGAGAGTGAGGTTGGCTGACGCATATACATGAAGTGGAATTGACATAATAATCCGTGCCTGATCTCATTCTTGTATCAGAATCTACGCATTCCCATGTTCCTTTTCTGTCTTTATAATCGCACTTAAATTCTGTCTGTACAGGTCGATTGCCTATACATAATGTCCGTAAAGCATCCGGATCATCCCAACACATTACATCCCCACCGCCTTGGCAAGAAGGTACGCAAGGAATTGTGGTAGTTGT
>CAYJTF010000044.1:3405-6616 GCA_964373165.1 uncultured archaeon
TGTGGTTGTCGTTGAAGTTGTTGTAGTGCTTGTAGTTGTTGTGGGAGGTGGTGAAGCACATCCGGCTGTCAATGCATAAATCTTTCTTTCGGGTGTATCCGTTGACAAAGTCCAGGAAGTGCCGTCAAACACATATATTCTGCCGTTAGTTGAAGTGCCTGCATACAATTTGCTTTGGAATGTCTTTAATACGGCAATGTTATCTTCAGTCGTATCTATTGATAGAGTCCATGAGGTGCCGTCAAACACTCTCACAGTTCCGCCTGGGAATCCACCTACATATAATTTGCCGTTGTAAACTTCAGATGAATATAATCTCTGCTCAGGAAAATCTGCTTCTAAAATCCATGAAGAGCCGTCAGATGACGAGTAAACCCTTCCGTCATCGCCCGTAGTTGCATATAATTTGCCGTTGTAAACTTCCAATGAGAATATCCATGATTCAGCCAAATCTGCGGCTAAAATCCATGAAGAGCCGTCAAATACGAAAATCATGCCGTTGTAACCAGTACCGGCGTATAACTTCCCGTTGAATACAGCCATGGAAAGTATGTAAGCTTCAGATAAAGACTGGCTCAATGACCATGAAGTGCCGTCAGTAGAGGAATATATGGTAGCAGTTGGATCAATACCAGCATAAACTTTGCTGTTGAACGGACATAACGTTTCTGTATATATTTGTGCACTGTCAAAAACAGTAGACCATGAGGTACCGTCAAATCTTAAGACTCTCCCCTCTAGTGCCGTGCCTGCGTATATGTTATTATTGAAAGTTGTTAATGCCCATATTTTTGTTTCGTCACTATCATGAGAGACGGACCATGAAGAGCCGTCAAAGACATATATTCTGCCGTTATCACCTGTAGCTGCATATAGCCTATCTTCAACTAGAGGTGACGGACAAAATGAACACGTATCGTCAGCTAATGCAATGTTCACACTAACTAAAACCATTAGCAATATCATGCTTAACTGAATAGTTTTTTTATTAATCATTTAATCATCTGGTTTTGATGATGTTGGTGGGGGATTTGTTGGTGGTTCATCTGTTTTTTTCGGCGGTTCTTGATCACAATTTTGTACGCAACCTGGCGGTGGAGCTGGTGTATCTGTGATAGGACACGCCTCCTGAGGCAGCCAAAACTTTTCAATAACTCTTCCGTCTGGACCACGTCTTTCATACCAACTACCCAAAGGATCACATCCTACTCTCACCGTTGTCGTGACTATTGTAGGAGTTGGGGTTGGAGTCGACGGAACAAATATTCTAGTGACTGTTGGGCGAACTTGTTGATTATAGAATGTTATTATTGTCTGATATAATTTTCCAATATCTGCAGCACCAATCGTTACATCATAACAGATTTTGCCAATAGATCTCCAGTTTGAATCTCCTGGAACTTCACAAATTCTATGATCACCTTGAGCTAAAGGAATAAAGGCTACGCCATCACTACCAGTACGGTATCTACTACCCCCAACTTCAATTTCCCATCCGGGAATAAGTTGTTCTCCCTCGTCCCATCTACCGTTTCCATCGGAATCATGAACTTTTTGAACCTTAACATATGCCTGAGCAGGTGTTGCAGAAGCGGATGGTGATGGTGAATAAGCGGGGGGAGGCGTATTTGAAGGATTTGGTGTGTTAGTTCTTGTAGAAGTAGAAGAAGATGTAGGACTGCCTATAGAATAGGTTATTGGTCTAGCACTTGCAGATCCACCAGAATAAATCTGAAGGCCAAGAGCAATCGTTACAAGCCAACTAACAGCATTAGAAACTATAAGCTTTGGATGATAATGTCTATTTTGTATTTCAATCTACCTGAGATATGTATATGTTATAACTTACTAGGAAATACTATTTATACCGAATTCAAACGGAAATGAAAAACAGTGTCACAACTGCAAAGAAACGACTAAACGATCTTTTTGTTCTTAATTGGGATGTCTGTTACGCTGAACACATCGTTCCAAAAGTCGCCGCCCTGAATGCTTGCCTTCTTGCCGTTTACAGCAACAACCATCTTGTCCAAGTTATGCTTCATGGGAGCTTCTCCCGTCTTCTTGTTAGATATCATGATCCATCCGCTTCCTTCACAGTATATCTTGTTGTTTCTGGCAGAGCAGTCGTCATAATTGTTCATTACAGCTGTTACGACAACGGGCTGTTTCTTCATCAGTATCATCTCCTCTCCGCCTTTCATTGCAATTTTCTCCACATCCATTTGCCCTGTTATCACAACTCTGGTCATGCCAGCATATTTCGGGTCTCCTAAGCTGAAGAAATAACCGTCAAGTCCTGTTTTTTTATGATTAAAATCGTTTAAATCCAAATGAGGTATTTTATGGATCACGCCTTTAGATGCTGAAGTGCTGTTGACCATATATTTCCCAAACAATTTTTCAGGCGGCTTGATTACAGTAAAGTTTGTCATGCCATCAAACAATAAGCTTGGGGAAATGCCGCCAGATACATTTAATAAGAATGTGAATGTCTCCTCGCCCATAATATCCGTGAAATATTTTTCATCCATTTCTCCTCTGTTGAACCTGATCTGTAGATCTTCTATGCTGTCTAAATCGTAATCGCCTATGTGAGAGAATGAGAGATTGGGATATGACACACCTGACTTGTTAACAACTGCCAGTGAAATTGTTGACATGTTGATATCATTCACATTGCCCTCGTTCATCTCAATAAAACAGTTTATCCATTCTATCTGGCTGCCAACACTCAAAGGATTTGGCCTGCAATCAACCATGGCAGGTAAAACCACTGTCTTGTTTACATATGTGACAACCAGTTTAGGAGTCAGCGACATATTAGATGCTTCCCTGGAATTGAATATCGCCTCTCTGCCAACAGTTGAGTTCTCATCCATATCTTTGACTCTCCACCCGTAATTAGCACTGCCATTATGCATCATCGTCACATGATCCGTTACGTTCCACGACAACCAAACATTGTCTACGGTTCCTGTATTATTTGTCACTACGCTGCCCATAACACCTGGCTGGTTATTCCAAGTCAGTTCACCTGCAGGATTATTGTCTGATCCCCCATTGCCTTCTATCCATGCTGCATTAACTTGCTGAACTTCGTATGTTCTCGAAACACCGGGAGCATCTTTCATAAATAGCATGAGCCAGGCCCCTTTGATTTCAACGTTCAACTGTAAGGATGAAAGATTAAAATATAAGAATGATCTCA
>CAYJTF010000045.1:0-6187 GCA_964373165.1 uncultured archaeon
ATTTGCTATAGCTGACATTAACATCCTTAAAAGCGACGTTAGGGGAAATGCAACCTGCAGTACCTCCCCACAATATTGACTGATCCTGTGTTTTGCCTATTCCGATAATGTTATTCAATAAATTCAAAATATTGTCGTTTATCCTGAAACTGTTCGGTAGCACGGCCTGCTTTATCTCACCGTTTTCGACCCAAAACGTATTGCTTCTGTTAGTGCAAGAGAACTCTCCAACTGTCGGATTGATAGGATAGGTATACCATATCCTGCCCACATATATGCCCTGCTTGATTTCCTTTATCAGTTCATCATCAGAAAAATCTCCTTTGTCTACAACCAGATTTGTGGGTGATGCTGAAGGAAGCACGCCGTAATCTCTTCCTGGCACAGCACCGAACCTGAATCCGTTACCAGTTAGTTTAACCCCTCTCATCGAATTCATCATTTTATAAACAAAATAACTGTCGCCGATAAACGACTTCAATACTCCTTTGCTAATCAGCTTCACAGTGTTTGTAGGCACGCCTTCATCATCCACTGCCTTTGTGCCAATTCCTGTCGGATGCCGTCCGTCATCATAAACGGTCACTCTCTCATCAGCGATCTTCTCATTCATCTTATCCCCAATATACGAAAAGCCCGAATCCACGGATGGCAGCAGCACAGCATAAGATATTATATGTTCAAGCAGATTGGCCATGGCATGCGTTCCGAAGACAAGTCTGAATTTACCTGGAGAAACTTTTCTCGGGTTGCTCACTTTCAGATCTTCAACTGCCTTTGTTACGACTGCCTCGGGTTTAAATTCACTTAGCTTTCTTCCGCCAAACTCACCTAATGAAGAATTCTCTTCCCCCTTTTCCACAGTCAATGAATGCATGATAAATGTGTTAATATCAGAAATATCCACATCATTAGAATTCCTTATCCACGCCTTTTCTGTGACAACGTTGATTGAACCTGAAATGTCAAGTTTAGGATCTAATCCCAATCCTATATCGATTATTTCTTTTCCCCAGTCAACAATTTTCGTCATCTCCAAATCAAAAAATTTCTTGTCATACAAATCTCGAACGGGCTTTATTTTTTCCGGATCTGGCAATTTTTTGAAAAAAGGATCGGCGTCTTTCGATAAAGCATGCCTGTTTGCTTCGTCAATAAGCATATCTGTTTTCGATAGATCGTTTGTCGCGGCAAAGCCAACAGACTTGTTCTTAATGAAACGAACGCTGCATCCGTCCGAGATCAATTGCTTAGCCTCAACGACCTCATTCATTGCAATCCTGACTGTTAACACAGAATTCTGAGAAGCATAAGCTTCAAACTGATCTGGCTTTTTTCTCAAACTCGATTTCATTAATTTTTCTACAAGGTCTTCCATGTTGATCCCTTCCTATAATTATCCATATCCACCATCAATCATAATTATGCTACCTGTTAAGTAAGTGTTATCATCTGATACAAGAAATAGTGCTAGTTTGGCTATCTCTTCTGGTTCAGCAAATCTTTTCAAATAAATCTTTTCAGTTTGTTTTTTAACAAACTCTTTTGGTAAATCTTTATTCATTTCAGTATCTACCCATCCGGGAGCAATTGAATTAACTAAAATTTTAGGCGCTAATTCTTTTGCCAAGCTTCTTGTAAGTATAATAATACCCGCTTTCGATGAATCATAGTCCATCGATTCTTTTTGAAAAGCATTGATACCATTAGTGGATGAAATATTCACGATTTTTCCTCCTTTCTTGGACATATGAGCCACAATATACTTTGAGCACAAAAATGTTCCCAGTAAATTTGTTTCTAAAGTTCTCCTCCACTGATCTATGGTTTTTTTAGACATTGGGACATCAAAAACAACACCAGCATTGTTGACCAAAATATCTATTCTCCCATATTTTTTGATAACATGATTTACCATTTTCTTAACTTCTCCCTCATTAGAAACGTCACATTCTATTGCAAATGCGTCCGAACCCAACTTTTTAATTTGATCGACAACTTTTTTGGCATTAGTATCTGCATCAGGCTCATAATCAGCAGATACATGATAATCAACTACAACTTTAGCACCTTCTTTAGCGAAAAGTAAAGCAATAGCTTTTCCGATACCTCTACTAGAACCTGTTATTAATGCAACTTTGTTTTTTAGTTTCATTCAATCACTTTATTATTTCATGATTTTCTGGTTTAAAGGCAGGAGACGTGAAGGTAATAAGTTTCAATTTGCCTTCATAACAATATTTTTTGTTTGGTTTAATTAAAACGGCATCGTTCTTTTTAATTTTGTAGTTTTTTTCTTCTATTGTTATCTTGCCGTTTCCATCTAACACAAAAACTATTTCTTCAAAAACTTTATTTCTTGCAAAACCTGTGTCAGGATACCTATCTCTCATTTCAATTAAAGCCAGACTTGTGTTTTTACTACCGAACAAGTATTCGTGGGCAATACACTTTTCCGAGTTTGCAACTCTGTTAGTATTTTCTGATGTTATTATCTCTTTTAACATACCATCACTTCGGTCCCGTAACCATACCTACGCCACGTATATGCGGTCCACCGTTGCCAACCTGCAACGTCTGCATCGGATCCCCCTTACCGCAATTGGGAACACCAAATATCTGAACGTCTTTTCCTACAGCGTCAATACTCGAAAAGAATTCCGGCGTTACTCCTGTCAATGTCGGCCCTCTCAAATGCTCGGTTAATTCGCCGTTTTTAATCATATACGCCTCTTTCGCTGATATTTGGAAATTGTATCTTCTTGAATCAACTGATGGTATTTTGTGACCTTTAACATAAACGCCGTCTTTCATATCTGCCAACATTTCTTCAAAAGTTGCATCGCCCTTCTCAATATAAGTTATCGGCATCCTGATCAAAGGAGCAAAAACGTATGCTGTTGCCCGCATGCCGCCGTTCGGTTCTATATTAAAAGTTTCGGCTGTCTCTCTCGAATGCAAAAATTCTTTCAGCACGCCATTCTGTACATGGACTATCTTTCTCGTCGGCACGCCCTCATCGTCATATTTATACGATCCGAAATTTCCAAACATTGTCGGATCTGACACAACCGTAAGTTTATCAGAAAATATTTTTTTATTCTGTTCATCCTTCCACCATGCTCTTCCTGCCCATGCAGCTTCCTTTCCTAAAACTCTATCCGCTTCTGATGGATGACCCAATACTTCATGCGTTATCAATGCGACAAAGTTCGGATCTAACAAAACAGGTGTCTTGATCGTAGGGCACGGCCTTGCATTGGCAAGACTTACTGCCTTTTTGGCAATTTCTTCAGCATGCGATAAAGGATCGTAATCATCCACCACTTCATACCCCTTCGTATATCCTTCTTCCCATGAATAATATTCTGTAGCATTCAATGATCTGGCAACTGCACCAAGAGAAAAATAAGTGAACACTTTTTTTTGTTCTATAAATGTTCCTTCGCTTGAACAAAATATTTTTTGAGCTTTAGCTGTGACTATGCCCATTGAAGATTTTTTTACAGATTTATCCGTCTCGCTTATCCGCTTAGTCACTTCTCTGCATAGCTCGGCCTTTTCCTCTAAAGGTATTTCCATCGGATCTTTCTTAAACTGGTAATTGATAGTATCTTCTATTATTTTCACTTCAGCTAATTTTATTTTGGTTTTGTCATTAGCTTTCGCCAGTTTTACTGCATTTTCCACTGCCTTCAGGATGTTTATATTTTCGCCTGATATGGGCATTGCGCAAAATCCCCACCCGCCGCTAACCAGGGCACGGACGCCTATGCCTTTTTCAACAGATACGCCTGACTCATGGATTTTTCCATCGGTTGAGCTGACTCCCGCTGAGATGCCGTCTTCATATCTTATATCCACATACCTTGCACCAAATTTTTTTCCGTGGTCCAGTGCTCTCAAAAGAAGTTCTTTCATTCAATTATCCTCTTAAAATCGTCAATTGTTAAATTATTGATTAATATCCTTTTATTCTTTGAATTCAAACCGGATATAATTTTTACTTCTCGTCTAGTAATGGTTTTTAACTCTTTAATTACTTCTAAATTTGCTTTGTTATTTATTGGTGGTGACTTGCAGTAGATTATTCCTTTTTCCAGATCTATTCTGAATTCCTTAGAATTCGGTTTGATCTTAGCTATTAAAATCAAATTTTCTCGCATAATTATAATCGGTAATCCAAAAATTAATCATATCATTATAGATTCCATAATTGTTTCACAGAATGCAGCAAATTAAAATCCAAGAGGTAATATTAAATTATGAAAATAACAATTTGTGCAAGTCTGAAATTTATCAAAGAAATAAACGGGATCAAATCTACTCTAGAAAAAAGAGGGCACATAATACTGGTTCCCTTGTCAGCGGAGATAAACCAAGATAAAAAATATTGGAATCAACTAAAATCCGAAGACATTGAGAAATTCGCAAACATGAAAGGCGAAAGGATGCGTGGACATTTTAACAAAATAAAATCTTCGGATGCAATTCTGGTCTTGAACTATGACAAGAACGGAAAGAGGAATTATATCGGACCCAACACTTTCATAGAGATAGCTATAGCCTTTGAGCATGATAAAAAAATATTCATTCTGAACGAGTTGCGGGAGAATGATCGAAATTATGAAGAACTGATTTCAATGTCGCCTATTTGTTTGAATGGGAATTTGAATGACATAAAATGAATTAATTAATTTACACGATCAATTCTTAATATATGCCCTGGTAGCTCAGTTTGGATAGAAGCTTATAGCTATTATGCAGCGCTCTCCTATCTAAGGAAGAAAGGCGAAGGTCTGGGGTTCAAATCCCCTCCAGGGCAAACGTAGCTAGATGTCAATTCCCCAATGGTATCTATAAATAACATTGACAAAAGAGAAATTGACATGCAGAGCATACATTATCCTGATAAAAACTTAGAAACTATAATGAAAAGGATTGTAGATTCAAATATCTCAGAGTCAAACAAGGAAGTATTAAAAAATTTCCAAAAAGAGTGTTTTACTAATGATCTGTCTTCAACCAGGGTAGGTAAGATTCCTCAAGATGATAAAGCTGGAGATAGCGAATTTGTTTCTCATAAGTGCATCCGATGCAATAATGAAAATCCTCCTGAGGTAGATTTTTGTGAAACTTGCAGATTTCCTTTAACTCAAAAAGGTATTATTAAGCTTCAGCAGACTGAGACTAATATTCTAAGCAAATTACTGATCAACAAATAGATGGTATGATTAGAGAAAGGGTTAAACAGATTTTGAAGGAAAGTGGAATTGAAATAACAAAACTAAATGAATTGTGAATAACAAAAAAATCTAAGAAATTAATATCTAAATTCTCTTTAAGGGTGACTTAATTAAGTGATTCATGCTGTTCTAAATGACTAAAAAAATTATGAATTTTTCATTTTATGTAAAGAAGATTACTATTAATATTTAGTATGTGTTTTTATGCTTCTGTTTAGTAAAAGAAACATTTATATATGTTTCGATTTCTAAATTTAATTATAAAGTCCCCAGCGTGAACTATGGCTTTGCTATAGTCATGCTGGGCTTATGATCATTAATTATTTTATGGTGTTACTTTCTTGTCGAACCGTACTATAATATTTATTGATGGAAATAACCTATATCATAATTTAAAAGAAATTAAAATTATACCATCAGATTTAGATTTCTTAAAGTTTTGTAATTTTATATGTAAAGGGTTCAATACAAAAAGTGAAAATATAATATATTATAATTCAATACCCCCAATGGATGATAAAGCATTTTTCAAACATAAAAAATTTCTTGATAGTTTAAAAGAATTGAATATTGATGTTAGAACTAGAAAATTACAAGTAAAATCAAATATTGAAACCCAAAAAAGTTCTATTGAACTAATAAATAGTATGAATTTATGTAAAAATTGTAAACCTAATGCAACAAACACCATACTAGAATGGATTGGTGATGTTGTTAAAAAAGAGAAAGGTATTGATGTTATGATTGCTGTAGATATGATAGAAAAATCCTTGAAAGGTGAATGTGGCTGTTGTATATTAATTTCTGGAGATGCAGATTTAGTGCCTGCTATGAAATTAGTTCAAGAAAACAAAATTAAAGTTCTTAGCGCATTTTTAGATCATGGGTATTCAAGCGAAATAAAAAGTAATTTTGAGCATGTGACGATAGATAGAAAAACT
>CAYJTF010000046.1:0-6006 GCA_964373165.1 uncultured archaeon
TGGCAATAATTTGCGTTTTTTGACTAATACTGATAGATCTAGCACGAAAAAAGTTTTTATTAATTTTTTGATTGAAAATGTCGTCGATGATAAATTTAAGCCCGTATATAGTGTAGATTTGTCACTTCCCGGCATAAATGATGAAATTACCATAGTTAATTTTAAAACGGATGGTTTAATTTCGGGTCATGCTAGTTTTAACTTTAGTGAAAAATATGAAAATAGTTATGCCGAGTTTATTGGTTATGGTCCAATAAATTTAAGAGTGTTTTTTAGTTCTGAAGGAAAATTTTATAACAATTATATTGGTTTTGATAATTTCAGTTTATCAGCTGCAGATGAATTATACCCTATTATACAATCTGTTACAGGCATAGATTTGCCATTCAAACGTTTTCCAGTGAAGATATTATCCGATGAAAAATATAACGAAGTAGCAAAATCCTGGAGTTCAGGTACGCATTTAACAGGGGGGTTAATACTTATCAAAGAATCAATTATGAAAACAGAAAATAATGCTAGTATTATCATACATGAGACAATTCACGGCTATAATTCTAAAGCCTTTTCTTGGCAAGAAGCTAATATTTCATGGTTTGATGAAGGTATGGGTAAATTTGTTGAACATTTGGCAGATAAACAATTGGGAAATATAGAGCCAGAAATTTTTGGCGGTAGCACAATATATTCTATCAAAGGCGATAAGTTTATTTTGAAATCAAAAGGTGATAGAGAGAAATTATGGAATTACTACAAAAATAATGAAAATTTTATAGAGACTTGGAATTTAGATCAGAATAATAATAGAGACTTTGGTTACGCATTTAGCGAACTTATTATTCGTGATTTTGTTAAAAAGAGAGGAATTGAAGGTTTAAGATTGGTGTATGAATACATTTTGAATGTAGATCACGTTGTTAATAATTCAGAAGAATTTAACTATATGTTGCTGAAAGCAATGAATTATGATTTAAGACCATGTTATCCAAATGACCGGAGTAAATTTGAAACATGTTTGAATGAGATAAACAAATTAGAAATTTTTATACCTAATTTTAATTCAACAAAATTAATTAAAACTGAAAGAATTTTTACTGGTGATTTACGATTAGAAGAAAACATATCAACAACAGAAGAAAACATTTCTACTCACATCTTAAACGACAGTTCTAAAGCAGTTATAACTTCTGAAACGAAACAAAGTCTGTTGTCAAAAGCAATAAAAAATATAGTTAATTTTTTTGTTAGATTTTTCAGAAAATAGAATCAAACAATTTGTTTTTTTGTATCTTTTTCTATTATATGTATACAATTTACCGGGCATGATTTTGCTGCATCTAAGTTTGAATTAAAGTCCTTTTCTTCTATCTCTCTTGTAAAAATGTTGCTACTTTCTTTTTTACTATCAGCTAATATAGCTTTATTTTCTTTATCTAGTGACCAAAAATTAGGTTCTACTGCAACGCAAGATGCAGCTCCTATACAGGCATCTCTATCATATACGATTTTGTATTTTCCCATATATTATCACTCCTATTATTTTTGTTTTTCATGTTTTTATTATCTTTTGTTTTTTCTTGTATAAATTTATAGTATGGAACATAAATAATTCTTAGAAATTAAATTTATATTAAATAGAAAAGATGATTTCATGCCAGTAAATAAAATCGCGAATTTTTCCTTAGAAATGATTCAAATACTAGATGAAAACGGGAATATAGATGAAATTTTAGTACCTAAACTTTCTGATGGTGATATAAAGGATCTATATAGATTGATGGTTCAAACAAGAATCTTCGATGAAAAGGCGTGGAAATTACAAAGACAAGGTAGAATAAGCACGTATGCTCCTATAAAAGGACAAGAAGCTAGTGATGTTGGTACTTCTTTTGCTTTATCAAAAGATGATTGGATATTCCCGACTTACAGAAACATGGGTGCTTATATTACTAAAGGCATGCCAATGGAAAAACTTTTACAATATTGGGGCGGAGATGAGAAAGGCCAGAAGATTCCTGATAATGTTAATACATTTACTTTAGCAATTCCTGTAGGCACGCAACCATTACATGCAGTTGGTTATGCATGGGCTGCAAAAAAGAGGAAGAAGAATATAGTAGTGTTAACATATATGGGAGAAGCAGCTACAAGTACCGGTGATTTTCATGAAGCAATGAATTTTGCAGGTGTGTTTAATCTGCCTGTTATATTTGTTGTTGAAAACAATCAATATGCAATTTCTGTCCCAAGAATCAAACAGACCAGATCCAAAACCATTGCGCAAAAAGCAATTGCGTATGGATTTGATGGCGTTCAGGTCGATGGTAATGATGTTTTTGCCGTGATCAAAGCGACTAAGGATGCGATTGAGAAAGCCAAACAGGATAAAGGTCCAACACTAATCGAATGCGTAACTTATAGAATTGGCCATCATACAACAGCAGATGATTACACTAGATATAGAACAGAGGAAGAAGTTCAAAATTGGGTTCAAAAAGATCCAATTGAAAGATTGAGGAAATATATGGAAAATAAAAAATTATGGACGAAAGAATTTGGCGATAAAATATTGAAAGAAGCTGAAGAGAATGTTGAAAAGGCGGTTACTGCAATGGAATCATTACCTAAACCAAGACCAGACGAATTCTTTGATTATGTATTTGCGGAACAAACAAAAAATTTGAAAGAGCAGAGAGAATATTTGCTGAAATCGCTTGAAGAAAGAGAGAAAGAGGTAAGATTCCCTTAGTATGTAAGGTGTCGATATGTCACAAATGAATATGGTTCAAGCATTAAATCAAGCTTTGTTGCAAGAGATGGAGAAAGACGAGAGCGTTTTGGTTTTAGGAGAAGATGTTGGTGTCGATGGCGGAGTATTCAGAGTAACAGAGGGATTGCTGCAAAAATTTGGTGAAGAAAGAATAATAGATACACCATTAAGCGAATCTGGAATAATAGGCGCAGCAATAGGCATGGCTATTTATGGGTTAAAACCAGTTGCCGAAATTCAGTTCAGTGGGTTCATTTATTCAGCATTTGAACAACTAATTTCTCATGCTGCAAGAATAAGAAACAGATCAAGAGGAAGATTTACCTGTCCCCTCGTTGTTAGAACTCCGTGCAGTTGGGTTAGTAGGGGATTGGAACATCATGAAGAAAGTACTGAAGTATTATTTATCCATACACCAGGACTGAAGGTTGTGATGCCTTCCAATCCTTATGATGCTAAAGGACTTTTAATATCCTCGATTAGGGATCCAGATCCAGTTATTTTCTTTGAACCTCTGAGATTATATCGTGCATTCAAGCAAGAAGTTCCAGATGAGAGTTATACTATACCAATAGGTGAAGCTAAAATCATAAAAGAAGGCACAGATATTACTTTAATTTCTTATGGTGCTATGATGCAATCTGTTTTAGAAGCAGTAGATATATTGAAAGTCAATAATATTAACCCAGAAGTGATTGATCTCAGAACATTATCACCCTTAGATAGAGATGCTATCTTAAAATCAGTTCAAAAAACAGGAAGATGTGTTATCATCAATGAAGCACCTTTGACATGTGGGTTGAGCGCAGAAATCTCTGCAACTATAAATGAAAAGGCATTACTTAATTTGGAGGCACCAGTTGTTAGAGTTACGGGTTTTGATACTGTTGTGCCTTTAGCAAAGCTAGAAAACAATTATATTCCGGATGTTAGAAAGATAGTAACAGAAGCCAGAAATTTAATGAAATTTTAAGATGATTAAAATGACAGTTGAAATTTATAAACACGATACAGGTAGGTTATTTATTAGTCATTCGGATAAAAAACTAAGTACGGGTCTGTTACTTCTAAACCCCCATACTGAGTTTCAGAAACACAATAGGCCAGTCCAGGAGCAACTAGTACAAGTTTTTGGAGGATGTACGATAAAAATTTTTGAAAATGGAGAAATTAAAGAAATATCTTTGAAAGAAGGGGGAAAACTAAAAATTAGACCAAATCAGTACCATATCCATTCTAATCCATATAATAATATTTCTATCACTTTGTGGAAATTTGATGGAGATATAACAGAGATTATAAGAAACTTAAGGAAAAATCTGAGTAGATTATGATGTCGTTCGAATTTAAATTCCCAGACGTAGGAGAAGGAATACATGAAGGCGAAGTGATAAAATGGTTAGTTAAAGAAGGAGACAAAATAAAAGCAGATCAGCCCATTGCAGAAATAGAGACTGATAAAGCTGTTGTTGAAATACCTTCTCCTAAAGCAGGCATTGTGTTGAAATTAAATTGGAAACCAGGTGATACTATTAAGGTTGGTGAAGTTCTGCTTGTTTTGGGGGAAGAAGGCGAAAAGGCGTCAGAAGTTCAAATAGAGAAACAAGAAATGAAATCTTTAGAAAAAATACAAGAAAAATTAGAAACACCATTGAATATTTTAAAACCTACTATATTTGCCACACCCGCAACTAAAAAAATAGCCAAGGAGTTGAATATTGATTTATCAAAAGTTGTGGGTACAGGTTCTAATGGCAGAATAACCGATCAAGATGTTAAAGATTATGCTAATAGGTCTAATATTGCACCAAAACAAAAAGAAGCAGAAAAAACAATCTTGCCAAGATTGGCCTTTGAAAAGTATGGTGAAATTTTAAAGATACCATTGAAAGGTATGAGAAAAACAATTTCGGAAAATATGATTAAATCTAAATTTACAGCAACCCATGTCACTCACATTGATGAAGTAGATATTACGGATTTAATTAAAGTAAGAGAGAAAGAAAAAAAATTAGCAGAAAATTATGGCATCCATTTAACTTTTCTACCTTTTATAATAAAATCAGTTTTAGCTGGTTTGAAGGAGCACCCTTATCTTAATTCTAGTTTAGATGATGAGAATCAAGAGATTATAATCAAAAAATATTATAATATAGGAATAGCAGTTCAAACGTCTGACGGCCTAATGGTTCCTGTAGTAAAGAGAGTTGACGATAAGAGTATAATGGAACTAGCAAAAGAGATACAAGATTTAGCAGAAAAGGCCAAAGCAAGAAGAATAGACATGGAAGATTTGAAAGGTGGCACATTCACAATAACTAACTATGGATCTGTCGGCGGTATTTTTGGAACACCTATAATAAATTATCCAGAAGTTGCTATATTGGGAACAGGTAAAATCCAAGAAAAACCAGTTATTAAAAATAAAAAAATAGTCGCTAGAAAAATATTACCACTTTCTCTCTCCTTTGATCATAGAGTTGTTGATGGAGCAGAAGCAGCTGAGTTCGTTAATTCTATAATAAGGAGATTAGAGGATCCTGATACTCTGTTGATGTATGTTGATTAAACTTTATTTTTCGACAGATAAAGACTTCTCGAGAACAACTTTATATCTGAATATTAAAAACATAATTTCTCAATTATCAAAAAATGTATAACTAACACATCACGGATCAGAACAATCTCTCATAAACCCACAATTTTTGCAAATAAGTTTGCAATGTAAACTTAACATATAGGATTTACAAATATCGCAGGAAAACAAAATCTTTTCAGTATTCATATTATTCATATATATCTACTAGCCAATCAGATACTCATAGCCATCAACAAATTCCGATGAAATTTTCAGTAGAATTCTGGTAATTTCTTCATTATTTATATTTTTATTTATTATTGATTCTGTTATTTCAAGGGCAATTCTATCAAGTCTTTCATTTTTTAAAATCAGCTTTATTTTTTCATCATAATTCTCAGATAGATATTTACTTATAACAGGTTGAGTCACGCCTAGTATGTTGGCTATATTGGACTGGTTAAACTTGAATTTCTCGAAAAGTTTTTTGGATATGGACACTCTTAAAGCTGGAAGAATATATCTCGTTACAGTTTCACACGGCATAACAATTTTCATATTACACTGTTATATTACTGTATTTTTAAACATTACTCAAATTGTGAGCGTGTCTAATAATTCATCCAAATAATAACTGTTAATTCAGAATAGTCACATC
>CAYJTF010000047.1:0-5846 GCA_964373165.1 uncultured archaeon
TATTATGTTTATAGTGTGGAATTCATATTATCACAAAAATTTGGAATAGGCAGGCGGGATAAAGAAAGTAATTTACGTGAATTTAATCAGCAATTTAATACAAAATCATCTTCTCTCACTCCAGAACAAACATCTTACCTAACAAATCCCAATAACTTAGATTATCTTACAGGTCAACTAGCTGAAATGGCTCGTGTGAGAGGAGAGGCGATAGACAGAGCAGCTTTACTGCAAGAGTTGCAAGGTGCATCACCTTCAGATAGATTGGATGTATGGAGAAGATATTTAGAACCTCACGATATTAGTCTGAGTAATTTTGTTGCGCTGACGCAGGGAGGTGTGATAGTAACACCTACAAGTAGAAATCAAATCATGTATGATGAACACAACACTCCTGTAGAAATTCTTAGTTTACTGGGCGAAGGTGGTACTGCCAGAATTTATAGAACATCTGATAACGGCGTTCTTGCTAAGATACCTTCTGTATCTGATAGACTTCGTGAAACTCTTACTGCAAGTGAAGTTGCAGATATGTATAGGGAATTAAAGCAGATTATGATAAAGGAAGAGAAATTCTTAAGAAGAGCATCCAAACTAGGATTTAGTGACATAATACCAAGATCATACGGTCTTCTATATTATAGCCAAACAGATCAAGAACCTATGGGATTCTTAATGGAAGAAGTACAAAACTCAGTTCCTTTAAGAAAATATCCTTATCCGATTCCTAGAGAAGTGGCGAATAGATTTTATATTAGATTAGGTGAATTACAAGAAGCTGGACTTTTGCACAGAGATTTGTTTTGGGGTAACATTATGGTAGTGTTGCAACCTGATGCCTCTCCACTCGGGTTCTCAGTTAGAGAATTGAAAATTATAGATCCAATAGTAACTGGAGATAAGATAATCAAACATAGAGTATCACCTAAAAAAGTGGGATTTTTAAGTGCATTACAAGACGATCCAGTATATAGATCAACATTAGAATATAATGGAGAAGACGGAGCTTGGAGTTTTGAAATACCTTGGGATAACGTCAAAGGTGCTAAAGCAGCAGTAAATTTCCATAATAGAAATTTAAACAATCCATCAATGGTGAGAGAAAGAAACACATATTCATTAAAAGAGTTGAAAAAAATAGCAGGAGCGGGAAAAACAGAGCAACCTATAATTGACGTGGATGAACTTCCTACACTTGTTGGTTTTCAACAAAGTGTTGGTAAATTAGCGCAACTTAGACCAATGTCTTGCAGTTCTTGTCAATTGGTTATTGGAGAATCTCAAGAGCACTTGACAAATGCACTTAGAGCTGATGAATCAGGTGATATGAATGCTGCTAGACAAGAATTAGCGGATATGGAGAAAATAATATCGCATCAATTTGAAGATCCTCTAATGGAAAAGACTGCTCATCTGTTACATGGAGTTGTGGAGGCAGTTGTAGAGGATGATACACAAACGACTGAAGCGGTAGTTGTTATGGCGCAAACTTTAGCAGATGATATAAAAGTAGAAATAAGGATAGCTCCAGATGAAGAGATATCTCTATTAGCTGATTTAGCAGGCCAATCTCTCCAGCTGGCAGATGAATTAAAAGACCAATTAAGTAGACCTGAAACTGCTGGAATAGGTGATTATGAATTTAGCGAGCCTATTGTTTCAACAAAGGTAGATGTAACTACGTCAGATGAACCCGTTATTACAACTATTGCTAATCAAATTTCGCCTAATTTTATCTCTTCTAAAGATCTTTTCCCTGAGCCTCAATTTTCTATGTTATCTGCAGAACAAATAGAAACTCTTAGACGGGTAGGAATCGATACAGATGCGTACCTACAAGCAGTTGAAAGAATCAGTCCACAACTCCGACCACCAGCTTTAATTGACGAGGAATCAGGTCCTTTTGAAGTATTGGTCAATATTAAATATTCAGTTATAAGTAAAGAGGGTATAATATCTAAGCAAGAGGTTGATGGAATTGTTTCTATTGTTGATAGTCAACTTCGAACAATAGAAAAATTCATGCTAGGAAATCAATATCCCGATCGTTTTGTTTTGGCAATCCCACGTATTAATAAATTCCGCCACAATGGGGTTCAAAGAGACTTTCCTACACAAGGACAGTTTTCTGTAGGCGAAGGAGACGCCGAGCTGACAGGCTTAGTTACTTTTAGGAGTATTCTAGATATTCCATCTGCTGTTATTTCCGAAAGAGAAGTTGCCCTTTATGCGATTGATCTTCCCGAGTCTATACCATTGATTGACGATACAGAGTTAGATGATGTGGCATTATCGCTATTAAATAAAGAATTGGCATCTTTGGGTGTGCATCTAAATAGTTTGGGTGAATTAAAAGATGCGGAAACAATTTACTCACTATATAAAGTTGGTTTGGGTGAAGAAGAAATTAGAAGAGCAATTACAATTTTTAAAAATAAACTGATCGATCAACGTTTTAATAGTCCGCCATTGGTTGCTAGTAGATACCCGGATGGAGAGATATATTTACTCATACGCGATCCTGAAATTATTTTAGAGGCAGATAAAAAAAGAGAAACCGAAAGAATAGATGTAAATACTTTTGGCTCAATGTTACCAGTGCCTAGGGTAGATACAAAACAATTCGAAGCATTAAGAGGGCCTAGTAATATGCAACAATTATGGAGAAAAGCAATCTCTTTCATTAATAGAAGTAAAACACCTATTTTGGATGAAGTTAGAGAAGCATCAAGATTGGCATATGCGGAGTCTGTTAAACGTTCAACTCAAGGATTGGATAAGAGTAAAGTTAAAGAATTGGATAAGGAAGCTGATGATACATTAAATGCCTTTATGGCAGTATTACCTAGAACTAAATTAACCAGATCTTTCATTAATGATGAAAGTTTTAAAAAACTACGGATTGAACTATTATCAGATCCGGATCTTTCTAAATTCGAGCCAGCTATTACAGCATTGCATATTCTTAGAAGCGCGAATTTTGATTACTCAGAATCACAAATGTCATCTAATCCTTACTTAGGTAAGGCAGCAGTATTGGATTATTTGGTTAGAAGGGATAAAGATTGGGAGGAATTAATGCCATATGTTGATAAAGCACGTGCAGCATATCAAGAAGTGGGATTAAAATACAATCTTGGTGGAGAATGGGGTGTTGAAAACTTACCACCATTACAAAAACATCATACAAGGATAATTTTACTTCGATCTAATGAAGTTGGAACACTTATGAAAGATGCTACAGGACTTGCTCTATCTAATGAAGATTTTGTTTTAATTAATCCTGATTCAAAACATGCTTCAGCTGTTGAAAAGACAATACAGGCCCTAAATGATCATGAATATGCCCATATAGGAGTTCAAAATAGAAGAGATAGACAAGAGATTGTTGATAATGTTGGTCCCGAAATTCACCTGAAAGGTACTAGACAAAAGACATTTGGAGATTACATAGATGAAGGAGCTACAGAATTTTACATGGTTGAAATGGGAAGAACTCGTGGTTCATTTGACATAAGTCAAGCATCACCATCTGATTTATACGAGGCTAGTTATAATATATGGAATGGAGAAGTCCTTCGAGCCTTAACAGATAACATAATATCAGAAGCAAGAAAAGAAGGATACGGAATTTCAGTTGAAGAAGCCCAAGATCAAGCACGTTCTGTAATTCTCAATGCTCATAGATGGGGTTATAGAGATGTAGCAAGAAGATTGGCAGGATTCGCTAAAACATGGGATCAATTAACATCTGATGAACAAGAAGCAAGTTGGAAAGCAATGAGAGAAATCTTTTTACCATTATTAAAAGTAAAAGAGACGAAACCGAATCTTGAGGCGGGGTTTAATCATAGATTTTTGGGGAGTGCAGATGAAGTTGACGTTGCCATAACTAGAATAATTCCAGGACGTACAAACAGAGAAGGAGAATATTATTTAATTTTTTCGGCTCTAATCCCAGAAGATTTAGTAAATAAGAAAATACTTAATGTAGGTGCCGGGGGCACAGATTTAGCTAGAGATATGGAGAGACGGGGCATTGAAGCTGATGTAACTTCTGTTGATATGAATTATGAAACTGAAGACGAAAAACGAATTAAAATCGATTCAACAAAATTAATGGATAGATTGGATGCTGATTCTTTTGATGTAATATTTAACTCGTATGAATGGAGTTTATTAAATGAAAAAGATGAAATTGAAACTTTACGCCAAATGATTGGCGTCTTAAAACCAGGGGGAGTAATTTATATATATCCTGGGTTTGATTCTGAAAATGAGGCAGAAGGTCTTAAGATAGTTAGAAACTGGCTTCGTAATGAGAATGTAGAAATCGAGCAAATATCCCCAGAAATAAAAGACTCGTCGTTGCTGGACGGTATAAAATCTTATACTAAAGGAGATATATCTGCCTTATTGAACAGTGACACAAAAACACTGGTTGTAAGAAAATTACAGAAATGAAGATTATCTAGTTTATAAGAATTATTACATTAGGCGTTAATTTATCTCAAACTTCCCAAATAGGCATTGAAAACATCCAGATTCTTTTTGTATGTAGTATCTAGTTTTTCAGCTTCCTGTTTATCCACCTGAACTAAATAGATTATATGATAGTTCAGCAAAACATCATTATTTTCATCTAAAAAGCCTATGTATTCGTTTACATTTTCTTCGAATTGATCGTATTCTTCTTGGTAGTCAGAATAGATGCCGGATAAAAGATTTTTGTTTCTGGACGTTGTATTAAAGAGCAGAGCAGAGTTCCACTGATCCACGTAGTCATCCAGTGTAATTATGTGTCCCTGCAGCTCGTCATTTCTCGCTTTATACTCTCTTAGTACCGATTGTACTGCCTTCAGCTGTTGAGAATCAGCTTGTAGCCTGTTAAAACTAATAGCAAAATATGCGTTAGCAGCAATGGACAAAACCAATAAAATTACAAGCACTAGTGTAACAAGATTATTCATTATATTAATTATGTATTGACTAAATAAAAACGTTCTTTATTTTCAGCTTAAGCTAAGAATTTCAATATCACTTCTAGGACAATAACCCCAACCGTGAAAGCCACGACATGCTCGGGTTTTATTTTTATTCCTTCTTTGGGCTCATCTCCATATCTGACCAAGCCTGCCATACCAACAGGAATTCTCGTATTATCCTTTTTCGCCATTTAACTCAATCAATAATTGTGCAAAAAGATATAAAAAGTTACTGAATGTTGCCTATGAAACTTTTTACTGCAATTACTTTTGTGTATAACCTTCTAAAAAATAGCTCGTGTCTATAGGTTCTGATTGGTAAGATGCTCTATCAAGTTCTCGGAGCCCATCTTGTATCATAGGCGGTATCTTTGTTACCATAAGTCCAATTAAAATAGCTGCTATAGCTCCAATCATCAGTGCGTAATTGGCTGCTCTAACTGTTTGAGGATCTCGTACACGTTGGATTTGTGAACAACCCATAAGAAATATTTTCGCATTAAACAATATAAAATTAAAAAGGGTGTAGTGGCATAGTCCATCTTCTGTTTTTCAGATAGCATCCGTCTAAGCGCACAAAGCTTGCATCTCATCAAGGTTTCCAATCCGTTTCATCTTCACAACCTGACGTCAATACATCATCCCATTTCAGTTGTGAGGTATCGTTTCTGATATTGAAAACTAGCTTTTCAGCCAACTTCTTTCAATGGATGGAACTTCCTCACCTTTTCCTTTGACGGAAAGGCGAAGCTATCTTACCAACCCACCCTAAGAATGATAATGCTGGTCAGTATTTAAACTTTCCTATTGAAAACAAAAACTGTTATTTAGTATGGCAAGCCATATTAATTATTGTGTTCA
>CAYJTF010000048.1:0-5409 GCA_964373165.1 uncultured archaeon
TGAACCCCTAGCCTCCATTGCAATAAACGCTTGCGGAGCTGGCGATCTAGCCATTGATCTACTGGCCCAAGATAATTTTTTAAATATATTCTATCTTTTAATAGAAAGAAGATAAATATGCAAATTATTAGAAAACTTTTAGTTGTGATTAGCTTTTTAATCTTAATTCAAACTGTTAATGCTTTAGACGTTAAAAACTACGATATTAACTTCGATATTAAACCTGATAAGACAGTCCAACAAACTATAATTATCGAGTTAGAAAATGTGACAGAGGACACAAAAACCCACATAATTTTGGAAGATTTAAGCAACCTGAGAATATATGCAGACAATAAAGTTCCGCCATTTTATATAAAAGAAGAAAAATTGAACATGGTGGTGTATTTCACAGTTTTTAAAAACACGAAAAAAATATATTTGATCTTTGACTCAGAAAATTTGATTTATTCCAGAGATAATGTGCTACAGTTTTTTTCTTCAATAAAACCACCAAAAACAAATCATATGAATATAACTGTGAGTTTACCGGAAGGCTGGATAATTTATAGAGATTCTGTGAATCCTGAGGGTTCTGTCAAGAAAACAGATGGTGAAAGGATACAAATTCAGTGGAATTTTGTCGATGTTAATGATAAAATATTTATATCAGTAAGCTACTATAAACCTGGAAATAGCTTAATGCCAATAATAATTTTGATTTTTCTATTTATTTTCTCTATTTTGATTTTTCTAATCCATAAATACAGAAAAATTTCAGAAACGGAGTTCTTAAGAGGATTTTCAGAAGATGAGAGAAAGGCGATAGAATATTTACGAATTAACAAATTAGCATATCAGAACAAAATAGAAAAAGAATTTAATTTCTCCAGAGCTAAAATGACAAGAATAGCAAAAAAACTGGAAAGTTGTGGATTGATAAAAAGAGAAATAACAGGTAGAACTAGAAAGATTACTTGGATAAAATAGCATCTTCTGTTTCAAAAATGTTTCAAAGAGTTTATAATATCGTAAAACGTACTAATATTTGCTAGGGGTGAAAAAATGAGAAAGGTTTTAGCAACTTTTATAGTAGCTATACTGGTATTATCAACACCGATACTAGCAGAAGAATTGGGAGAAGTGAAATCAGTAGATACTGAAGTAAAAGCAATATTGCATTTAGGAAAAGGTTTAGCAATTTCAACTAGCGACCCTACTGATTTTAGTGTAGTAAAAGCGGGTGTAGGTAAAGTAGGATTCAGAAGTGGTACAGAAAGCAAAGAATTAAAAGCGGGTGTAATGTTTGTTGATGAAGAAAGATATAGAATAAGAAATGCGACACTAGAAGAGGGTAGCTTATCAGCAAAACTATATCTGAACGCGACAGAAGTTGGCAGTTTCAGTGTTCTGTCTACTCAGAAAGGAGAACATGAAATATGGGTAGGAACACTACAGCTAAATGGCAAAAGCTACAATTTGTACATATTAGAACTGCCTAGAGAAATGAAAGCAAGGGAACTCAGAGACAAAGTGGCAGGATACTGCAAAGATCATGCAGAAGATGAAAATTGCAGAGAAAAAATACAAGAATATTGTGAAAATAATCCAAAAGACAACAAATGTCTTGCATTAACAAAGGCATTTTGTAAGGATAACACTGACGACACAAGATGCAGACACGAATTGAAAACATACTGCAAGGACAATCCAGATGCGGCAGAATGCTCAAAAATGCCAATGATAAAAGCAAAAATGTTCTGCGAGCAAAATCCGGATGCACCAAGATGTAAAATTGCTAAAAAGGTAATGGAAAAAAGAGGTAGACAATAATGGATACTAGAATTGCTATATTACTGGTTGTGGTAGTTATAGCAGTTGGCATAGGCCTCTATCTTAAAAATCCACAGCGAATAACATCTGTAACTACAACTCAACAAACAACAGGCTTAGAAGAAAGAGCAGACCAAATATTAGAAGATGAGCTAACAAGCGTTTTAGAAACTCGGGATATAGCTGACTTAGAAAATGCACTTTTGGTAGAATAGAACATCTTTCTTTTTTCTTTTATTTTTTTAGAACTCCATTACGAAACTAGTGATTTATTAAAGTTTAAGAAAGTTCTGATTCAAATTATATTATGAGATTTGTAATATTTCATGGTGCGTTCGGAGATCCTCAAAGCAACTGGTTTCCAGAATTAAAAGAAAAATTAGAAGTTTTAGGACAACCCGTACTTGCGCCACAGTTCCCTGCTGATGATTGGAATGAAATAACCATATCAGGACCTCAAGTTAAGCCAAGAAATCAAAGCTTGGAAAACTGGATGGAAGCATTTGAAAAAAATGTGTTACCCCAAATTAAAAAGAATGAGAAACTGTGTTTCATAGGCCACTCACTAGGTCCTTTATTTATACTCCACATAGTTGAAAGATTCAGTATAAAATTAGATAGTGCTATATTTGTTAGTCCGTTTCTAGATAAACTTAATAAAAATTGGCAGATTGATCATGTAAATGATTCTTTCTACAAAACCAATTTTAATTTCGAGAAACTCAGAAAATTAATCCCAGTTTCTTATGTATTATATTCTGAGAATGATCCTTATGTCGATAAAAATCACTCAATGCTGTTTGCGAAGGCTTTGGACAGCTCTCTTATTTTCGTAAAAAAGGCAGGGCATATGAACAGCGAAGTTAATCTGAACTAATTTCCTCTCGTTCTAGAGCTTTGCAAAACCCGTCTAGATCTTTCTTTATATCAAAAATATCTGGAACATAGAGGAAAATTGTATTCAATGGAATTTGTTAAAAACAAACCTCAAGGCATTATAATATTAGAGCCCAGTGAAATAATAGATGAGGGTAATTTTCACTTTAAACACCTCCAGCATGAAGGTTTTTGCACATTCTTAACAAGACTCTCTTCTTGGGACCCTGAAGGTAGATATTATAAAGATGCAAGAATAGCGGCCAAGAGAGTCAAAAATTTCATAAGAGTCTTTATAGTTGATAAGATAGATGACCTGAACCGGGATTTAATTTTAAAACAAATAAAGTTGGATTTAGAAGCAGATATTAAGGTTTATTTGTGTATGCTACAAGATGTTGAAATTTTTTTATCAGAACCTGACTTTGGAATATGGGATAAAGATTACGTATGTACTGTAAGATTTAAAGAAAATACTGGAATAATGAAAGAGATAGAACTAAACTCCACGAAAGAAATGATAGAAAACGCCCAACAATGGAAAGGGGAAATACTAAAACGAGCAACAGAAATTCATAATATTGATCAAGATATTAGAAATTTCATTCAAACGCATTCAAATTGACTTTATATTCTTCATTTTCACTATTTCTCAATAGGTTTTTATTGTTACCAAAACAAAATATCAAAATATAAACCAAGGGCTCGTAGCTTAGTCTGGCTGGAGCATATATAAAGCTTAACCGGCTGATAACCGGAAGGTCGAGAGTTCAAATCTCTCCGGGCCCATTTTATTAAGGTTGCTGAAAATGAAAACCAGATGCGAATGGTGTTTAGGCACTCAGTTAATGATAGATTACCACGATAAAGAATGGGGTACGCCACTGCATGATAATCAAAAATTATTTGAATTTTTGGTGTTAGATACATTTCAGGCCGGACTGAGCTGGTCAACCATACTCAACAAAAGAGAGAATTTCAGGAAAGCGTTTGATAATTTTAACCCAAATAAAATAGCAAAATATGATCAGAAAAAAATAGACAAACTTCTTTCCGATAGCAGTATTATCCGTAATCGCTTAAAAATAAATGCTACCATAGTGAATGCTAATGAATTTTTAAAAGTTCAGAAAGAATTTGGAAGCTTTGACAATTATATATGGAGTTTTGTAAATGGAAAACCAAGAAAAAATTCATGGAAAAGTTTGGATCAGATCCCAGCCAGAACGTTAGATTCGGACTTGGTAAGTAAAGACTTAACAAAAAGAGGTTTCAAATTTATTGGCTCAACAATATGCTATGCCTTTATGCAAGCTATCGGTATGGTGAACGACCACACTGTAAATTGTTTCAGGTACAAAGAATTAGAAAGAGTTCATGAAACGGACTGATTATTCTATCCCGATTGCTGACAATGCTTCAACAACTTTCTGCAGGTCACTTTTATTAAAAATAAACATGGTATCAGTGTAACAGCTATAATCCTCGAAAATGTTTATTCCTCTTTCTGTTAATGCCAAACATATATATGCCAAAAAACCCGGGCTCTCCTGAACTTCCGGCAAACTGGTTATTTTAACTTGAACCATGTTTTCTCGTTTAATTATGCTATCAATATTCAATTTCTCTTCAGTAATTATCGTGACAGTATTACTTCCCTTTATCAGATGTAAATATTTTATCTTCTCCAAATTTTCTATTGAATACGATTTCAATGTATAAACATTAACACCTGTCTTTATCTCTAATCTGCTTTTTTTAAGGAAATTTATTGTTTCTTGTCCAGTTGTTTTCAATGCTGTTATCTCATTCTGAAATCTTCTTGCGGCAATTATAACTGCATCGAAATTCCCTATATCCAAATCTTTCTGTATCATCCTACTCAAGGAAGAAAAATTGATTAGATCTTTCTTTAACGCATAGATTATATAAGGTCTTTCTCTAATCCAGTCGAAGACTTGCTTTGCTATAGATCTCTCTGCCATATGTTCAATATATGTCATAAAAAACATTTAAATGTTTAATTTTAGACATAAAGTATTTATAATGAGTGGATATTAATTAAAGATAATAAAGTGGTAGTTATGAAAGCAATAATAATACCTGGAAATTGTAATACTGATATATCTCAATTTTGGTATCCTTCATTGAAGAAATTCTTAGAAGAAAATAATATAGAAGTTATAGCAGAAAATATGCCAGATCCAGATTTAGCGAGAAAAGAATACTGGCTACCATCTATAGAAGAGAAAACAAATGGTGACAAAAATACAATTCTAATAGGGCATTCTTCCGGCGCAGTAGCTATTATGAGATATTTGGAAACACACGAAATAGAAGGAGCTGTTTTAATTGGAACATGTTATACAAACTTGAACGACGAAAAGGAAATGGCGAGTGGATATTACGACGACCCGTGGTTATGGGATAAAATAAATAGAAATGCAAAGTGGATAATTCAATTTGCATCAACAGACGATCCTTTTGTACCAGTAGAGGAAGCACGACACATCAAAAATCAGTTAAATACAGAATATTATGAGTACTCAAACAGAGGACATTTCATGGAAACAGAATTTCCAGAATTGATAGAAATATTAGGAAGGAAATTAACTTTGATCAAAAATAAGAATTGAATTAATAAAGGTGAATAAATGCAAGGCTCTATGTATTATCTCATGACATATGTCACCCCTATACGAATAATTAAAAGGGTGATAA
>CAYJTF010000049.1:0-5089 GCA_964373165.1 uncultured archaeon
TTTATTTTTGTTATAGGATTTTGGTCATCCAAGAAGAATGAAGGAATCATCCCAATTCAGTCAATGTTTAAATTGACCTTTGGAGTGAAGCATCTTCTGACTACACAATACTTCTTCATAGATTGTTCTTTGAGTTTGTGTGTAGTCATTTGAGTCAACTTTTATTCTGGATAATATAATTTATTATGAGTTTTTTTATTTAAAATCCGTCTAAAAGTCTGTTAGAATGGGTTTAAAGAAATTTTCTATAACAGAGTTATTTATGGTCAATCCATTAAAAAAAGTTTTTTATCGGTTTAAAAATGTTTTGATATTATGAAAAAATTTTTAATAGATACCAGTATTAACAGAAAAACAATTAAAAATAGGTACTATCCTATATAAAAAGATTTAAAAAGGTAACATTATATTCATAATATTATGGAGTACATTATCCAGGAAACCAAAGGTGGAGATGTAGCCTTTAAGACTGTTTCTTTAGAGAATCCTACCGTTTTGTCGTCTCTTTCGACCGAACTGGCAATGAAAGTAATCAAGCAGTTAGGCAACGGTCCTTCTTGTGCATTAGATATTGCAAGAATACTCAAAATACATGAGCAGAAAGTATATTATCATGTCAGAAATTTGGAAAAGGCCGGTATAATAAAGCTGGTAGGAACGCAGGAAAGGGCTGGCGGAACAGCTAAGATGTATGGTTTAGTGGCTCCTGTAATTTCTGTTAAACTACACGATGGCGAACAAATTTTATTAAACAGGGAAAGAAAAAACCCAAAGGAAATGAATTTTTTAGATCCCTTTATTAAAAATGGCAAGAGTAATTTCAAGATTATTGTTGGATTGCCTTATCCACATGGTAAATATGATGCTACCGCTAGAGACGATCCCTTTGCAATAGACCTTGCATTTTTCTTAGGTAATATGGTTTCTGACTTTGACTTACCTATATATAGATTGGACACAGAAACCAAAGAAGAGGATTTGAAAGGCAATCTGATAGTTATTGGCGGCTCCAAAGTTAATATGATCACAGAGAGGCTGAATGAGCATTTGCCCATATATTTCGATTCTAGTAAAGAATGGTCATTAGTCTCTAAGAACTCAAACAAGACATTCAAATATGATTATGATTGCTTGATAGTTAGAATGAAGAACCCCTTTAATCCAGAAGCTGAAGTGATAGTGATTGCAGGAAAAAGATCTGCTGGCACAATTTCTGGAGTTATTGCTTTTACACAACACTTGGGTGAATTGATTAAGAATTCTGAAAATAGTTATTTCTCACGAGTAGTTTCTGGTGTTGACAGAAATGGAGATGGTGTTATTGATTCTATCAAGTTTTTGGAGTAATGTTTAAATCCTTTAACTATCAAATCGGAATGACAAGGGTTATATAAAATGGGACAATATAATAATGCAACCAATACAACAGTTTTGAAATATACGGATTTGGAGACAACTGTTGATCCACATGTAAAACCATTCCCTTGGGAGTTTACTATAGATAATGCAGCTAAGCGTTTGGCTAGTGGACTTGAAATAAGGAGACGGGAATTAGGTTATCCTCGCAAAAATTCAAGTCCAGCAGTTCAGTATTATCTAATAGGTGTTGGATATCAGGGCGATAAGATAGCTGGACTTGTTGCCCGTTATTTGAAACAAATAATGCAAGGCGGAAGAGGAAAAAACGAAGTAGTGTATTTGGGTGCATGTTTTCCTAAAAGACAAACCTATATATCATTACCTCGAAGATCAGAGATGGGAAATAATCCTATTTTTGTGGTAATAGATGATAATTATAGACCCGGATCTGCTTTAGTAACTAATGGTAAAAGAAATACATCAAGGTCAGAATCTGGGTTGCAATTAGCTTATGATTGGATGAGTAGTAGAGTATCCGAGTTAAAAATAGGAGATGTGCCTAAGTTGATGTTGTCTGTGGTTGGTGGTGGGTATATTGAAACAGAAGGGGGGGTCGGTGAACCATCCTTATATCACGTAACACTAGCTACGCCACCAGATATGGTACCCATGTTTAATTATATATGGGAAAAACACACAGAAGGATATCCAATAAATAGATTTCGAAGAGATGATTTTCATCTTAATTCTCCGATTATTTTTGCTTATGGTCTTAGTGGTAGTTATTGGGGAACGAAATTAGCTAAAGATTTATTACGAAGGAAAAGGAAGGAAGGCAAGGGAACAACTCTTTTGGGCAATGCTATAATTGTTTCTTTAGATTTGATGCCTTTACGAGGATATGATTCAGCAGTTCCAGTAGTAATGGGAATAGGATATGTGGATGAAAGAATTCAAAAAAAATATGGCGACGCTCTTGAAGGATTTCTTGGAGGAAGTGTCTTAGGTTATGATGACATTTTAAGACATCCCTTGAATTTAGATACAGTTAGAAAGTGGCCTTCATTACAGCATGGAAAACCATTAGGGTTTGATGATGTTATGGTTAGTGGTGGCACAATGGCAAGCGGTTATAAAAGTTTATCTGTAGGAGATATCGAATTTCAACCAGCAATTATATGTAGATTCGACGGATTTGAGCCTTTTAAAGGAAGTACAGATGAAATTGCCTTTTTGAATACTGTACTTGCAGCTATAACAATAACTAAAAATAACACAAGATAACGTTACAGAAAAATTAATTACAAAAACAAGAAACCATAAGTTGACAGAAAATTGCAAACCTTAGTTTGCAGAAGATATCATTATTTAAGTTTTTTTCTATTAAATAAAGTGAATGCAAATAAAATCTAACATAGCATTAATAGGATTCTGGGCTACGGGGAAAACCATACTGGGTAGAGAACTATCAAAAAAATTAAACACGGATTTTATTGATATTGACAAAATTATTGAAGAAAAAACTAAAAAATCTATTTTTGAAATATTTAGAAAATTGGGTGAAAAAAAATTTAGAGATATGGAAACGGTAGAAATAAGAAAAATATCTTCTGTTAAAAACAGTGTTATTTCATGTGGTGCTGGTGTTATATTGAGAGATGTTAATATGAAAATATTGAAAAAAAATTCTATCATAGTTTGGCTTGATACCAAAGATAAAATAATATTTGAGAGAATAAAAAAAGACAACAATTTTAGGATTTTTGAACCAGGTGAGCTGAAAGTGAATAAAATAAGAAAATTCTTGAAGATAAGGATTCCTTTATATGAAAAATATTGTGATTTTAAAATCGACACTTATAACAAAACGGCCAATGAATGTGTTTATGAAATAATAGAGAAAATCAAAAATAGAAAATTCACTGTATAATACTATTATTTAAACTCTACTAAAAAAATATTATTATGGCATTGCTTCCAAAATATGGTCTTGCTTATGGGAAGTTCCAACCATTTCATTTGGGTCATCTAGATTATATAAAGACCACTGCAAAAAACTGTAAGAAGTTGCTTATAGGAATCGGATATCCGGAGCCAATAGAAAATTATCCACCGGATCCAGATAAACCAGAAAATACGTCACCACTGAGTAATCCGTTTAATTTTTTTGAAAGGCTTTTAATGATCACGAATTCTTTATTAGATGAAAATATAAATCCGAGAAATTTTTTGATAATACCGTTACCACCATTTTATCTTAAACCAAAAGAAATTCATGATTATCTGCCCAAGAATACTGTGATATTTTATGGGTTAATATCTGATTGGGAAAAAATTAAGTTAAATAGAGCAGTTAATAATGGATTCAAAGTAGAGTCTTTTGTTTTAAAAGAAAGACCACTTATTAATGCGACAGAAATTAGGAGAAGAATAATAAACAATGAAAATTGGGAAGAACTTGTACCTAAAGCAGTTGTTAAAATTATAAAAGAAATTAACGGTGTTGAAAGAATAAAAGAGCTAAACAAAAAACATAATGAAAATAAAGAATCCTTTAATGTCAATATGTAAGAAGTTTTGGTGACATATAGCCTGACATCAACAACATTTCAAGGCTTTGTTTTTTAGAATCCCACTCAAGTACATATGATCCGCAATTAGGAATGTTTAATCTTCTACTAACAAGAGCTAATTCAAGGCTTAATCTGTACCTATCTTTTATCTCTGCTATTGATTTTCCTTTTTGTAGTTCATCTACAGCAACTGAGGTATCATCTACAGCATTAAAAATACCTTGATATGTTATTATTGTACTTAGAGGCCATTTATGACTAACGAACAATACAATAGGTGGTAAGTCTCCGTTCAGTAATTTTCTTAAAAATCTATTACTTCTCACTGCAACATCGGCTAGTGACTCGCCACCCGATGAATACAAAGTAGCATCAACCACTTTACCTTTATACATTTCATCAAGATTTATTAGTGATCCGGGTGTACGAAATAGTGGTGAAAATCTGCGAATAATTTCCAAATTTCTGTCTATATATACATCTTTTTTATTTTTTCCAGACCACGTACTATAATCGATTTCCGATAGTTCTTTTGCTTCTGAAACATTTTCTAACGGTATCCCCATATTACTACATAATTCAATAGAAGTTTGCAGAGCCCTTTTTACAGGAGAAGAATATACAATTGCTGACCCCCATTCATGAGATACTCCTTGAAGATATACTGAAAGAGCGTCTATTTGTTGTTTTCCAGTATTGGTTATAGATGCATCAGAAAAGAATGACACACCCCTCATTAGATGCGAATATTTAAGCTCATTATTTTCAGATAACGCGTGTCTGATTAAAATTACTGTAGTTTTCATTTAAAATCGATATAAAATGAACTATTAATTCTTTATTATTACTAAAAAATCGTTGGTTTAACTTAGATATCTATAATTATCTATTATAAGTTTTGAGCTAAGTATATTATTAATACAACTACACCCAATCCTGCCAGAATGGAAGTTGCAGCAATTTTACGGTCCGAATAACTACCCTTTAATATGTTTTCTAAATAATAGTCCTTTTTCATAAGCAACTTCTTCCATTCCATCGAATTCATCTATTTGACGCAAACTTTTATATGTCATATACTTCGCTTTTATTGGTAATATCTTATATAGTCAAAGACATAAATAATTACACAAGTTAATGGTAAACTTATTCTTTCC
>CAYJTF010000050.1:0-4961 GCA_964373165.1 uncultured archaeon
ATATAGCTGCATGCAAAAGTTTGGACAGATAGATCCTGAACAACAAAGTATATTCAGACCATTCATAGCTGAAGCTGCAGAATTGACAAGACAACAAATGGGAATTAATAGAGCACGTAGAAGCTCACAACCTCAAGAGTTAACAGATTTCGCTGTTGCATTGACATCGCCTGGATATGAAACGGTATTAGGGAACGATTATCAAAAGAGATACAGGCAATTATTCATTGGATTGTTACCAGAAGAAAAACACGAAGGTTGATTTTTAGAATCATTCTGTTATTTTCTAACAACCCTAAAGCAGTGTTGATATGGCAATAAAGGACCGTTTATAAATACATCTTCTAACATGCCATTATCAACTAGTTGTCGTGCCAAATACACTTCATCTGGATTCAATGTTGCGGCATTACGTGAATGTGGACCAGCCAAAGATAAAGACCGATAAACTTTCCTATATACCATATCAGGTGTTGGATTTTTTGCCGGAAACATATATAAGGAAATAGAAGATTAAGATTAAATATTATTCAGGATTTATCTCTTTTTTTGTTCTCTCATTGCCTTTTGTCTGATCTCTTCGATCATTTTCTTTCTTGCTTCTTCCATCTTCGGATCTGCTATTTTCTTCTGAATCTTTCTTTCTGCCTTAACTTCTTTCTGAACAGGTTCTGCTTTCACTTCTACATAATCTTCATGAGCCGGTAAATAATCATCAACCTTATGCGCACTGCCCTTTATTCTTGTCCCTCTTGGATAGAACTTGATTACCAACACCAATCCTACCAAAGCAACAATTACATACCATCCTTTGGCCAATAATGTCGATGCAAACAAGAATGCACCTGTTGGCAGGCTTGATTTTTCTTCAGGGGCTGTTGTTGCATTTACTGTAACTTGTTCGACTGTAGTTGTTGTTGCTAATGGTTTAGCTTTGACTATCAAATCAATGCTCTTCTCATATGTTGTCGCACTTGAACCTGAAGATGCCTGTAATGTGACAGCATATGTTTTTGCAATTGCCGTCTCTGGAACGTTAATCGTTAATGCGACTGGCTCACTTTCACCATAAGCCAAACTATCAATCCTTGATGGTTCGAATGAATACCAAGTTGTCAATATGCCTTTAGCAGCAAACACTACATTGTCCAAAGATGGTCTATGTTTCGTAGTGAATTTACCGGAAACTGTGACTGATGATCCTGTTTCAACTTCAGCTGATTTTGGAAAGTCGGCAAAGCCTGTTGTATCTGTTTCAGATCCCTTTGTAACTGTTAATCCACCACCGGATGAAGATCTGCTTGGGGTGCTGGATGAACTGCCCGAACTTGATCCTCCTGAACTGCCACCGGATGAGCCTCCACTGCTTCCACCAGAGCTGCCTCCAGATGACTGAGTTGTTGTGGTTGTTACTGGCTCGCCTACCAGATATGCTGAGAAGCTAGTAACATTAGCTGTTATGTAATCTCCGTCCAGAGTTGATGTGATCTTTGACCACTCTGAGGTGCAAACATTGGTATCTGGGTTGTAATTAGAACATTTGTACAAGGATATCTGGTTCTCGCTTCTGAATGAAAGATCCTTGTATTTCATCCTTAGATGAATGTTTGAAAATTCCACGCCGTTTGGCAGTTCAACATAAAATGCTCTGTAAACGGACAATGTGCTTAATGACGGCGAGACTGCATCTATTTTCAAATTGGCTTTTGTGCCCAATGAGGATACAGTTGTATTTTTCAGCATGAAAATGAATTTATCGTTGTCAAATCTGGCCTTGAAATCAACCTTTGGACTTGACGTGCTTATTGAACCCGTACCGTTAACTGTCAGCGAAGACAAAACATTTGTTGTGCCTGGAGACAATAAGTCAATATTCAAAGATCTTGAAACCTTCCCGTTTGTGACGTTTAAAGAAACGGATTGTGATGGACCCGTGCATTGTCTTACCCCTCCAACAGACTTGCATACTCCTTTCGGACCGTATACTTCCCTGCAGCAGAAATCACTGCATGATTCTGCAAATGTCGGATTGTTGCTGGTGCATGAATATTTTCTATAAACACCATTGTAGCAGCCATTCAACGTCCTCAAATCCTGACACTTGTCTGCATCTAATCCGCATGACATTATCGTGTTCTTGCATTCCCGGACGGGCTGGTTGACTTCTGTCTTTATGAAGAAGTTGATTGCACCGTCAGGGAGAGGCAGCCCGTTTTCGCATGAACCGGTTAACAACAAAGTTCCCGCCTTTTCTCTCCTTATGTCGACATTCAAATTGAAAGGCGTTTTATCCTGGTTTGCTGTCATATTGATTTCTAATGGAAAAACAATGTTCTTCAGTGATGATGTCACATTTATTCTCAAAGTAATAGCCTGGGTATTGGGATTTCTAACCTTCAAAGGATATTGGATTATGCCAGAAGCCTCATCCGGAAAGTCGTTTGAATTGACTTTTATTATGCCTCCATAGTAGTTGACGGGCACTCCAAACTCATTATATATTGTTGGATTGCCGCATGCTACTGACTCAGCGCTCTTGGTTACAAGGGAGAGTGAGACTATTAGTGTTAAGAACGCCAATACAAAAGTCGATATTAATAGTCTCTTCATGTTTTCTATCACTTAGATATTTTACTATTATCACTATTTGATAGTTAAATATTTAAATCTTATATAAGATGTTTGGTTTTGACAAAATAAAGCATATTCTAACTTTCTAGACAAAATAAAAGAATTTTCTACCTTATTTAAATTTTTTTCCTATTGATAGAAAAATCTATATCTATTCGGCAGTAATGACTTGATCCCCGATAGGAATGAATCTGATCATATATCATAACAAAGTTTATATATTAATTTTTACTATTTAGTAGTAAATTATATTATATACTGGTAATCATATGATTTATTGGATCGAAGAATTAATTGAACTTCTTTTACCACGAGTTGTCGGAATAAGAAGGACGAATGAACTGTATTCTCTAGCAGTGAAATATTCGGATAGAGGATCACCTGAAATGGTTTCTGGTCTGATGCATCTGATCGATCAAAAAGGCAGAAAATATGATATAGATATCACAGGATACACACAACATGAAAAAGAGCTTTTAGCTAGAGCTCATCTAGAAGCTGCCAGAATATATGCCGATGCGGCGTTTGATAAATGCGTTGAAATGTATGGCAGAGAAGGATCGGCTGTATTTGCAAGAATTGGTGTGGGTGATGGCTTCTGGGCCAGAGCCGATGGACGTGTATATGTTAGAGATTATAAAGGCAATCTTCAAAGTAGTGGATGGTCTGCAGATAGTGATCTAGAAATTAGAGCTCAAAAAGCAGCTGAAACAGGATACGATCCTATTACATTGGACATAGCAAGAGAACATGCTGAGAAAGCAAGGATATGCATAAAAGATGCTGCAGTGCCTGAAGAATACAGAAGAGGCTTTCTAATAGAACTTAACAGAGTCACTACTCAGAATTTTGCCACACAACTCGACGTGATTATTTATGTAGAAGGAAGAGAAATAAAACATGCCATTGTTCCATCTCTTTTAAGACAATATGCTGATAAAGGGTCTCCTTACAAAGGTAGAATAGCTGAAGAAGTTAGAGGGATAAGAAGAGGACTGAGATACGCTGAAAGAGCAGCTGAAGAAAGAAAGAAATTTTTGGCTCAGGCTATTCTAGCATCTATTGAAGCAATGAAAAAAATGGGCACCGTACCAAGGGATGCTAGCACAATGGCATATAAACCAGTTAATAAACCGAATGCAGGTTCTCCTGCAAGCAGTACTAGACCTTATACACCTCCTGATATTCCTTATCACGAAGTCTATCCTCCAATACATGAACCGCCTCTTGATTTAAAACGCAAACCAGAATATGGATCACGTGTTACAAAACCACGTGATCAATATAGACTAAGACCAGCACACCATCTTCAAACAGGTCCCAGACAACATGGATTTCGTGGACATAAAATTCCACATTATTTAAGAGTGAATAGGGGAACAAAACCCAGAAAAACAAGGTTTACCAAATCACCTGAATCTGGACCTAAATTTTTTACTGTAGGAGTTACTGATATGAGAGTTGGACCTAAAAAGATACACTAATTTACACAATGCGATATTTATGAGTATTATTATTGCAGATCCTCAAATGAATACAGATAAGGAAAGACGACATACATATTTGAACGATACTGTAATGAATATGTTTTTAGAAAGGTGGATGTAACTCTAGATTTTTCTGTAGTAGCTGATGTTTGTGCTGGAGATGGTTCAGTAGCAAAATTACTTGTAGATTATGGTTGGGATGCTAGAAAAATTATTTGTATTGATCGATACAGATCACCGTCTCCTCTAGTGGGGGGTGTAACATGGGAATACTGGAATGTAGATCAATTGGGACTAGCACTTTTAGCTGAAAAGGAAATACCATCTTGCATTGAAAGATATCGTGAATTTTTTGATTTAGTTGTTATGATGCAAGCACTTGGTGGAGTAGGAAGTGATTCTGCTGAAGCTGTAAGCTATTTTCTTTGTAGAGTAGGCGGGCTAGCATACTATTCTGGATCATTCAGTTATTTTGAGCTAGTAGATGGTTAGACATTCATAAAGGGGGAATTTTATGAAGAATTATTGACAAAGTTTTCTATTGCAAAATTTGTTCTATAAATCACGTAAGTATTATATGCCTCATGTGGAAGTTGCGGTGCTTCCGAATCATGAATTGTTCAAAAATAATCTCGGATCCAATGAAACAGCTACAACAGAATAAACCAAGAGATAAATGACCAGCATCATTGCTATCATCTCCAATTTGCTAAAATTTTTTCTTCTCATAACAATTGGTGTAGAAACCAATAAGAAAAATTCTGCAATAAAACTACTTACCGAAAACCAAAAAAACTTAATTTTATAGTAAACATAATAATTATTATGAGTCTTGAAAGATTC
>CAYJTF010000051.1:0-4833 GCA_964373165.1 uncultured archaeon
ATCTTTGGCAGCTTTAGAAACAGAATAAACACTAAAATTGGGCAATGCTAAATGACTTGACACAGAAGATATATTAATTATAGTTCCACCGCCTGATTTTAGCATTAATGGAATTGAATATTTTGCAAATCTAAAGTAACCATTCAAATTAACATTAAGAGTTTTATTCCACTCATCTTCTGGTATATCAACTATATTTTTTGCCATTCCAGTACTATATCTTGCCGCACAATTAACTAAACAATTTAATCCACTGAATGTTTTCTCCGTTAATTTTACCACTTTTATTACATCTTTTGTATTTCCTACATCTGTTTTAACAAATATTGCATCTCCGCCATTTTCCTTAATCTTTTCCACTGTTTTATTGCCCATCTTGCAAGTATCTGCTACAACAATTTTGTATCCGTCTTTTGCCAGACGAATAGAAATAGCTCCACCGATAGACGGACCTGCGGATTTATAACCCAAAGAACCACCTGTAACTATTGCTACTTTCATAAAAAAGTAATTAAATTATGTAAATAAAAATATTAAGCTGAAAGGAAAATTTTTTAAGTAGAAAAATTAGTTAAAATAAAAATTGTGACTTTAGACCAGTTCGGGTTTATATTATCATCTCATCAAATTCTTCATGATTCTATTGGCTATGTCTCTTGCTTCATCCTCGTTTTTGACTTCTCTGATTAAAATTTTGTTGTTTTTAGAAACAGATAATTTTGCCTTTTCAATGTCTACAACAGTTAGTTGAGGCGTGTCCATAACAGCCTTCCCATTGAATTCTTTCACTATTACTTTTACCAGATCATTTTTGTCAAAATTTCCGTACGGAATCATCTCATAAGACGCATTGCTCTTGCACGGCTGGAACATGAAATATACTTTCACACATAATCACGAATCTAATTTCAACCATTGAGTTTAAATCATTTGGTTTTTACCTAAATAAATCCGATTACTTATAAACCTCTTCCTTGCATATAAGTATTGTGATAGAATGAGAACGGAGGCACTACTACCTTTGTTGTTAGTAATCGGTATTATAGCATTAGCTGTTATGGTTGGCTTAAAGCCAAATAGTATCAACGTTAAAACATCCGACGAACTGCCAGAAGACACTATAGACGTGACAGGTACTGCTACGTTAACTGTAGATCCGGACAAGGCAGAGATATTGTTGGGTGTAGAAACACAATCAGAAACAGCAATTGATTCGCAGCAAAGAAATGCTGATGTGATGAAAGAAATTAAAGACGCGTTGAGAACTGCAGGAGTTTCTGATAAAGATATCGGGACTAGCCAGTATTCTGTTGATGTTATCAGAGACTACAGTGAAAAGGGAGAAATGAAAATCAGAGGATACAAGACAGTGCATATAATAAAAATATCCACTATCAAACTGAATTCTGTGGGCGTTTTAGTTGACGCGGCTATAGATGCCGGGGCAAACAGAGTGGATGGCGTGCAATTTATTTTATCTAAATCAAAAGAAGCCGAGCTAAGGAAAGAGGCTATTACAAAAGCCTCACAAAACGCTAAGGAAAGAGCAGAGGCCATTGCTGACGGTTTGGGTGTTAAATTGACAAAAGTTGGTAGAGCAAGTGAAGGATACGTTAGTGTGATCCCATACTATAAGAGTTTCAATAGTCTTTCAGCAACAGACGTAAGAGAAACAACAACAGACATTTCACCAGGAATGATAGAGATTTCAAGCTCAGTAAATGTCGGTTACGAATTTGCTTAGTTTTCTTTTTAAATTCTATTATTGCTTAATTACTTATGAAATTCAATTGCATAATAATCCGATTTTCAGAACTTGTGTTAAAATCTAATCCGGTCAGAAAAAGGTTTCAAAAAATACTGATAAGAAATATTAAGAACACTTTTTATAAGGAAAGAATAGAAAATAAAATTATTTCAAAAAGGTTTGGCCTGATTTTGAAAACAAGTGACATCGAAAAATCTGTTTCTATACTAAAAAGAGTTTTTGGCACCATTTCTTTATCACCAGCTGTTGATATGCAGTTGTCAGATATGAATGCCTTTTTTGAAAAATATTCAGATAGTATAGCGAGAAAAGGTACATTTGCCGTTAGAGTCACGAGGGAAGGAAGGCACGAATTTAATAGCAGAGATATAGAGAAGCAAATAGGTTCGGTCATAGTAGAAAAAACAAAAAAGGAGGTAGATTTATCGAATCCTGACCTGACGATTTACATTGACATAAGGAATGATGAGGTATACGTATATTTCGAGAAAATCAAATGTTGTGGTGGTCTGCCACTAAGCACGGGAGGACGTGCTATATGCTATATTGAAAATAGGCAGGATGTTGTTGCCGCATGGTTCATGATGAAAAGAGGATGCGTTCCTATACTATGTTATAAGAAACCTGATAAAATTCTGGATAAATGGTCTTGCGGTGTTAATCTTGAAAAAATAAAAATTAAAAGTGAAAATGACTTAAAAAAAATCTCAAAAATGCATGACATTGATGTTTTTGTTTTTGGTGATTCCCTGAAAGGGAACGGTTTAAAAAATATAAAGAACAGGACTAAAAAATTCAGGAACGTGTTCTTTCCGGTTATTGGATTTGGCTCAAATGAAGTAGAACAACTATACAAGCAAATAAATATCAAAAACGACTAATTATTTAGATATGGATGGCTAATAGATCAATACCTTCTTTGAGCGAAGTGTCAAAATTAGTTAAAAAAGTTATGATAAGCAGAAGAGCAGTAGAGACTTTACACGAACTGCGTGAAATAGTATTTTCTGAATTAAAAAGAGAAAACAGGGAATACGTGATTACGACAAAAAGGTTAAAGGGTATAGTTCGTAATATTAAGAACATTACAATAAAGGCTAAAACTAAAAAAAGTTCTAAAATCACGTTAAGAGAAAAGTGTCCTATTTGCGATGAATTTATTTTTGACACATTTGCAACCAACCTTGCAGGTAAAAAAATAAGGTTAGGTTATAAATGCAAAAAATGCGGTTTTAAAACGACTTCTAGAGCGATTATGCCTATGAAGTATACATTTATTTGGAAGAGTAAGTAGTAACGCAAGTCACTTTCCAGTGATTAATCAACGAAAGGTTTATAAGGAAGTTAGATCCTAATATAATTATTAAGTTGGTACCAATGTTGGGTGCATGATATGTCTTTAACTCAAGTATTAACACAACCCTTTTCAGCTATTATTGGGTTAAATCCAAAACACCAAGCAGTTTGTAGGAACGGTCAATTATTTGTAGGAGATGAAATAGTTAATGATGGCACCTATAGAGCAGAGTTGCCTGGAAACACTAATGAATATCAATTAACAGTTATAGGCGGAGTTCCTGTTTTATATCCTATAAATCATCAAGTAGTGTCAACATACGGAACAGCGCTAAATGATAGAGAAACAGTCACAATTTATATGTAGAGATCCAAATGATAATTCTATTTGCGAGTTTTCATTTTTTTCAATATAAAATCTAACGTTTCATATCCAGAATAAATTTATAAATTACATTCTTTATTTGTATTTACTATGTGATTATTATGGCAAAATTCAAATATTTTGTGGATTTAAGAAAGGAAAACGTCAAAGTTAACAGTAAAAAAGTGAATGGCATATTGGAATTAATAAATGCTGGTGTGCCAACCGTACCGAATCCGTGGATCGTGAGACCAGAACTCTATAAATATTTTCTAAAGAATAAAAAACTCCCAGAAGATTTTTTAAAAGAACTAAATCAGTTTCTTGAAATGCTGAAAAAGAAAGGCAAAACACTTTCATATAGGCCTTCTGTTTATTCGCCTACAGAAACAGGCTTAGACTTATATGCAAAAAATAAAGTAAACGTTGTTGACTTTAAAGAAGTGAGAGATGCTGTCATCACGAGTTTTAATACTATTATAAGAGCAGTAAAATCACCTGAAAAAATCGAATTTTCTGCTTTAATGCAAACGTTTTATGATTCGGACAGATGTGGGCTTTTACATACAACTAACAACGAGGGCAACGTCTATATAGAGGCTATCTTCGGTCAACACACGAATCTTCTGACGAGAGAAGGTGCGGAATACGATACTTACGAAGTGGATAAGAAGTCATTGAGAACTGTAAACAGGAATATAGCCAAGAAAACTAAAACCCTTGTCAAATCAAAAAGCGGCTTAGTGCATAGAAAACTGAGCGAGAGCGAGTCGAAAAAATCAGTTTTAAACAACAACCAGATTAATGAACTAGCTGGTTATGCATTAAAGTTGGAAAAGGCTTACGGGTCGCAAGAAGTGGAATGGGCAGTACTAACTTCTGGTGAAGTAATCATTCAAGGTACCAGAAAACTTGAGATAGAAAAATTCCATATGGATGCTAAGATAAAAACAATATATCCGGGGGATGTGGAGGGTTCTGTGGCCATAGCAAAAAACAGTGAAGACTTGAAAAATACGGAAGGGAGAATACTAGTGACAGATAATTTAAATGTGGATTTCATAATGAAAGCAATTACTAAACAAAGGCCGGTTGGCGTCATATTAACTAAAGGCTCAATAATGTCTCATGCCGCCACTGTCCTAAGAGAAATGAAGATACCGTCGTTCTTGATAGAAAATCTCAAAATAAAAAACAAAGAGAAGATAAAGTTAGAGAGGGGACATGTAAAAAAAATTTAATCGGGGCATAATGATGAAAATTACTAGTAACGTTGTGTGGTTAAATGATAAGACGAATGATACAGAAATAGTTGGTACAAAGGCACTGAACTTGTTCGAAATGATGAAATTAAATAGCCAATCAAGAAATCGTCGGCCTTTAGGCCGCTGATGAATTGATTGCC
>CAYJTF010000052.1:0-4707 GCA_964373165.1 uncultured archaeon
TAACACCTCTTCCTGTTTTTCATACGTATGATTTTGACAACAAATTAAATGATGAAGAATTAAATAATACCTTTGGTTTCTTGTTAGAACACAAAAACAAAAAAATTGCATATCTGGCTGACTACTTCAAAATACCCAAAAAAACTCTGGACTTAATTAAAAATATTGATGTTATAATTCTGGATGGAACTTACCTATTTGATGAATATTTTCCGGATAAACAGGTACAAAATGGCGTAAAAATGTCTAAATCCCATTTACATGGAAAGGAAATTTTAGATTTTGCTAATTCGCTCGATAGTAAATCCGTAATTTTCCACAGCATTACACACTTATCCGAAAGAACACACGAAGAACTTCAAAATATGCTTCCTGAAAATATGAAATTGTGTTTTGATGGAATGGAAGTGAAACTATAGATTAATTTGAATAAGAAATAATGATATATTTAGTGTATCTGCAGTTAAATAGAGGACCTCGTGCTTCTTATTTTTTGAACTATAATTTTGATAATATCATTCGCACTTTTTTTATCAGTATTGATTTTTAAATCGGAATATTTTTTATATAAAGGTTTTCTTACTTTCAGAAATTCGTTTATTTTTTTTAGTGTTAATTCACTACGCTCCAATATTCTAAAATCTTTGTCTCTGATCATTCTTTTGATAATCTCATTGCCTCTTGAATCCAGCCAAATAATAATAGAATTTTGTTTTAGAAATACCATGTTATTGTTTTTAAGTACTACGCCTGCCCCACATGCGATAACTGTATTTTTAATATTTTTGATTTTATTTATTTCCTTAGTTTCCGCGTCTCTAAACTTGTTTTCTCCTAGTTTATCGAAAATTTCAAAAATTGACATGCTAAATTTTTCCATTATTATTTGATCCGTATCTATAAAATCCATTTTTAATTTTTTAGCAATTTTCATTCCTAGAGTAGTTTTGCCTGTTGCCCAAAAACCGATTAGACATATATTAGATTTGAACTTATTTGACATATAATCTAACTATTCATTATATAATTGATCTGTAATAAAAACATCTCACCTATCATCTTCACTATATAATTTTTGTATTCTTTCAATACCATTTATTTGTATTATATATTCTGCTACGGATTTTGGCACCAAACTTTTCCATTTATCATTATTTGTTGCTATAAAACCTCTAATATCATCTCCGTGTATTCTATCTCCTCTGTTTTCACCCAAAACTTCAACAGTTCTATGTCTATCTTTTGCTGCTATCATTTTTCTATGATCCCAATTACTTGTCATATAAAAATACCAAGTACCATTTGGAAAATAAGAATTTAAGGCCCAATTCGGCATTAAAGTTCCGGATTCATAAGGAACAATATGAATTCTACCTTCTTCTATTCCCTTCTCGCGTGTTGCTCTTTGCAACATAATTAATCTTTCAAAATAACTAAAGGGGTTGTTTTCTGGACTGGTAACTTTCGGATTACTCGGATGCTCTTGGTATGTATTAGGTGGGTTTGGAAACGCAACACCTATAAATAATTCTCCGCATCTTTCTAAAGCCGCCATTATTGGTATTAAATGACCATTATGAACTGGTTGATATCTGGCAGTTATGATTCCATATTTAACTTCCTCAATAACCATTCTAAGAAAACATCATATTAATCTTAAATATGTTACTATTTGATGACAAGTGTATTATTTAAGTCGCTACTGTCTGTATTGCTGGCTGTTTGCGGAGTTCCCTTATTCTATCAGTACCACCAATATCTAAAATAAATTTGGATACACTAGCTGGAACCAATTCCTTCCATCCATCACAACCAGTTACAATCATCGATCTAATGCCATTACCTGTTATATTAGATCCGTAACCGTCCCCAAAATAACTAACTCCCAAAATATCAGTTCTTCTTTGACTCTGTCCAACCCAATAACAAATGTTCATATCTCTTCGGCTTGTGACATAAAAAACTTGAACTGCATCAGGAGGCAACAATGGATTTTCTGGTAAGCCTGTCGATAAAGGAATAATAAGAGGATATTCGTGTGGTAAAACAACGACTCTATCTAATGGTGCGCCAATGTCTCTAAGTGTCGCTAATAACATTAAGTATCTTTCAAAATAACTAAACGGTGTGTTATATTGTTGAGGCGAAGTAGGATACGATATACCTACTATAAGAAGGTCATATTTATCTAATGCCATCCTTATAGGGATCAAATGATTATTATGGACTGGTTGAAAGTGTGCTGCGTAAAAAGCAATTTTCATCTTGTTCAATTTTAGTAATAATTAGTAAACCTTAAATAGCTTAAATTTACTTTAAAACTCAATGAAAACTCATATTATTTTTGTGCGTCACGGGAACTCGGTTTTTAATGATACTAAATATAGAGACGTCATACAAGGAGCATCCTTTCTTCCAGATTCTCCTTTGACAACCATAGGTGAAGAGCAAACTGCTTCTTTAGGTAGGTATCTTAAAGGAAGATACGATTGGGGATCTGCATTAGTATACTCTTCACCACTAACTAGAAGTATACAAACAGGACGAATATTAAGAAATATGTTAGGGGTTACAGCAGAACTTATAACAGATCATGCATTGTCTGAGCTAAACCAAAAGGGATGGAGTGGATTAGAACGAAGAGATGTATACCAGAGGAACCAGGGAATTATGAGTAAATTTGTACCTCTTTTTCGCCCTCCTCAAGATCCTTCCACGGATCTAGGAGAGATGTACGACAGCGAAACTGTAACTGGAAAATATGATACGGGTGGGGAATCCTTAGTTGACGTAGCAATTAGAGTTTATGGGTTTCTGAGAGGATTAACTCAACATAGTTGCCCACCTGTTGTGTTTGCTGTAACACATAAATTTCCTATTAGTCAAGTTATATCATATGGCGGAAATTTTTCAGCTATAGATGACGCTCAAGCTGCTTTAGATCAACTAAAATCTGGAGATGCTATCGGTAATGCAAAAAGAATGCATTCACTAAGTTTAGATATGGCTTATAGGGCATTAGACGTAATTATTCCTAACTGTGGTATTTATGTTCTTAGATATGACAGCGACAAAGGCAAAATAAGCCCTGATTTAACATCTTTTTATATGCCAACAGATCTCCTTAGTTATTAGAAATATTACAACTTACGCATTAACGTCTACAATTTGTTATCCTTAGAATCTGATGGGTATTTTATGACAAAGCATTCAAAATCTGACGATATATCAACTAATCCATGTTTCTCTCCAGGTTCTATCATAAGTACATCGCCCGCTTTAATTTCTATTATTCTACTCCCAATTCTTAATTTGGCGTTACCGTTACAGACTAAAAAATATTCAAAGGTTTTTTCATGATAGTAGAAGGTTTTTATTTTTTTAAAATTATTTTCATCTATATGTCCGACTTCTAAAGGACTCCCTGAATTCCATGGGCCCAATAACCATTTCTTTTTTAATATATGAACTTTTTTCATAAATATCAAATTCTATCCCAAAGATACTGTAGCGGGTCTGCCATTTGTTCTAGTTCCGGCCATATAAAGATGGGCTCCTTTCGAAAACGGATTCATATAATGTTGTGGGATTTCTACTAGATTAGCATAAGCAAACATATAATTTCCGTTGCCTGAAAAACTACCAGATAAATCAATTGCAACCATGTGACCTATTCTCCCAGCACCAAAACCATGAAGAACTGAATATACGTATCTTTCCATATCATGCCTAGTTCTTCCTGTAAACTCGACTGTATCTACAATCACTACATCATTATCTTTTATTTTATCTTTTATTTTATCAGGTATAACAGGTGTGGTTTTATCAACATGATATATTGGTTGTTCAGTTAGACTAACATCTATCTCTGGGTAGTGGACACTTGCAGCTAGCCATACATCCTCCGCAAGTCGCAAACCATCTGTATCTATCCCAACTAATGTTACTTTTTTTGATTGCTTTCTTGTTTCTTCAACTAAATCACGTGCTAATTTATCTGCTATATCTTCTATATATTTCATACCCAAAGCATATCGAAGTCCCAAATCGTTGTCTAAAACAGTTGATGATCCTGTTATTCCAACCATACCAGAAGGGTAAATACCCAAATCACTTAAATGTTCGTTAGCGTATCTTATTTCTTCTGGGTTAGTTAATACTCCAGTAACAATAATATATTTAGTCAGGAGCCTACTCGAAACTCTTGTACCCATTTTAATTTCTGGTCCTCCATAAAAATAGAAACCTTCATCATATGCAAATATTCCAGTTTCTGGATGAGATTTAATACTCATAATATCAATATCCAAAGGTTTAACTTGTCTTACTCCTCTCCCAAACGCCCTTTTTCCTTTTCTATCCCGGAATGATACTATAGGTCTTCTATCAGCTGACAAATGTCTTGTTAAGTACTCAGCTCTCAATTTAGATGATAATCCCATAGCTAATGCGTATTCTACTCTTCCTAAAGGAAGTAGCCGATATGCTAAATTTGAAGATATGTCGGTATCATCTCTTTTAGCAGGATCGGGAATAAACTCACCAAACATTCGATCTGCAATATCCTGCACAATTCTATCAAATGTATAAGATTCAGTATACATACAATCACTGATCAATGACTAAACATTTAAGTTAGTTGATTTAATCACTCCAAAAACTTAATGGAATCAATAACCCCGTCACCGTTTCTATCAACGCCTGAAA
>CAYJTF010000053.1:0-4508 GCA_964373165.1 uncultured archaeon
AAGAACTTGTTAAGAAATTATCTTCATTAAAAGATTAGTATGATCGTCAAAACTCCTGCTACTTCAAAATCTGGAATTCATATATTAATCAGAAAAAAATCAAACTTAACCTTCGCAGATTTTTCAGTAAAATTTCCATTCTTCAGATCTGAAAACAATGAAAAGTTTATATATACATAAACAATATGGGTAGGTAACAATGATTCAAGCTGTTGTTAAAATAAATGAAAGAGCAAACAGAGTTCTGAATATCATAAAGGCTAAATATGGTTTAAGGACCAAGTCTGAAGCAATAAACATAATGGCTGAAAACTATGAAAGCCAGCTTCTAGAACCAGAATTAAGGCCGGAATACATAAAAGAATTGAGAAAAATAGAGAAAGAGGGCATTTTGTCTGAAGAGGAGTTTAAAAAAAGATTGAAAGTTGAATTTTGAAATGAACTAAGCTCCAGAATTTGATCACCATTCGAAGATTTACGGACTTTATTTCTAATATTTTTTGTATATATCGCCTCTATGACCGATTTCTAGAACAAATATAACCATTTTACCGTTTTCTATCGTCATTATAATTCTATAATCGCCGACTCTTAACCGATAAAAATCCAGGCCGACTAATTTAGTAACATGAGAAAAAGGATCATAAGATATGGAATCGACTTTTTCGATAATCCTTTTTTGCATTGGCTTATCCAGCTTTTTTAATTGTTTTAAAGATTTTTCAGTCCACAAGATTTTATAGTTCATTCTATTCCCAGCATTTTTTTGACTTCATCTGAAGAATAAAGTTTACCTTTTTTAACATCTTCCAATGCTTCTTCTATATTTTTTATAGTTTCTTCGCTCAGTATCATATCATTCTCGCTATACTTGATTAATCTCATAATAACGTTTTCATAAGTTTCGCTGGCTTGAATTTTTATTTTTTCTAACTTTTCTTTTGTTTGTTTACTTAATTGGATTGTTGTTGGCATAATTCTATATAACAAACTATAGTATTTATAGTTTTCTATAGATCACTATAGTATTTGATGATGCTAACTTTTAATTAATACTACTAGATAAGCATACTAACTGCCAATTAGTATACAAGACCCATTTTGTTCAAAAATAGAAAAGAGCCTAGGAATCATGTTTCAGTCAAAAAAGAAAAGGTCAATGCTTTCTCGCAGTTATATTGCTCTTACTGTTGATTCATTTTTATGAAGTTTGTTTACATAAAATGCGCAAACAAAAATATTTTCTATTTTTAATTATAAATCTAAAGGTTCTTTTAATGACCTTCTGTTTGGTATTAGTCTGATTCTTTTTTTGTTTTCATTAAACTCAATTGTAAAATATTTGAAAAAAGGATCTCTGCCGAGTATAATTTCATCCAAGTCAGCAAAGTTATCTGTTTGGATATGAATTCTCATATTTCTCAGTATTTTTGAAATATTGTCTTTTTTCAATGTAATAGTCGCTACTCCATTTCTATATCTTATTTTCCCGCCAAGACCCTCGGCTTCCTTTTCTTTACCTTTCACGTCAATCCCAACTGCTTCTGCAATTTCTTTAGGAAATAAGACAAAATCTGAACCTGAATCTATTAATCCTAGAACTTCAGTTCTGTGACCATCAACAGATATTATTATCGGAATTTTTGGTCTATAAAAACCACGTTCTCTAACATAAGGAAAACTTATTACGGTTATTAAAATCACCTTAAACTATTTGTAGAATTTTTTTAGGAACTTTTGCAATAAGTGGCAATTCATTCGGATATTCTTTTCTTATATGTTCTATTTTCTCTTTGATCTCTTTTGCTGTTCCTGAAAAGGCAACTTTTTTATTTACAATTATAACCCATTGTCCTTCATATTTTGCTTCCTGAGATATTTCAGCAAATGTAGAAACGTTAGTATTCAATACTATTCACCTAATTGTTTTTCTTATTTAGCTTTTAAATAAGTATAAGTATGAAACTTTACAAAGTGTGAAGTCTCAGCTGACCAATAACTAAGTAGAATCCTTTCAGTCAAAAAAGAAAAGGTCAATACTTTCTCGCAGTTATATTGCTCTTGTTATTGTGTAGGCTATAGAAAACTTTATATATTAGATATCATGATTTTAAATTATGTTGGAAAGAAATGTTGCATTGAAGGCGAAGGGATGGAATACTATTAATGATATCTCCAATAAGCTGCATGTCAAGATAAGCACCGCTTATGTTTATGTTCATAGACTGGATAAGATGGGTTTTGTGATTCAGAGGGTAAGAAAGCCCAGAGGCACCATGTACTTGATCGATTCAATTCCTGGCCTATCCAAAAATCGTGGCATGTTAGAAGATACCGATATTGTTGTATCTGAAATGGAGTTTGCAAAAAACAAAATTTCAAATGAACATAAAATAGCCTATTTTCTCTCTCAATACAAGAAGGAAGAAAACAAGAGATTTTACGATTCTGCAAGGGAAATTATCAGGTCCGTTAAAAACTGGAAGAAGCTGTACAGATATCTCAAGGCTTACGCGGTTTTGGGTGAGTTCAAGACACTCTATCAGGAAGCAAGAAGAGAAATGAAAAAAATTCCCAGGATGCCGGACAGATATAAAAAATTGTTGTGTGTTGACCATGCTTGCTGATAAAGAATTTCTAGAAAAACTGTTGGATTACATAGGCAAGAAATTAAAACACGAGGTGAGAGGATTGATTATAGGTGGAAATGCGATGATGTTTTATGGTTTAAGAGGCCAGACCAAAGATTTGGACATCGTTCTTTATGACAAGAATGACGTAGCTGGCATAATCCAAATAATCAAAAATCATCCTTTGTTCAGAAAAACTGAGATTACAAAAAAACTTCCGTATAAAATAAACCCTGGACTGAAAGAGGGAAACCCAACTATATTTTCAAATGGCGATATGCCGAGGTTTGATTTGTTTTACAAAAATGTCTTTTCCATCGATACAGAGCAAATGTTACAACTCGCGAAAAGAAGCATCAGATTTGATTTGCTCACTCTAAAACTGATTGAACCAGAGCATCTGATATTTTTGAAGGCTGTCACAGGAAGATCTGTGGATAGAGAAGACATAGTCAGACTGATAAAAAACCTTGACATAAATTGGGAACTGTTCTTGCAGTTTGGTTTGAGTTGTTATGAGAAGGACGAAAAAGCGGTTTGGTTCGTACTAGACACGCTTTATGACATATATGAAAGGGAGAATTTGATACCTGAGTTTGTAATAAAGAAGTTGGGAAGCAAATTCGACCTAAAGAAATAATACCGCTTATGGTTGGCAAATCCCATATTCATATTCTGTAAACATTTCGTTCACAAAATGAAAACAATCTGAATTCATGTCTTCAGTCAAAAAAAATAAAAGAAAAAAGAAAAATCAAACTTAACCTTCTCGCAGTTTATAATAAGCGTTGAATGGACAATTGTATGAACCCTCCACCAGTCACAGACTAGGTGGAATTGTCATTTAAATCTCTCTCAACTAAAAGTATTTAAAATCTTCCTCTAAACAATAATTATATGATCCCCGGTATGGCACTGTAGCTTGTCTATAGGCAATACCGGGCTATTATTTTTCCTTTAAACATTCTTCAACAATGTCATCAAGAAATGTAGATTTGTCACATGTCTGTTTTAACAGAGATGACCTGCTTGTAGAAAAATAAGCGTTTTCTATTTTCTTTCCTAACTTTTGGATGCGTTTTACTGCTGGCGCAAAATCACCGTCGCCACTAACCAAGATGGCTATATCATATCTATCTTCATAAGCGAAAGAAATCATATCTATAGCTAAATGAATATCGTCACCTTTAACTGCGAATTCCATTTTGCCATCGAGGTTTACGATTTTTCTCATATTAGTCAGTATAACATTGAATCCTGGTATTCTCCTTAAATCAGCGAAGAATTTTTGTTGTTTCCAGTAAATTTCTTTATTGTAATTCACGTCCAAAGACGCGTTATAGTAATATACACCTATCAAAAGCCTATCATTATTTAGTTTATTTATTAACTTCCTAAAGTCTATTCGACCATGATGTACACCAAATGCATCTCTAACACTATGATAAAAGTTGCTCCCATCTATGAAGATAGAAATGCGTTCTGGCTTCTTGCCGGATTCCTCTAACTTTTTTTGCATATAATTAAATAAGACAAGTAATTTATTAAACAGTAATTATAATTTTTCCCTAAAACTATCATAATTTTTTCAGTCAAAAAAAAGAAAATAAGGTTAATACGAGTTATTTTTCACACAAAATAACGAATCCCCTAGCGAATGAAGGAAACATTTTACATACTGTTTTAGACAAAATTACATGAAATAAATATTTCCATGTTTTCTTCTCAAATGCATAGCCCTGTATTCCGATAATTTTGAAAATTTTGAAACCCGATTTAATCAAATAAGTTTTCAATTCAGTTAATGTAAATAATTGAACATTTCCTCGAAAGGGCGGATAAAATGTAGGTTTTTGTCAGAAAAGAAGAAGAATTCAG
>CAYJTF010000054.1:0-4424 GCA_964373165.1 uncultured archaeon
ACAGCTTTAGATTTATAAGTTAAGCAAAACAGACCAGGTTACAAAATACCTCACTCATAATTTTTTCTTTTCTAATTTTATTCATTTTTATCATAATACTCTACAATTTCCACAAAAATATTCCTATACCCAACAGCAATATCCCCATGAGTATACCAATGTTTGTGAACCATGACATCTGATGAGCGCCTGTATACGGAAAGAAGATTATCATTATTATTCCTAAAAATATGAATCCCAGTGCTAATAACTTTGGCATTATCTCATTAAAGATTTAGTAAATACAAGGACAAATAAATTAGTGTTGGCCCGAAAATTATCGCAATTGTGAACGCGCCGTAATCTCCAGTCAAGTATAAAGCATACGTCAAGTACCCGCCGACCAGAAATGCTAGCAGTCCTAAGATTTTAATAATAACCATAACCAAATTATAATAGGAAAACTTTTAATATGTGATGCCATGCCTATATTCGCAAGAACAAAAATGATCCTGCAGGATGACTGCTGGGATATATCCGGTCCTGAAATGAAATGGAGTTACTCTGGTCCCAATCCCCATCTTGCCTATAAGAAGATAAAGGATATGTTTCTCACTGTATGGAATGTAAAGGAGAATGAACGAGTCCAGGAGAAAGAATTTATTTGGGACAGGGAAGGGAAGAAAGAGAAATTTAGCGTATCATGGGAAGTATCAAAGGACGTGGACAGATTTTCATATATCTACTCGAGAATATCCATTAACGGCGAGGCTATAGAAACGGAGAATGGTAAAGAGGGCAAACTGAATGTTCACATAGACGGCGTTCTACGAACCGAATATCCTCAAGATACGGTGTGGGAAAGAAGCATATTCTATGAGATGGCAAGAGTTTTTTGGCATAAAGTGCTTTATCAAGAACAAAGAAGAAATTATCAGGACGAGTGCAGAAAACTAATGAAAGTGTTCTTGGAAGAGTTGAAATCGTTCTTTAACCTGCTGCCAAAGATGATGTGAATGGCAAAAATAGTCATGCAAGATGATTGCTTAGCGCCAGATCTTCAAATCACTCTCAATTTTAAGGGACCCAATCCCATAGTTGCATATCAAAAACTTAAAAGGGCGATGAGGGATGTCTGGGAAGTAGAAGCGAAGGATTATTGGGAAAGAGAATTCAGATGGGATACGTCAGGTGACCCGAGAGAATTTCTTGTCAAAGCCTATGTTGTCAAGGCGTTAGACAGATTTTCCAAAGTCATAATTGAAATTTATGTTCATGGCCACCAGCCATCCGATCCGAGCAAATCCGGAGACGTAGAAGTCAGAATCGGCGGCTATCTTAAAACGGAATTTGGCGGCAAAGGCATAATAGATGATGCAAGAAATCCTCTATACAAGGGATTGCTATGGATATACAACAAATATTTCTATTGGAATCAAAGAAGATATTATCTGCATGAATGGTGTTACAAGAAACTGCATAAATTCAGAGACATATATCAAAAAATATTGAATATCTCTCCCCCGATGCAATAATTTTATATCGTCTCTTCCCTAAATTCTATTAGATAATTCAAGGTGTTTCAAACATGGGTATATTTCCTTTCAAATTTTTCTCTAAAAAGAAAACCGAGCCAGCGACTCAACCGCCCATGCAAAGCTCTCAAGAAACAGCGAGGGCAGAATTAACTCAACTGACGGACGATAATAAAAAAGCGGATATGGACAGAGTCAGAGCGAAACTGGATCTAATTTTGACTGAACTGGACAGCTTGAAGATATTGAATCAGACATTGAATGAACGATTAAGAAATATTGAGAATAAGATCAGCGAGAACAAGGATAGAATACGATATGTATAGTATTGTGTCTCTTAGAAATTATCTCTAAATAATTTTTTCTTACAAATAAAATATAAAGTTCCTGACACTGTAATCAGCATTATTAACCCTATAGTTCCAAATTCCGGCAAACTGACTGGCAAGCCAGACGTCATACTAACTGTTGCGGTGTTCTCTGAACCATCAGATAAGGAACGGACAATAAAATTGATTTGACCGGATGTTACAGGACCTTTAATATTAACTGTGGCTATAGTTGCTTTTATTTCGTTTTGTTTTACTGAATTGATTCTATTTGATGGGATGTAAACCTGCACCAGATGCGAAACATCGTTCAAGTTATAGAAGGCTGATTTTGAATAAACTATTTCATAGCTGGATGCTGTGGCAATTAAATTTTGAACATAAATCTGCACCTGCTCTTTTTTACCGACAGTAAATAAGCCGCTCCTCTGCGCCCAAACCTTGAAATCAGATGGCAGTGAGTAGACAGGAGGCAAGAGTAAAACCAAAATGAAAAATAAAATAATTTTTTTCATTTAAACTTCACTTTTTTATAGTAGATCACGCCGGCGATTCCTAGTAGAAGCAGTATAGCCAAAGAATTGAATTCGGGCAGGCTTAACGGCAGATCACCTTCTATTATCTGAATAGTGGCTATTTTAGAAACTCTCGGATCGACTACTGATGTGACGTTGACTAATATATTGCCTGATGCTAGTGTAGACAATATTGTCACTGTCGGTTGGGCGGAAACAGATTCTATTCTAGCAATTCCGTTCAAAGATGTTGCGCCTGTAGTGTCAACCAATATTAGGTTTGGATTGAGAGAAGATACTTGATACGTAATCGTATAACTGTCAGTGTAAGCCCCGTTATTTGTTATTATGACAGAAACTGGAGTTTTTTGCCCCACTCTGAAAATTCCTGGGCTCGAAACGCTTACCAAGAAATTATAGCAAGATATTTCATTCCAAAACTCGTTTGTAGTTCCTATATCGCAGCATATTCCTGAATCATAGCACCGTTTTTGTCCGCTGTCCGCATATGTCTGGCAGCAGCAGGGATTGGATGGTGTACAGGCGGCTGAAACTATATTCAAAGATAGTAATGTAGACGAAAATACAATAAAAAACATGAACAAAATCATTATTCTTTTCATACGACTCTTATAATGATTATTATTTTCAGAATAAAAGTATTTTTTGGCATAGGCCTATTTTATCATTTTTTTTGTTATCTGGCTGTTGATCAGTACGGCCTGCTGCCTACTCCACTCCTTATTTGATGTCTTTTTCATATACTCGCACCAGAGATCTATGAATTTGAGTCTCTCCTCAAAGTTCTGTTTCTTCCATTTCTTGAATTCTTTTTTATCAAATCTGTACATATTCATTACCTAAATATTTTCCAATCATTTTTTTGATGTTTAACATGTCTGCGTGTTTTATTATTTTATTTTTATCTATACTATTCTTGAACACATTAGATATATGCAAAGCATCTTCTATATCTTTAGGTGAACCCAAAAGAAATTTGTAAGCTATCTGTAACTCAATTTCAGAAGTGAAGAAGTGTTTATGATCAAATATAACTTTTATTTTGTTATTTAATGCGTATTTATCAATGCCCATCTTTGGAAATTTTATTTCTACATTTGGACTTATATTATTCTTTTTAGCTATTCTTATTGGTGACCCGCTATTCAGCATGTCAACAGCATCCTCTGTTGAAGTGGTATTAATAATCCAGTATCCTTTTTTAACCACTTCTTTAAGAAAGCTATCGATATTCTTATTTTCTATTAGAATGTCTATATCCTCAGTCGCCCGTGTTCTGCCGAAAAAAATTGCGACATATCCGCTAACTATAACGTAATTTGTATATTTCTCTAAAATTTCTGTAATTGAAAGGACGAATTTGTCTAGGTTATTTACAACCTTTCCATGAATTATTATTTGATTTTTTTTGAATTCTAGTTCCATAAATTATTCTATCGTTTTTACTTATATAAAACATTGAATCGGTTTTATCTTGAACTGCCTGCAGATGTCTGATTTGAAATTTTTGAAATCATAGCTTCTTTTGTATTCTTGCTCGTTGATTATTATAGTTGGCACGCCCTTGGCATTATATTTTTCTCTCAATAACTTAACATCCTCCGGGTCTTCTGGATCTCCAGCAAATCCATTTGCAAAGATTTTTGTAACGTTAATCTTATTTCCGAATTTTTCCTGCGCTTTGGCTATTATTTCTTCTGTCTGGTTGTGAACTATACATCGAGGGTTGTAGAAATAAATGATATTGATAACTTCTTTGACGTTCAATGACAATATAAAGTAAAGAATTAAAGGTAAAACAAAAACAATCAGAAGAGCTGCTATCAGCAATTTACTCATAATAAAATATATGTTTCTGAGCTTAATGTTTTTATTTATCTTCCCTGATAGCCACCGAACAATTGCCGAGCAAATCCTAATATTCCTCCATACGGCTTTGCAGAACCGATAGTAGAGCTTGGCGATCCTTCTGTTGGCAGAGGGGTTGGTGTATATTGCGGCAGAACTAATTCATCAGGATATTTCTGTCCTATGTATCTGATAGC
>CAYJTF010000055.1:0-4409 GCA_964373165.1 uncultured archaeon
TAGAACTAGTGTAGTATTGAAATGACGACTTCGGGGGAAATGAAATATAGGCTGCGCTTGTGTTTGAATAGAACTAGTGTAGTATTGAAATGGTTGAAGAGCCATACTGCTCCGAAGGCTGAGATGCGTTTGAATAGAACTAGTGTAGTATTGAAATGGTGTCATCAGGGGGAGCGGTGGAGGAGTCGACACAGGGGTTTGAATAGAACTAGTGTAGTATTGAAATGATAAAAATTTAAATGTATCCAGGACGATTTTGAATACAGTCTATCCCACAAACAGCGCATATTTCCCTGGTACTGAAACACCAAGAAATTGTGCAATTTCACTTGTCGTAGCATCGTTAATTACTACTAAACCTTTCCAGCTTGCTGACAGTTTGCTGGACTTGCAGACCACACACTCTTTATTCATAGTAAATCTTCTGCATTCTCTGCACACATAAAATCTCTTTGTCATTACTTTTTCGCTCCAACAGCCTTAGCTGCTTTTTTCTTTTCATCTTCAATCCAGTTAACAGAACCCAATCCGGGCTGCCTCATGGTTAAGCCAATTTTATTCTCTTTCCCACCGACCAGATTCAACGATATTATTCTTCCAATGACAGAGTCACCTTCCTTCAATGTTTTCTTTGTGTCTCTGCCACTGAAAATCGAGTTTCTTTCATCATAATTTATAAAGTCATCCAATATTTGGGATACATGCACTAATCCGTCTAACGGTCCGATTCTTACGAACGCGCTAAATTCTGTATTATCAACCACGTCACCGACCACAACCTCTTGTATTTCAGGTTTATAGACCAATAAATCAAAAGTAACAGGATAATAAACTGATGCATCACCCGCTGTAATCTTGCCTTCGCCTATTTCGTTTATTTTTAGAACCACTAGACCTACGCCATATCTCTTGTCCGCAACCCTTTCATATTTTTCTGCAATGCTTTCTTTAATTCCCTTTTGAAGCGGCATTCCAAAACGTGTCGGAGGCACGCCGACCTTTGTTTTTACTGTAACAATTCTATACATACGATCTCCTATTTCTTGTTAGATTTCATTGCTGTACTTATAGCTTCTCTTGCTTCTTTAGAACCTTTCCACTCACCCGTTTTAACCCACTTCCCAGGTTCTATTTCTTTCATATGATCAAAAAAATGCTTTATTTTATCTCTAACGACCTGAGGCAAATCCTTGACATCTTTTATCTGTCCAAAAACCGGATCTATCTTAGCAGAAGGCACAGCTATTATTTTCGTGTCTATTCCGCCTTCGTCCTTCATTTCCAAAAGGCCAATCGGTTGGCTAGGAAGTATAACGCCAGCTTGTACTGGCTGAGAAGACAAAACCATTATATCCAGAGGATCATCATCCTCTCCTTTTGTTCCGCAGACAAACCCATAATTGAAAGGATAATTCATTGCTGTGTACAGAAATCTATCTACGAACAGGGCACCGGTTTCTTCATCCACTTCATATTTGATTGATCCTCCTTGGGGTATTTCTACGAATACATTAACTTTATCAGGTGCGTCTTTTCCTGTAGGGATATCATTTGCTTGCATGATTTTACCTCTTAATTAAATGAATTTAATGTTTATAAAGTATTATTTGTCCTGTTTAATTATTGTAAGCATTGTACTAATTCTTTATGCTTTTTGACATCGATTTAGCTGACTATACGTTTTTCCAAAGGTGATGAAATCTTTTCAGATATTTCAGATCTTCGGCCAGTTTCGACTCGTCATTTGTCTGGAAGAAACCAGGAAAATTATCCCATTTTACCTCTATCAGTTCTTCGGGTTTTTTAATATCTACCTGACCTCCTGATATCTTGCAAACAACAAATACTCTATCCGTCTTATTATCAATAAAAAAGTGGTTATGAAGTACTCTCTCAACAGTTACTTTAATGCCAAATAGCTCCTGTGCCGCTCGCATGGATGCTTGTTCAGGTGTTTCCCCCGGTCTTAATGGATAAGAAGGCAGCGTCCAGAGATTAGGCATGACATCTTTCATTTTAGATCTTCTCCCAAATAAAATCCGTTCGTTCTGCTTTAGGATAAGAGCAACTTCTTTTGTCATAAATAATCATTAGCAGATAAAATATAATTAGTTTTACTTGGTAGAAATAAAAAGAGATTTAAAGATTGTAGTTTACAGTTTGTACATGGTAACACAATTTGAATATCCTTACGATAAGGCAAAATCATTACTAGTTAAATTAGGAGAATATGGCATAAAAAGCTGATATCAATACATTTCCAACTTCTTTTTCGATCTCAAATAAATTATTTTAGCTCCTCTGTTCTTCACTTTTTGCTGGAGTAGTTTATCATTTGTTGCAACTATAATATTTTTATCAACCAAATCTACAATTTCCACATCCGTATTTTTTCCTTTGACATCTACAATTTCCACATCATTTTTTTCTATCATATCTAAAGCAACTTTAGCCGCAGGCGAATCCTTGCTACCGCTTTTAGAAAATTTTTTCAGCTCTCTTTTAATAGAATTCGTAATAACAAATGTAATCTCGCCTTCAACAATTTCTCTGATTTCATCAAATATATCCACCTTGAACTGGCCCGGGACCAAAAGCATGTTTGTATCTAAAATTATTTTTTTCATTTTCCTCTCGCTCATTGAATTAAGATAATCTTCTATTAAAAATAATATTGATAAGGTCGTTCATCCGATCAGTGTTCCGTGCCCAATCAGTCTCCATCTGCCAAGAACCTGTCTTGAAATGACAACCCTGTCCCCGTCATCACCGCAAATCGGTATTTTTAAGTTCATTTCTACCTTCCTTCCTTTTATTGAACCAACAATCCCAACAGATCTCATTGATCCAATATTTACCATAAGCATTTCATTTGGTTTGATTTCTTGTATGCCTTCCATCTCTTTTGTTCCAACAACTCTTTCCAAAAGTTTAGAGTCAACTCTGATTTTGTCTCTTACTTTAGGCAGTTTTCCAGGTAGTCCCACAACATTGCCTGCGAGGACATCTGCTTTAGTTACATAAGGATCCAGTTTTGTCATCAAGCCAAGCAATCCGCCAGGTCCGGCTTCTTCTATTTCAAAACTGGCTTTTCGCAAAGAAACTATTCTTGTAAATATTGGCTTCCATTCATTGCCAATTCTCATCCCCGGCCTTATCTCAATTTCTCCACCAACCTTCAAAACTCCCTGAACAACAGAACCGCCCAATATGCCGCCAACTAACTGGTCGGCAGATGAACCGGGTTTATTAATGTCAAAACTTCTTGCAATATACATCTTGGGGGTTTTTGTTTCATCTCTTTTTGGCGTGGGTATGAATTCATTGATAGCTTCAATTATATATTCGATGTTTATCTTTTGTTGAGCAGAGATGGGGATTATCGGTGCATTTTCTGCTATGGTTCCCTTTACAAATTCTTTTACCTCTTTGTAATGCTCTTTCACTCTGTCCTGAGATACCAAATCAATTTTATTCTGAATTATAACAATATTTTTTATCCCCACAACTTCTAAAGCAGTTAAGTGTTCGCGGGTCTGTGGCAGCGGACATTTCTCATTAGCCGCTATTAATAGCAACGCGCCGTCTAGTATAGCAGATCCTGTCAAAACAGTTGCCATCAGGCTTTCATGTCCCGGGGCGTCAACAAAAGATACTGTTCGTAGAGGCTTTGTATCAGTGAAACACGATTGGCATTTGTTTGTTGACACGTGTTTTTTACATTTTGGACATTCATAAAAAGTAGCGTCAGCATATCCCAACTTTATTGTAATACCTCTTTTGATTTCTTCAGAATGAGTGTCTGTCCATTTTCCGGTTAAAGCATCAACAAGAGTGGTCTTGCCGTGATCAACATGTCCTAATAAGCCTATATTAACCTCAGGGATAAATTTTAGATCCAACTTTTTATTGAAATTACTCACCTTGTTTAGGTTTTGGTTCGTCTCCGCCTTTCTTGCCAAGTAATTCTACCAAAGGTTTACTGCCTTCTTTGATAACCTTTGTGTTTATCTGAGCTATGTCTCTGGATATTGTGTTCCCCCGTATCATCATTCTCTTTCTCTGTCCTTTTATTTTCGGGTTGAATCCGGGCGGATGAGATAATACTGTTTTCTTCTTAACAGGTCCATGAACACTCGGAATCATAGGGAAGCCATCTTTATCTGTTCCTCCAGTTATTTGCAATTCATAACTAGACAAACCCAATATATCTCCATTGAAATTCTCTCCAATTCTTTTTCCTACAATGCCAGCTGCTTTATCCTGGTCGACAATAACTGAATATGATCTCCTCGTTTTTGGATCCGAAACCACAACTTTGAAATCTGCCATACTTTCACCTTTTAATATTTCAATATTTTGACTTTTATTCTTTAATTTTAGAATAGTTAAACCTTACAAACTTAAAT
>CAYJTF010000056.1:0-4272 GCA_964373165.1 uncultured archaeon
TATTTACAAATGCCCACAAAAACGGCGCCCCCAGAGCATATAAAAACCAAGACATGGAGAAATTATAACATTAATTAGCTTTCCTTTTCCGACCCCCAATAAATCCCTGACAGTTTGGTGATCCGCACTTACACGGGAAAGGGGATGCCACCTCGGTTTCGTTCGCGTTGTAATCGAAAGTGAGCTCTTCGCCGATCGGGATGTCTCGCCTTGCATGCACTTCCCGCTCGGCGCGCGCGATCTCGGTATTGGGCTCGCAGGAATGATTCAGGAAGCTCCCGATAGGGTCGGTTATGTGCTCACCTTCCCCAACCTCGATGCTCTGCTTTGTCGGTTCCGGGGTGACTTCACCCTCGAGCTTAAGGACCGTCTCTTTGTTCTTGAAACTTCTGCCAGCAAAAACACCTCTCTCCCCATGTTTGTTTATTCTGACTTTCAGATGCTCGCGCATTGCTAAATTATACCAAATTTACTTTCGATCGACTTTTGACAGAACATTCTTTCAGACAGGGTTTAACTTTGTTTGGTATGAGGCCATATCACTTCTATTTAGAAAGTTGACGGGCTTGTTTGTATGCTGCCATAATAGCTCTCATCCATATTTTTTTAAAATTAGAATTAGTGAATACTTTAAGTGCCGCTTCGGTAGTACCACCCTTGGAGGTCACTTGATGAGTTAATTCCATAAAATTAGTATCTTCTTTTACTAAAGCACTAACTCCACGCAGAACCTGATGAACCATACGACGAGCTTCCTTTGGATTAAAACCAAGTTGCAGAGTTGCGTGCATGAATACGGAAAGAGTGTAAAAGAGGTAAGCTGGTCCGCTACCGGTAACGGCAGTAGCTTTGTCAATTTCCTGTTCTGTTTTTACGTAAAGCTGAGCTCCTATTTTAGCCAAAAAGTTCTCGACCCATTTCTTTTCCAAAACATTTACTTTAGTGGTAACAGTCCAGGCCGTAAAACTTTCACCTACCCGTGCTGCCATATTCGGCATCATGCGAATTACTTTATTAATTTTGAATTTGGTCTTTATGTTAGTAATAGAAATGCCAGCCATAATTGAACAAACTAAAATTTCTTTGTTTATTTTAAGTTTTAGATTATTAAAATCTTGTGGCTTAACAGCTAAAAAGATAACATCTGCAGCAACACAATCTAAGGGGTTGCTGGTAACCTGAATATGTGAACTAATATCTCGAAGTTTCTTGTGGCGAGAAATATTCTTTTCGCATACAATAATATGTTTAGATAAACCTGTTTTAGTAAGCGCGCGAACTAAAATAGTGCCCATAATACCACCACCAATCACAGCAATTTTTTTGTAAGTTTGTTTCATAAAAAATATTTAACCTTGAATGGTTATTAAATTATCCGTGTGCATCAACTGGATATCTTTGAGGTTATTAGTCTGTAACATATCTTTAATTTCTATACTTGAATAGTCTACAATACCGAAAGCGACACCCTGACGTCCTGTGTCTACTATTTCTACTATTTCTTTCTTATTAAATTGACCATTCACATTTTTCACTCCAACTGCCAACAAGCTCTTACCATTTTTTAAAGCCACGACTGCACCTTCGTCAATTTCAATACTACCAGCTGAATTTTTTGCGGCTAAAAGCCATCTATCACGGTTACTTATATTTTCATTCGATTTTCGAGGGAGAAACACAGTCCCAATTTCTTCGCCATGTAAAGCTTTAAGCAAATTGCCTTTTGTGAGTCCACTGATAATTTGTGTTTCTATGCCAACGGCAGTTACAAGTCTTGCAACCTTAAGTTTAGAAAGCATACCTCCACGCCCACCCGCAGAAGTTTCAGAAGAACAGTGTTTCAAAAGTTCAGAGTTTATGTCGCGAACGGTTCTGATAAGTTTGGCATTACTATCTTTGTTGGGATCAGCATCAAACAAACCTTCAATATGACTTAAAATTACAAGTCGCTTCGCTTTTAGAGATATTGCTAAAGCAGCAGCCAAGGAATCATTATCGCCAAAGCTCCAGTCGGTATGCGCCACTAGAGCATCGTTTTCGTTTACAATTGGAAGTATTCCTTGATCTAAAAGGGAGTTGAATGTAGCTTGTAAATTTAAAAAATATTCACGAGTAATAATATATGGTCTAGTTAAAAGAAATTCAGCTAATTTGAGTTTCATTTTTTCTGCCTCTTGATAATACGCAGCGAAAAGATATGTCTGGCCCACACTTGCAGCGACAGTCGCGAGTGTTTCGCTGCCAAGTGCTACACGCCCAAGTCGCACTGCACCTGAAGTAATAAGAACAACCCTTCCACCATTTTTTATAATATTTTGAAGACTCTCTAAAATATCACGAATAATTTCTATTCGTATTATTCCATTTTCGTCCACAATAGTATTAGAACCTACTTTAACTATTGTTATGTTATTACTCATAATTTTATTCACGAAGATGACCATCGCCGATTACATTATATCTAGTCACAGTAAGATCTTCTAAGCCCATCGGTCCACGCATGTGTATACGTGAAGTGCTAATACCAATTTCTGCCCCCAAACCAAACACGCCACCATCCGTAAGACGATTTGATGCATTTACCAATACTGTAGCACTATCAATAACCTTTAAAAAATCATCAGCATGTCCTTTATTTTCAGTAACTATTGCATCTGTCAGGCCAGAACTATATTTTTGTATATGTTCGATCGCCTCTTCGTATGAATCCACAACTTTTACAGATAAAATTAAATCTAAATATTCCGTAGACCAGTCCTCTTCTGTTGCAGAAATACAGCGAGAATCATATTTACATACACGCTCATCACCTCGTATTTCTACACTTTTTTCAAAAAACTTTTCCAACAATAAAGGCATTACTTTATCGGCTATATTTTTATGAATCAACAAAGTTTCAATGGAATTACAAGTTGATGGATTAGAGGTCTTTGCATTAATTGCAATGTTAATCGCTTTTGTAATATCAGCACCACTATCTATATAAAGATGACAAAGACCACGCATGTGTTTAATAACAGCAACACGCGATTTCTCAGAAACCATTCGAATTAACTCTTCCCTACCACGAGGAATAACTAAATCCAAATAATCTTCTAGTTGAACCAATTCACCAATAGCTTCGTAACGTCTATCTTCCAATTGCTGAACAGCATAAATTGGTAGTTCGCTTTTTTCTAAAGCTAAAGTTATGCATTTCATAAAAGCAGTATTAGATTGAAGAGCCTCTTTGCCACCACGAACGATAACGGCATTGCCACTCTTCACACAAAGCGCAGCGACATCAATAATAACATTAGGGCGAGATTCGAAAATTATAGCAATTACACCAATCGGCACACGAACTCGTAAAATATTAAGTCCGTTAGGATTTACAATTTCTCTCACCACCTTTCCCACTGGATCTTCGGACTTTGCTATCTCACGGACGCCTTTGACCATGCCAGTAATTATATCTTTACTTAAGGTCAATCGGCTTTTCATGGCATTTGTGATATTTTTTGCAGCAGTTATGTCCTTTGCATTTTCTATTAAGATCTCATCTATATGTTCTTCTAGAAGTGTTGCTAGAGCCATTAAGAAATTATTTTTCTGATTAGTAGAAACCTGTCTCAATATCTTAGCAGCCTCTTTGGCTCTAATGGCTTGATCTTTGGTGGATTTAGATATAGTAATGGTCGAATTCAACATACTACAAATATACACATTTTTTATGTTTTTGCCAAGAAAATTTAACCTGCAAGAATTGTCTTTATCAGTCAGAAAAGAAAAAAGCTTTAATCAAGAAAAACCCATTTTTTCATTAACTTAGTTGCTTCAATTATAAATTGTTCTGGATCTAGGTTGTATTTTTGGGCAATAATTTTTAATTTTTCTATCTTCTTAGGATTGCGTACTTCTGTTATCCTTACATTTTTATCAATTTTCTTTCCCAGAACTCTAAAAAATTTCCAGCGAAGAGTGTATTTGGGAAACATATACAAAAGTCCTATAAAAAAACTGACTTTACTAAGAGGACACTCTATAGTCGTGTGGCCAGACCAATGCGCTCTTGTATAAGTATATACAACATCTGACAATTCACTCCATTTATTCATCAACCCCCTCGCCTCCTTAAATTCTTTCAGTTCGTCAGAAATGTCTTCTTCATGCCAATCAAAACCTTTCTTCGGCATGTCTAAAATCGAGTGCCATCGGGTAATAAAAAACCAAGACATATTGCTAAATTATACCAAATTGGTAAACTTAACTCATGGAAAACAAAAACAATCT
>CAYJTF010000057.1:0-4100 GCA_964373165.1 uncultured archaeon
CCATTAAATCTTAATCAAATATCACATAACTTTATTTAAATTCCACAGCTTCCGCCACCTTCAGCTTCTGGAAGCAATCCTTGTTCTTGCAAAGGTTTAATCCCACAATTTCGTTTTAATTTTATCAATGTTAATTCCATGTTTTTTCATTAAAATTTTGTCAATTTCTCCTTCTTCATATCGTTCCAATTCATTTATCGGCACTGGTATTATTTTGAAATTAATGTTCGCAATGGAGTTTATGAAATTCTTGAGCATACCGCTTCCTCTTTTTAGATGGTATAATTCATGAAGCAAAACACCTTTGATAGATTTTTCATCTAGTTTTTCTATTAAACTGTCAGATAGAAATATGGCTTTCTTAAACCCATCAACTACAAATGCTTTAGGTTCTTTTGAAATAAAGACATACACTTGTGGTAAATCTACATTCAATCTTTTTGTAATTCTCACCAAAAACTTTCGGAAAGTTTTGTTTTCAAATCTTATCGGTTTGTATGAAAATTTAACTAAATAGAATGATAGAAAATAGGAGAGTGCATATGAACCTATTCCGATTGCAGGTATAATGAACGGCAAGTTTTTCAAGATAAAGTGCCCATTGAAAACCAGTCCTACCGTGAAAATCGCTGTTGACAAAAATGCTATACTTGCGAGCCTGAAACCTATGAATTTTTTCAAATCATTTTTGAAATAAAGAGCTAAAAAGAAGAAAATTATTGAGAGGGCGGCACTGCCTAACAATATACTACCTGGATATGCTGGTGGTATGTTAGAATTTGCTAAACACGAACTAGTACAACTAATTATCTTACTCGCTTCCGATACACAATAAAGACATGATGCACTCATAGACTCACTTTATTTTTTTCTTTAGATACGCAACAGACGATTCACCAAAACCTTTTCTTAAAAATTCAATAAATTTATCCGTAAGATGTTCTCCGAATTCTTCTTTACTAAATTTCGGATAATATAAAAATCTTATTCCGCCCTTCCCCCTCTCAGGCTTTCTTATTAGAATTCCACTTTTGTATAGTCTTCCCAAAGTAACCGCAATAGTAGAATGTGTTACATGGTGTTTTTCTCCCAATAATTTGTATAAAATATTTGTGCTTCCATGACCTTTGCTCCATAAATATCTTAATATGTCAGTCTCAAGGTCGCTGAATAAGGAGTCTACATTCTTGCTTTCTAGATCTATTCGTCTCACAAACAATATTATTCATACTAAAGCATATAAACCTTTACAAATCTTGAAAAGCTTTTAAACTTAGTTGTTCTTATATTTAATAAGTTTTTTATAAAGAGGATATGGATGAAAAATAAAACTCGTATTCGAGACATCATATCAAATACATTTACTGTTGTAGCTCGCAAAAATCTAACTTTTTTCATAGCAGCATTAGTAGGATTCGTGCTTTTGTATTCATTCTTTTACGGCATATACACAATCCCGATTATAGAGTTGGGATTTTTTAAGGATGTGAAACCTGGCGTTGTTGATTATCTTTACATAACTTCCGCTTCTCTTTTATCAGCGTTAATAGTAACGTTAACAAGATATTCGTTAAAAAATAAATCATTAACACGAGGAACTTCATTTTCAGGTATACTTGCAGGATCTGCAGCCACAATTTGTCCTGTGTGCTTGGGTGTTAATTTTCTTGTTTTTGGTAGTTTCATAACTCTTCCCCTAATCTCTCTTGTTCCATATGCGTTTTTCATACAACTGGCAGGACTAGCACTATTAACATTGGGTTTGTGGTTAACTATCAAAAATTCTTATGATAATATCTGCCTGGCATGTATAACTGATGTTAAAGCAGCAAAGAGAACTAAATTGGATTTATTCAATGTCCCAATCACCCCTCTTCAAAGAAATGTTTTCTTTGGTTTTCTAATTATAGCTGTTTTTGCGTTAGGCTATCAAGTTCTGCCATTGGTCGCTGGAAGCATATTAACAAGTTCCGAGTCTTCAAATGTGACTGGTCATGGTCAAAGTTTTGATATGAATAGTATAATAGCAGAAGTGGTGCCAGAAGAAGGATTCACAATAGATGCAACATGGCAAGATTCAATAAACAATATGGTAGAAAGTGGTGTATTGGATGTCGACAAACTTGACAATATTCTTACTAAAAGATATGGTCAACCACTTACAGAAGAACAAAGAGCATTGCTAACAGCAGAGTATTCTGATGAGAAACTGACAATCAATAAAGACAATGCAGTTTTCATGATGTATGTTTTGTGGGTTCTAGGAAAAGATAATGATAATCAGATTTTACATGACAGCCCATTTGCACAATATTTCGACGATTATGATATCGGCGTTGGCAAATCTGGTTATGGTGATACTAAATTAATTGAACTAACTCCGGAACAGCAAGAGAGTGCTGAATATGTTGCTTTGAATTCGTACAGACCATGTTGCGGTAATCCCACTGGCTGGCCTGACTGTTCTCATGGCTTCTCAGCATTAGGATTAATTGAACTAATGGCTTCACAAGGATATTCTCAAGAAGAAATATTCGATGCTTTTGTGAAATTCAATTCATTCTGGTTCCCATCAACATACATTCAAGACGCCATTTACTTTAAACTGGTAGAAAATAAAGACTGGAAGGATGTAGATAAAGAACTTGTTGCCGGAAAACAATATTCATCATTATCCGGTGCTTATGCTGTTAGACAATATTTGCAAGGTTTAGGAATATGAGAGGTGAAAAAATGAACACAAATGTGGTATTGCTAGCACTGCTGGGAGTATTAGTACTGATGGCAGGTATACAAGCATATCAGATGACCACGCTATCTCAAGCTGTGGCTAGTGGTGCAACGCTGTCTGCTTCAGGAAGCGGATCAAGTGCACTATCTCAGCTAGCACAAGCATCACAAGTCGGTGGCTGTGGATAATTTTTAATTTTATTCAACTAGAGATGATTGCTTGAAAAGAGTTAGAGCTAGTAACAAATTACATCGGAATTTATTTTTCGGTCTTATTGTAGTCTTAATTATATTGTATGGAATTAACATTTTTGCTACTTATAATATTCTGAGTCCTACAAAAGCTTCGTTAGAAGAACGAAGGCCAGCCAATTTGCATTTAACTTTGATCACGAATGATTGCGAAAATTGCTATGATATGAGCAACCTAATAGCTTTTATTAAAAGACAGAATGTCAAAATAATTCAAGAAAAAAATCTGTCCTTGTCTGATGAAGAAGCACAAAGTCTCATATCACAATATAGTATCAGATCATTACCAGCATTAATTATCACCGGCGAAACTTTCAAAGAAAATATAGCCTCCCTTTGGGACACACTCGGCGTCCAGCCTGTTAATGATGTTGTAGTCTTTGATGATATCCCACCATATTATAGCCTAAGAGAACAAAGAGTTGTTGGTCTTGTCGAAGTAATAAAACTAACAGACAATTCCTGCGTAGAATGTTATGATGTTGAAAACCACATGAACATATTGCCCAACTTTGGTATTTATGTGGACAAGGCACTAACTTATGATATATCTTCTCCAAAAGGGAAAGAGCTAGTCGATAAATATGGCATAACAAAAGTTCCAACAATATTACTTTCGCCAGATGCTTCTATATACCCAGCATTAACCAGAATATGGGACAATGTTGGCACAGTTGAGGAGGACGGATGGTTTGTATTCACGGCAACTGAACAGATGGGAACTTACAAAGATCTTAGCTCGAACCAAATAATTAGTGCAGCGGGATGATTGTATGAGGAAGTCTAAAAGAAATGAGTTGCCTATAGTTATTTTTGTGACAGTTGTTGCTGTAATCAGTTTGGGGTTTGGTCTATATTCTTTATTTTCTGTTATAAGAGCGTCAGAGAATGCTAATTTACCAACGAACAAAATTCATTGGCACGCAAGGCTGACTATTCTAATCAATGAAAGACAAATTCCAATACCTGCCGAACTCGGTATAAACGAGGGAAACAACATAGATAACCACATAAGTGGAATGATGATGTCACCCATCCATACACATGATTCAAATGGTAAATTGCACATAGAAAATCTAAATCCTTCTAGAAAACCCGAAACAGCGACTCTAGGTTAT
>CAYJTF010000058.1:0-4069 GCA_964373165.1 uncultured archaeon
GAGTTTTGACGATCATACTAATCTTTTAATGAAGATAATTTCTTAACAAGTTCTTCAAAGACAATCTTCTTTTTGTCTGCTTTTAGTTTAAACAATATTTTTGAAATCATAGCCTCTGATATTGTAAAAACGTAATTTAATTTAATTACACTATCTTTTATCGCACCATCCTTTTTGGTTAAAGGTATCCCTTTCATCTCAAGATTACTTGTTATTCCAGCCACAATAACATTATTAAATTCTTGAAAAAGAACTAAAGCAGGTCTTTTTTTAATTTCAAAAGTATCTGTAAATTGCATTTTAGCCAGCACGACATCCCCGCTCTTAAGCATCTTCCCAAGCCTCATCTTCTTTATTATCCCAAAGTTCCTTCATTTTTTCCTGTTGAATTTTGTGCAAAAATTCGTCATACTGATTCGCCTTTCTCACTCTTTTTAGTGTGTTTATTGCAACTATTATTATCTCATTGTAAGTTTGTCTGGGATATTCCTTTACTTCATTTAGTGACCTAATCAGGGATTTATCCAATTGAATAGTGGTTTTTTCAGACATTATATATCACCTATAATCAATATATAATCAATATATAAATACTTATACACTGTAAGGAAGTTTGACTTTTTTGACTGAAATTAAAAACATTATTTTGAATAGATGTTTCAAATCTTAAATATTGCTAGATGTACATACGTAATTATGTCATTAAGAGTTGAATTAGAGCCGAAATTGGAGAAAGAGTTTAGAGAAAAAGCCATGAGAATTTATGGATATTCAAAGGGATCAATACAAAAAGCCACTATAAGCGCATTAAAACAATGGACGGGATCAGTTGAAATAATGGAATCTCAAAAAAATCGAAAATCCTGTAAATTAATAGAGGAAATGTTGTCTCATTTAAAAGGTAAAAAAACATCTGTAGAATTACAACACGAAACAATAAAAATATTGGCAAAAGAGGCAGATTAATTGCTATGTTTTGTTGATGCTAATATTTTTCTTGAGGTTCAACTAGAAGATGAAAAACCTGAAGAATACAAGCTTTTCTGAGAAAAATAGATAAGAACGAAATTAATGCTGTAACATCCGACTTTGTTATGTATACATGTCTTATCCACATTCAAAACAAATTAAAATCACCGAAAGAAATACATTTCTTATTCTATATAAAACCTTTTTCTATCTTCATTCAGAATAAGGAGTTATATTGTTTCTCCTATTAATAGAACATGAAAAATCTAGATCTTGTTAGGTTTACGAGCATTAAAAACATCGTTCTGCTATTCGCAGTGTTTTCTATTATAGTACTGCTATCTATGAACTCAGTAAAAGCAGTGGCATGCTCCAACCCGTTGATATACAACGAATTTGGCGCGCCTGTCAATTACTATGGTGGTGTGATTTTTGTCAATGGCACGAAATTCCCTTCCATTTACAAACTGGTCCCATTCAATCTGACCGCGTATAATCCAAGTTTGCAGAGCATGACATTCGAGATAGATCCGTCGTCCAGCCTGTTCAATTATGTTTACGGCACAACAGTCACATTAGCTTCAAAGGAGAGAAGGAATTTTACGCTGAATGTCTACGTAGATGACGGAAGCAAACAAGGCTCGTTGGCAGTAACAGGCACTTGCCAAAACGGTGTGCCAATACCTGAAGGTTTCATATCATTCAACTTGCAAGGTCGGGGCAACGCAGCACCGCAAACATGTTCCAACAACCGCTTCTCTTGCGGGGTATATCCGGATTGTCAAGATATGACGCAGTATGACGGCTGTAATCAGGGCTATAACAGAGTCTACTCATGCTCGCAGAACAAGCCGAAATATTCCCAGTCCTGTAGCAACTTCTGTTGCCAGCAGTATTATGGCAGTCAGGCCTCATGCCAAAGCATAAACGGCATCAGCACTTGCGTAGGTCCAGCCGGTTGTGTAGATGAATGTTCGTTCACATCAAACCAGTGCGACGGCAACAACGTCTATTCATGTACTGTGGGCAATGACGGATGCAAGCATTTAGCTCTTCAGGAGAGCTGCGGAACAAACGTTTGCTCTAATGGCAGCTGTCTGGATCCGTCATCATTCAAAGGAAAGGTCGCGTTGATATGCAAGGATAACACATGCACGGAAGGCATAGAAGGGGATTTGAAGAATTGGCTCACATCAAAGGGATGGTTTGTGACAGGCAAGGCATATAATGCTTGGCTGGGATCCGAGCTAGACGGTTATGATGTGATGGTATGTACGGATGAGAACACGGCATGCAAGGCAGAGCCGGGATCTGTAATCTATAATAAGCACAAATTCCAAGGCATGCCGTTTGTAGAAGTGACGGATTACAGATATGCAGGTCAGGCATTCAAGTTTGATTACACTTCTAATTTCTATACGGTCCTAACTACAGGATCCGATCTGATCGTAACAGATACGAAAGACGTTGTTACAAAACCTTTCGGATCCCGCGTGCCGATCTTTAATAGCGATACAGTGTTTGTTGTGCTGGCCGATTATTTCCTGAAATCGCCGGCAAAAGATTTAGCAGATGTGGAGAAGAATGCAGGCAAATCAACTTTATTCAAAGTTTCAGAATCTGTGTCGAGGGGAAGATTTGTTTATGTCGGCTGGTTCTACAAATCTTCGATGCGGGCAATGACTCAAGAGGGCAACGATCTGCTGGATAGAATATTTACATGGGCATCTTGCGGTGATTCGTGCTTAAGCAACTCGCAAGGCAACGATCCACCCCAAGCTTCTTATACAACCATTCCATCGTCTATTGCATACGTCGGCCAAAGCATCACGTTTGATGCGAGTTCATCCGAAGATCCGGAGAATGCATCGCTGCAATATTTCTGGGATTTCGGCGATGGTTCCACATCAGGCTGGACAACTACACCTATCATCACTCATGTTTATGCAAACCAGGGGGATTATACTGCCATACTGAAAGTGAACGATGGCGAACTGGAATCAGATCCATATTCTACTATGATCACGATCCTGCCTTTGATACAACAGAAAGTTGCCTTCATCTGCGGAGATAGCTCATGCAGCGAGATAAGCGAGTTAAGATTGATGGAGTGGCTGAGAAGTGAAGGATATACTGTTGTCGGCAAATCACAGACTAAATGGACTCTGTCCGGATTGGATAAATATGATTTTATGGTTTGCTCATCTGCAGGCAAGGGTTGCGCATTGAGGTCATATACGGCACCTTATATAAAACATAAAACAGGCAGGTTAGGATTTTTGGAAGTTCCTGATTACCAATATGTCAGAGCGGGCAAGGCATTTGACTACGTATCATCTTATTCCGGGTTCAAGGAAACAGGGAAAAATATTAAGAAGATGGTTGCAGATCCGATCACATCACCATTTAATAGTACAATTCAAGTAACTAACTCCAATACGATTACAGCAGGAGTGATATCGACCCGTCTCAATTCGGGATCAACCAATTTAGCAAATCTGTTGACAAACACGGCGTCAACAATGTTTAAAGTGGACGCATCAGGAACGAGAGGCAGATATGCATATGTCGGCTGGGTTTACAAGTCCAATCCTTTCAGTGATCTGACTGCGGATGGAGATGCTTTGCTTTTGAGAACAGTCAGATGGGTTCAATGCGGAAATGCTGACGGATGCTAGAATTAGATATATAATTTTGTGAAGATGAATTATATTAGTGAAAACTGAATTTAGTAATCGTTTAAAAAGAAATTGAGGATACTAGCAGAACATGAAGTTGTTATTACAAATAAACAAATTGAGGATGTAGTAAAAAACCCAGAAAAGTTTTAGAAGGAAAATATAAGAGATTTAGCTCAAAAATCATTAGATAATGAGCATATATTAATAGTATTTGAAAAAATAAAGAAGGAATTCGATAATATCAGACTAATAATTGTTGGTGACCTGTTATTGTATTATCATTTCCATGCCCGTGAAAAAGAGTTAAAAGAGGATTTTTAGATGATATGAAAACTTCTACATTTTTCCTTAATGCTTTATTTCCATCCAAATCTATGACGTCAAATCCTCTTTTATCAGCTTCTGGAATAGTTTTTTTA
>CAYJTF010000059.1:0-3827 GCA_964373165.1 uncultured archaeon
ATTATCACCCTTTTAATTATTCGTATAGGGGTGACATATGTCATGAGATAATACAAAAATAAAATAACAAAAATAACTTTATATAATATTAATATCGATTGTCAGACTAAAAAATAAGGATTTAAGCTATCTTTTACCGGCATTCGTAAAATTCTTTTTAACTTGCTCCCAGTTTACTACATTCCACCAATTCTCAACATACTCCACTCTCCTGTTTTGATATTTGAGGTAGTATGCATGTTCCCACACATCCAATCCTAATATTGGTGTTTTCCCTTCCATCAACGGACTGTCTTGATTGGCTGTGCTATATACTTCTAGTTCTCCATTATTTACTACTAGCCATGCCCAACCGCTGCCAAATCTTCCCATTGCTGTCTCAGAAAACTTTTTCTGGAATGATTCAAAATCTCCAAATTTCTTTTTAATAGCATCGGCAAGGTCACCTTTGGGTTCTCCGTCTCCTTTCGATTTCATTACTGTCCAAAACAAGGAATGATTCGCATGCCCGCCGCCGTTATTTCTTACAACAGTTCTTATAGATTCTGGAACGCTGTTAATATCCTTCAAAAGATCTTCCAAACTTTTATTCTGTAGATTAGGGTGATCCTTTAAAACATTGTTTAAATTATTCACATAAGCCGCATGGTGTTTGCCATGATGTATTCTCATTGTTTGTTCGTCTACATAAGGCTCTAAAGCATTAAACTCATAAGGCAGGTCAGGTAGTTTGTGTTCTGTCATAATATCACCAGTATTATAACGGTATTATAAATTAATATTGTTTACCTTTCAAAAAAATAAATCAAAAATAAATCTATTGATTACAATTATTAATTGATCAGATGGTAAAGAGCACCGATCATCATGCATATCTTGAAGTCATAACAGGTGCCATGTTTTCTGGAAAAACTAGAGAATTGCATCGCCAATACTCTGTATTCAAATCCTGTCAGTTCAACGTTCAGGTCTTCAAAAGAGATATTGATGACAGATATGGTAAGGACGAGATAAAGACGCACGACGGTCTAATATTTGACGGAAAGGATGTATTCATATCAAAAGATGTTAATGAAATTGAAAAAAAGATAAAGAAGGATACAGATGTAGTAATGGTTGATGAAGCTCAGTTCTATGGATCGGAAATCGTTGAAAAGGTAGATGGATGGATAAATAATGGCAAGATTGTCGTACTCACACTCCTACCTACAGACTATAGAGGAATGACTTTTGGACCTGCCGGAGATTTGCTTGCGAAAGCTGATAAAATAACTCAAGTGTTTGCCAGATGTTTACATTATGAGAATGGCGTTTACTGCCATAAACCCGCGACAAGAACATTCCGAACAAAATCCGACATAAAGGAAGTTGTCGTTATAGGTGGCTCTGAAATGTATGAACCCAGATGCAGGCAACACCACTTCTTTAACAAATAAGTTTTAATAGATCTGTGATATAATTCTGATAAGAAAGTCGGCGTAACTCAGCCTGGCTAGAGTGCGAGACTCATGGTCTGTCTATTGATCAATGAGTATTGATATAAAGATGATAAGAAATCTCGAAGTCCCGAGTTCAAATCTCGGCGTCGACATTATAATCTATAGTATCGGACAAAAGTAATGTAACATGGTTTTTCTTTGAAAAACTCTTACACATTAGTCTAATAGCTATCCTTGATTCTATTTGTGAAAGAACTTATGTCTTTTACTATATATACAAGCGGGTATTTACAAACCAATTATATGCTAAACTTCTTCTTACAAATGGTTACATAAAAACTTCTTCTTTAGGGAATCTTAATTTTGGTTTGGCTTATCAGTACCGTATCCTACCGGACATAAAAAAATTTAACCACAGCCTTTCAAAATACAGGAACTTTTCTTATTGCAAGTCAGCCACGGCAACGATTGGCCAGAATTGATTGTTCCGTTAATTGAATTGCAAGAGCTAACCCATTCATATTCACAATATTCATAATTGCTTGGGCATTTTTTGCACGACAATTGACAATTGGTTGTCTGTTTATTACAAATCTCCACACAACCAGCTTGTATAGTAGTTGTTGTGGTAGTAACTGTTGTTGAATCCACTGGCTTCCCTCTCAGTATACAATTACTAATCTTGTTGCAAGTCAACCGCGGCAACGATTCCCCTGGATCCAAAACACCGCTAGAATTGCCACATTTGCTAATCCACTTATATTCACAATATTCATAATTGCTTGGGCATTTTTTGCACGACTTCGCACAGTTTGTGGTGTTTCTTTCACAGATCGTTGTTATATCTGTAACTGTTGCATTTGGACATGGATAAAATTGACAACCATTACTTGGGTTTCTCGACACATAAGAGCCATCTGGGCATTGATACACATCTGTCGTGCATGTATTGTTTATTGTAGTTGTAACACTGACCGGACATCCATCAAATCCATTACCAAATATTAAAGGACATAAATCTTTAGGATCAATTACATTGTCATTGTCATAATCTCCCCATCCTATTTGGCCTTTTGTATAATATTCTATCGCCAGTTCAGGAGCAGATGCGCCCAACCCATTTTTACCTCTCATTATGCACGGTTGACCGTTTGGATTGCAGTCGTAACAATTAGCATTAGGATATTTATCATAAACAGGCGTGTAACTGAATATGCATGGGCTATTGCAGCCATAAAATTCTCCGCATCCTTGATATTCATCACATGCTCCAAACAGATGTAACAGTTCATGAGCGTACACATCCATTCCGTTAGTCTGGCAAGCAATAAAACATGTTTTATAGTAAACTGCAGTTCTTTCTCCAACTCCAAAAAACGGGTAGGGACAAGCATAACCCGCAACAGAAGAAAACAAAGGAGATTCCTTGATGATATAAGTTAAAACAACATTATCAGCTTGCGTATTAGATTTAATAAATTTTACCAAGTCATCTGTATATCTATTGTCATGATTGTTGTCAACAGCACCTAAATTTTTGACAGCGTCTTCCATCCATGAGTTGCAAGCGCAAAAACCATCACTTAAATCGCAGTTATTCGGATCGTAATCAATGTTTGCAATGTTATATACTATTTCAAAATCGGAATTCGCACTTGCGGGAGATTGGCTTTTCAACCAAGTCGTCGCATCTAACACCTTGCTGAAAACATTATTTATTTCGTTAGACCAAGTGACACCAGGACTGTTTATAAATATCAAAACAACTTCTGTTTTTCCTAACAAATAAGGTGCGCTTTGACCACCTGTTAGTTCGTTGCGTGGAATGAATGACGATAGTATTCTATCAAATGTAGAATATACAAACAGCGGCCTATCTGGTTTAATTACAATATCCTTCATATCAGAGTTGATTGATAATATTGCCATTTTTAATTCGCCTATTTGATTAAAGGTCAGTCCTATATCAGCTGTCGTGTTTAAATCAATAAGAAAGTGATCTAAATCACAAATGCCATCAGAATACTTGGAAAAAAAATTCTCATTTATTTCTTTAGATTTATCCACCAAGTCTTCTTTCGGGAGTTTCAAAAATGTGTATATGTCTTCTAACAGCGCAGTTGAATTATCTTCTAAAAAATAATCGCATCTTGTTGTTGTTGCCTCGTAATCATATATTTTTTGCGGAAGATCCAATGCCATCGAGCTTTGAATAATCAAAACTGATGCAAGAACGATAACAACAAAGTATTTCATCTTCATATTAACAGTTAATATGGCAATATTAAAATGTTTACCATTACTCAAAAGTAGCTATGATTTATTCCTATTAACAGAAAACGAACGACCGATTTTTTATAGTCATGAGAAAGAGGTAAAAAAAAGGCG
>CAYJTF010000060.1:0-3746 GCA_964373165.1 uncultured archaeon
CAACAAGAAGGAAAAGATAATTTTTAGAATTTTTTTTCTTTTTTCCTTTAATTTTATTTGTTCTGATAATTTTTAATTTTGAACGCCGCGACTGGACGTCAGGCAAGTTGTTAATGCGCCGAAAAAGGGGTGAGTTTACTTTTACGGCTCTGAATACCGTCGATCTCTATAGAAGTTATCTCTTTGAGTTTCAATCAGGTAATCTATTTTCTGGTTGATGTCTTTCACAAGCTTGTAAGTTCTTGTAATTACTTTTTCAAGATTCTGCTTCATGCATTGTCGAAAACAACTGAAGCTTATAAACATTTTTGCGGGTGTTTGAGGATGTTTTGCTTGACATCCTATCGTAGTTTTTAAATTTAGCTTTTGTTGATTCCCACTTTTCTAACGCCCTTTTGCCATCATAACTTTTTGAGATGCTTTCCTCACCATAATCAGGCGAGTGATCTGTTGCTGTGACCCAATCAAGACCTATAGCTTTTCGGGCTTGATCTGTAGCTTCAAGGGGGCTTCCAAAATCCTTCGGATTTAAAGTAAATTCTGAATGATAATGAACATCTCCTGAATACCAATTTTCAAATCTTGGCAGTGGAGATTCAGCAACATAAATCTGTAATCTTTGCACAATGTCAAATGATAGCTCTATCGCTATTTTGATTTCAAGATCAAGAAATATGCCTCCAGAGGTAATACCAAAATCTCTTGGAGTAAGTAATCTTTGATGTTTATTTTTGATTAGATCATTTCCTGTGAAATAATATGTCCAAGCAGGTGAACTTATTCTTATATCTGACTCAGGATCATATTGTAAAAGCAATGAGTTGGTATTGCGATCATATACCTTAATGTTTTGTAGAACAAAAGAATTTTTATCACTATCTTTGATGTAAACGAACAGGGGAAACTCCATATCTACTGATTCGACTCTCCAAGGTGCATCTACTACGAAGTCTTTTTGAACAGTTTCGGGATAGAATTTTCCTATTTCCGAATAGGCAAGGTTTATTCCACCTGAAACATAAGATATAATCAATAAAGAAAGACTCCAGAATCTTATCATGGCCAGGTCTCTCAGAACCTAATAGTTTATGAAAAAACAATAAAGAATAACAAAGGTATAGAGGATATTGATATGGCAACTATTAAATTCAAGATTGCTAATTTCATGCTACCATATTCTGGACCTTTTCTACGAACATTCACAATAGTAATAATTGATAATATAAATGTGATTAATGATACTCCAATAAGAATCGGATGAAAAAGAAAAAATCCAAAGATAATTATATGTAACCACTCAGGAAATTTGAAAGAGGTTATAGATGAGTAAAATCTCTGAGGTCTAATTACATAACTAAGAATAAAAAGAACGGTACCAAGAATATTTCCGATAGATGTTGCAAGCAGAATTTTAGATTTCATCTGACTTATATTTTAACAGCATCCTTATATAGTTTTGCTCTCTCTAAAACAAAAACCCCATACCTGTGTCCACACATAGAGGGGCTTAAACTGCTAAACTCAACAGTTCTCAATCTTATCCATGCAGTTTCTTCAGCCCCTCGAAACCCAATGTATAGATGCCCTCGATTAGCTTTTTCACCTCATCTTCTGGAGCTTTAGGTCAGAAAGTAGATGACCAATCCAGCTTACTCACTTGATGAACAAGAGATAGAAACATTTCTATAGTATTCGAATGGAACCGTACATAAGATATAAATCATTCAGCCTTGTCTTGAGAAATTGAGCTGCTTTGGAGGAAATACGAATGTGAGATTTCCTGCTGTAGACATTCTGGATTTTCTTGAAAGAGAGGTTTTTTCGACCGAATGTTGAAGGAAAAATCTTATCGCTCAAATGCTCAAACATCTCTAATAATGAAATGCCTTCTTTAATCTGTGCTTTGATGAATTTGCCTTCTGTTAATTCGAGATAGAATCGATAATCATGTTTCCAATGTGATGGAGGTAGTATAGAAGTGTCTACCACATTCATCGGATCAAAACCTTCGGCTATCGCCATCCCTACAACTACAGGGACAGGAAATCCGTTTCGGTCACTGCTTACAGCCGCTATTAAAAATACGATCTCCTTTCTTAATCCCTTTAGGTCGTTTTGGAAAATAAGTTCTATCTGGATCTTGGTTATCTTTTCGATGGATAAAGTGATTTGGAATGCGATTCTTTGATCTTCCCTCAAACTTTAGCCAAGACTGGGTATCTGAGTCCACAGCATTAAGTTGTAGAGCATCCCCCAAGATGTCCTTAAAAGGAGTTGATGGGCCAAGTATTTTATTTGGATGACCTAATGTGCTTTGGACAAAGACAAACACTAACATTAATGTAAAAATAATGGCATGCATGATGCTCCTCCTTAGAGCTTGCCGAAAGACTCCCTTTAAGACCTTTATATAATTAAATAGACAAATTTTAAGCTATGAAGAAATAGAGATTAGCCAATAAGCGATAAAGGGAAATATCCACCATGTTAGCAAAGCAATAGAAATGACAAGATTCAGTATCATCAATTTCTTTATAAAAACATATGATTCTTCAGTTCTGGTTTGAGCAAAACCAATACTGCTTAATATCAAAGCCAAGAGATTCCCTCCTGTAAAAAGGTCTATTATACCAAAAAAAGGCTGGTTTTTAAAAAAATCTATCCATAAAACACCAAATAGGCCAAACAAATTTAACATACAGCAAACAATCAGTAAGATCGTATATTTTTTAGTCTTGTATTGATACTCATCCATTTTTAGTAACCATCATTTTTTTCTATTATTTAAACCTTTGGCGTATGCACAAGATGTATAACGCCGCGACTGGGATTTGAACCCAGACATCCCGAAGGAAACAGGATTCTTACATACCTTAGCAATCCCACGCTAGCACACTAACTGCGCAATACCAGGTTATGCGATCGCGGCATAATGGAAACGAGACTATTTTGTTTTATAAATGTTATCAAAAACAAGTTTTAATTTTCATACTCTAGATATGCAAGATTCTCCATGAGGATAACATGCAGAGATAATCTTTGTTCTTTTAGAAAGTCTATACCAATGATTGATGGAAGAGTTTGAGCGATTTGTATTTTTTCAATTGAAGTTTTTGTAGTCTTTAGGGCTGATAAAGATACTTGAAATTCTACATATCCTTTTTCTGCTCCTTCTTTAAGTAAATACATTGTAATTTTTGGTAAAGAAATCTGTTTAAACCTTGATCCTCCAAAATCTACTTCTTCTTTGGATAAGCTGTCCTTGATTGGAATTTGTAGCCTTTTTACATCTTTATCACTAAGATAAGAATTTGGACTTCCTGTATCTATAACGAAAGCCATTAATTGTCTTTGGACTCTTAGTCTTTTACATTCTATAACTGCTGTTAGAACTAATCTTCCTTCAATTATTTGTAAAGGAATTCTATTTTTCATTTAACTAGAGAATTGATTTTATTTTGCTTACAAATTTTATAAATACATTAGAAAGGTCTATGTTTTTACTCTTTAGCTTTTTCATTAGACTATCTAAATTAGAATCGTGTTCTATAACCCCCTTATTATAAAAAGCTATAAACTCATTATTATATTTTAATCTCAAACTTTCTAGATTAGATTCAAACCAAGATAAATCATTTTGACCATTTACCAACATCTGCATTATTGAGGTCATGTGTATTAATAAGGAGCTTTTTGTTTATAAATGTTATCAAAAGTTTTTTTAAATAGGATGATAATTATTTGCT
>CAYJTF010000061.1:0-3645 GCA_964373165.1 uncultured archaeon
TTAGTGTCGCGGCAGCGACAGCAAATTTCAATACTACACTAGTTCTATTCAAACACACGGATTCAGTAGCAACTATATCAAACCTTGCCAATTTCAATACTACACTAGTTCTATTCAAACTGGATTAAAGGAGATTCTAAAACGTCAGGGCATTCATATTTCAATACTACACTAGTTCTATTCAAACTTTTTCTGAGCAATCTTCTTGCTTGTCCGAGATTGCATTTCAATACTACACTAGTTCTATTCAAACAAAATCTTCAATGCGACAAACACGAATATCATGTAAATTTCAATACTACACTAGTTCTATTCAAACCAGAAGAGACATCAATGGAAATAATGAAAATAATTTCATTTCAATACTACACTAGTTCTATTCAAACATAACTGTTTCAGGCGTTGGTACAAAATGGATTACAAGATTTCAATACTACACTAGTTCTATTCAAACTGCTGGAGATATGGGGCGAGAAAGGCAGCAGCGTCCCAATTTCAATACTACACTAGTTCTATTCAAACCAAGATATTCAATCTGATCCTCACAATAGGTGTGCTTATTTCAATACTACACTAGTTCTATTCAAACCGTTGATGCTGTCTCCTGATGCGGTGAAGTTGTATCTTGATTTCAATACTACACTAGTTCTATTCAAACCTAACACTGTAATAGTTAGTGTCGCGGCAGCGACAGCAAATTTCAATACTACACTAGTTCTATTCAAACATTTTGATAGCATTTGGATTTTTGGCTGGACTGACTGCATTTCAATACTACACTAGTTCTATTCAAACAAACAAGACAAGCATGTAAACTATGAAGTGATAAAAAATTTCAATACTACACTAGTTCTATTCAAACCCCCGCAACTAAATTAGGCAATACTCATTTAAATATTAAAAATTTGGTATCGTTGTTCGTGAAGTTCGGATAGTGTATTTATTTAAAAATGCTCGCTAAATTACTGTTTCTACATAATTTCTTTCGACACCCAAAACTTCTTTCTTAATCAATTTTTTGTTAGAAGAAATAAAAATAAGCACAGAGTCTACTTTCTTGTCGATTATTTCGGATAGGCCAACCTTTACAGATAATAGTTGGCTTTCTGTCAATTCACCCTCAAAAGCAGAGTTCTGGACCCAACTTAGATACCTCCTAAGAAATTGACACACTTTGTTCACCCTCTCCACAGCCACGTCGTAAACAATTATAACATAGATCATTTACCACCACATCTTAAACCCTTCATACTTCTTTTCGCCAATGATATGTTTTATCAGCTTGTAGCATTCTATTCTGATTAAATGTTTATACGACACTTTTCTTTTCAGTTGTTTGTGTTTTATTGTGGTATTGAGTTTTTCGTCATACTCTTTAACGAATATCCTTCTTCCCGCATCGTTCAAATAGCAATAATTTAATTCTTCTTCAAAATGTTCTTCCTTTATTATGCGATTATTTATTAGATTGAAAATTATCCTATCAGAAATGATTGGCTTGAAGATCTCGCTTACATCCAAACTTAATGAAAATCTTCTTTCTCCGGGCTCGTGAAGAAAACTTATGGTTGGATTTAACTGTGTATGGTAAATCTCTGAGAGTACGGTTGTGTAGAGCAACGAGTTTCCGAAAGAGATCATGCAATTAATCATGTTCTCTGGTGGTCTTTTAGTCCTTTTTTCAAATTCAAATCCAGGTCTGAGTATTTTATCAAATGCCTGATAATAAGTATCTCTTACTCTTCCTTCAACTCCCATCAGTTCTTGAATGGTATTTACGTTTCCAATTGAACCCATTTCAACCTGTATTGTTTGTATATACTCATCGACATCTTTTCCGTATTTCTTGTAGTAAAGTAAATTTTGCAAAATATTGTAGCATGCGGAGTTTATGATTTCCTTAGCTATTTCTATTCTTTTCTTGTTATCAAGATAATGCTCTACCTGCTTCACTAAAATGGAACCTGCCAGCAGAGTTTCTCTAGGATAAAAACTTCCAGAATAAAAGCCATAGTAGTTGAAGAAATGAACCGGTATTTTGTTTTGGGCCAGAAAGTTCAAAATTTTCGTATTGAGGTCAATCTCTCCAAAGACAAACAACGATTTCACATCATTTATCGGTATAGCCTTTTTACCAGATTCGTTTTCTATATAGATGGTATTCTGTTTCCTTTTCAGTCTACCACTTTTTAATATGTAATAATTTTTAGCCATAAACTCACTTTAAAAACTTTTCCTTAAAGGAGAGAAAGACCCATACCGGAACAGCAACTATTCTAACTCCATCAATTAAAGTGTCTTTGAAAAAATCTTTGGTTATGATCAATCCAAAATCAACGTCAAGTGCTTTAACTATACTGGCGAATTTCTGAATGTCAATTTCTTTCCCATATTTCACTTCTACAGGTATTATGCTTGTTGCAGTCTTTAGAATAAAATCTATTTCCACAGATCCTTCCCTGTAATAGTACTCTGCGTCTGTCTCTTGCAAAACTGCGTTTTCTATTATTTTACCGAAATTACTTTCATTTATCTGTGCTCTTGAATAGGGAAAGCAAAATGCAGCATTTGAAAAATACATTTTTTTCATTTTCCTTGAAGTCGACAAGAATCCTCTTCTGAGATTTTTAACAAGCTTTATGACAATAGCGTACTCTAAGTAATTCACATAGTTTATTAATGTCGGTTTGGACTGTTGCAAACTTTTTGAAACAGAATCGTAATTTAGAATAAAGCCTGTGTTATGGGCTGTCATTTCAACCAATGTCTTCAAAAGCCTTGGATCTTTTAGTCCAAATTCTGAAGGAAGGTCGATCATCAATATTCTTTCTATAACAGCATTTTTTATGTAATCCGATATCTTGTCTTCGTCTTTTTCGTTGATTATCTCCGGGAAGCCACCTTTCCTTAGAAAATCATGGAACAAAGGCAACACTCTGCTTTCGTAAATATTCCATTCTTCGAAACTAAATCTTACGTTTTTTAGAGCTAGAAATTCAGAAAAGCTCAGAGGTTTTAGCATGAAGCTGTATAAACGGCCGGCCAAGCTTTCATTCGCTTTCTTTTGTATGGTTATGGAAGCTGAGCCAGATAAGAAGAACTTTATATTTGGATACAAGTCGTAAAATATTTTTATCTTATTCTGCCAGTCCTCCAGCTTTTGAACCTCGTCGAAAAAGATGAAAACCCTCCCGGCCTCAGCAAGAGGTGTTCTCAATACTTCTACTTCATATGTCTTTACAAGATCGTTCAAATCCTCAACAAACTCATCGAAAGAGAAATACAAGATGTTTTTCGGTGTCACTCCGCTCTTAAGTAGCTCGTCTATAAGCTGATAAAACAACGTGGTTTTCCCAACTCTTCTTAAACCGTACAAGAGCGTTATTTGTCTGTCTTTCAATGAATTTACTATCGTACCAAATAAAGGCCTTTTGTACTCTTTCAAGAGGCTTTCTCTCACTTTGCCTGTTGTCCACCATTCATTGAACTGCACAAGTTTGCTTATATCCATATTAGTAATCTATACTTTACTAATATTTAAGCTTTTAGTAAACTGTGATTTACTAATCTATAAGTTAGCACCAGCAAAATTCATAATAGCTGCATCTCTTGCAATAAGGGATTTTTACCGCTTTTGGCGGCTTT
>CAYJTF010000062.1:0-3541 GCA_964373165.1 uncultured archaeon
GCAGAGAAAACGATATATAATCTCTTGGGTCAGGTTCAACATTTTCAGCAATAAGTAGAAAACATGTTGATTCGATACAAATTCCTTTACCACCGCTCGAAGAACAAAAATCTATCGCATCATATCTGGAATCAGTGTATAATTACATGGAGAAACTAAAAGAAGCGAATCATAAGTCTCGGGAAAAACTCCATTTTATAAAATCAAGCATTCTTTCAAAGGCATTTTCTGGGGAGTTGCTACATGAATGACGAGCTACGAAAAGACATTATCAAAACTTGGATGGGCAGAGCAAGAAAAAATTACACTGGGACTGTTAGCGGTCTTAATCCAGGCATATTCTGGGCAGATAGCCTAATTTACGTATGGATACCATTTGAAGCTTTTACAACTTCGAAATTCAATTTAAGAAGTGCTGATAAACGAGTGGAGAAATTCAAAGAAGAATACAAAGACTGGTTCAGGTCAAAAACATTTTCTTCTACGTTTAATGAATCAATGAATGAACTTATAAAATACGAAGTCAAAGATATGAGACCCGTTAATCCAGACCCGCCCATTACAATAACAGACAGAACGAAACTAGAAGAAATAGTTGATGTTGTTTATAGAGTCCGTTGCAATCTATTTCACGGAGGTAAAAGCTCAACCGAGCAAAAAGATATTGAACTTATGCAATTCAGTTTTAAAGTTATATATAAAATTTTAGATAACATACTGAGAGAAGAATGTATAGAGGTTTAATTTTGTTAAATGAAAAATGTTAGGTCAATGCATTTTCTGGGAATTTGATTAATTAGCTTACCTTTCGTCTCTCCAGCTCCACCATTTTTTGTCACCTATTATAACATGGTCTATTACATTTATGCCCAATAAGTCACCAGACTCTACTAGTCTATCTGTCAGTTTTCTATCTGCGTCTGAAGGGTTTGGGTCTCCTGAAGGATGATTATGTACAAGTATTATCCTGCTGGCGGAATTTTTGATTGCTGGCTTGAAAACTTCTCTCGGATGTGTTAATGTTTGCTCAAGCGTACCAATAGATATAGTTTCTTCACCGATTATCATATTTTTACTATTCAACATAATTATCATAAATATTTCTTGCTTCTCACCCTTTAGCTTTTCATGAAAAATAGAGAAAACATCTTCTGTGGATTTGATATATTTTATCGGCTTAACTACAAGATTGTGCCTCTTATTGAATTCAAACAAAGCCATAACCTGCATAGCTTTTGCAGGTCCTATGCCTCTTATTTCTTGAAGCTCTTTAAGAGACAATTCAGATAGTTTACTAATCCCGTACTTGGAGAGTAGTCTATTTGACATGTCAATGACATTTTCTTCTTTTGTACCCTTCTGAAGAATTAAAGCGAGTAATTCGGCGTCACTTAATGCAGGAAATCCATGTTTTATGAGCCTTTCCCGAGGTCTATTCTCTTTGGCAATATCCTTTATCCGCATATTCACTTTTACAATAAAAGATTCTTAAGAGTTTAATTGTGAAGTAATAAGTGATAATTATGGGACTTGTAAGAAAAGGTGATAATGAAAGGCAGAGAAAACGAATGGCCTCAATGAGTATGAAGGACCACATGGAAGACGCAGCTGCTAGGGATAGGATACCGCTTCAGAATGAAGAAAAGATATGTAAAAATTGCGGGTTCAAGGCCCGATATCCATTCATTAGGTGCCCTGAGTGCAATGAAATGGAGAAGTAGAAATCAGAGACATTTAATAATAGTTTCCAAAATATCAGATTTTTAACCATAAATTCTATAGATTACATATGCCAGAACCTACAAGAGTTGTCTACTTACTTGGAGCTGGAGCAACACAAGCAGAAATTCAGAGGATAAACATATCGAAATCCTTGCTAATGGGAGATATTAATGAAAGAATTTTACCAATAGCTTCGCAGGATCCAGAAATCAAAGAGATGATAAAATATTTTTTACACGCGGATCCACGCTACCAAAATATAGAGCACCTGATAAGTTTAATTGAAACATTGGAAGTAAAACAATATTCAGTTCTTGCTAATAAACTGAGACATTTATTTCATGAAGATATACAAAACACTCTTAAAGAAGGGGGAAATTATATAGTGCCAAATTTGGCACAGACGCTATTGACTCTTCATAGTTCAAGTGGTGTTCTACAAAAAGAAAAATTACAAGGAATAATAAGCCTTAATTATGATAGTCTGATTGATATAGCTTATCAAAAAGTCTATGAAGAAGTAAATTATTCTATTTATTGCAATTCATCACAGTATAAAATTTCAGAAAAAATGACAGAAATCCCGCCTTTATTAAAAATACATGGGTCGTTCAATTGGAGAAAAGGTAACCCTGTGATTGTTTCAGAAAATGAGCCGACTTTAGACGAAACAACTTCTCTGTGGATACCCCCTTCTGTAACAAAGAGGATTGAAAATTATCCATTCAATTATTTATGGGGCAAAGCATTCGAACTTCTAAATTGTGATAAGCTAAGGATAATAGGATGCTCATTAAACCAGAACGACTGGGGTTTATTATCTTTATTATTTAGAACTCAATTCAGTCAAGATAAACCATACGATATAGAATTGATAGATCACCCAAGCTTAGATAAAAACATTCGAAAAAAGTATGCCTTCTTAAAAAATATTATATCTCTCAAGGATTCGAAGCTTAGTCTAAATATATTTTCTGAAGATGAATTTGATGAAAATGACGAATTTATTGGAACCGACATAAACTTTTTTGAGAGGTGGCTAAAGCGGTTAATTAAAGCTTTCGAAGCCGATATTATTGAACGTGAAAAAAGAGAAAAAATCAACCAATATTTAGGAGAATCTTTATTATGAAACATAAAATAGTTAACTGGAAAGTTATAGAAATTATTAAAAATAGAGATAGAATACAATTTCAAGACTATCAAAGAGAACCTAATGTTTGGTCAGACGAAAAGAGAGCAAAACTTATTGATTCAATGATAAATGGGATACCAATTCCAGTTATTTTTTTGTACATACAAAAAAAAGATTTATATGATTGTGTAGATGGGCAGCAAAGGCTTCAAAGCATTTTTTCATTTTTTAATGCAGGTTTAGAGATAGAAGGTTATGGAAATGTAGACACAATTGATAAAACTATTTTAGATAAAATTGAAGACTATGAAATTCCAATAGCTTTAATAACAGATGCAACTGATGAGGAACTAAGAGAATTATTTAGGCGCTTACAATTAGGACAAGTATTGAATGCCGGTGAGAAATTAAACTCTCTAACAGGAGACATGAAAGAATTTGTTTTTACAGAAGCGACAAAACACCCATTTATTGAAAATATAAGTATTCCCGCGAGACGCTTTTCAAAGGAACAAGTTATTGCACAGATTGCTATTAACTCATTCAACATATCTGCTAATGGAGCCTATCAAAGTGCAAGATATGAGAAACTTGTTCCATTTTTTGAACAATATAGTAATCTAAAAAACTATCAACAAAATATAAAATTAATTAAAAAGACACTTGACTTATTAAACGAAGCTT
>CAYJTF010000063.1:0-3351 GCA_964373165.1 uncultured archaeon
GATAATTATACCTGTCAATACTGTGCTTTTCAGGCCAAAGAATATCAAGAAATTGCTACGAAATGCACGCATAAACATTATTTTGTTCTGACCAAAAGGCTCATGTATAAAATAGCTGAAAAAATAGCGAAAAAAGAGAAGTGTGATTTTTTAGTAACCGGAGAAAATTTGGCTCAGGTTTCAAGTCAAACCCTGGAAAATTTGGTGGTTATAAACAAAGTTGTAGAGATTCCTGTTTTACGCCCTTTACTTGGATTTGACAAAAATGAAATAATAAAAATAGCTGAAAGAATAGGCACGTTTGAAATTTCTAAAGGACCAGAAGTATGTGATTTACTCGGACCGAAACACCCATCTACAAGAGTTGATGAAAAGATTATTCTGGAAGAAGAAAGAAAATTGGATTTGAATATTAACATATGAGATTGAGAGAAGTTTTAACAAAGTGAAAATTGTAAAATTTCTGAAAGAAAATTTGAATTGCACACAACATATCCGTGTGAGATAAAATAAAGTTGTGTGTCATCAACCCACTTAACAGGCATGTAAGGTTGCGGATAAAGTTCCTTTATTTTATGTTTTTCTATTTTAGGAAATATCCAGTCTTTTTTTCGCTGAATATATTGCATGCATATAATCGTAGTATCTGGCTTGCCAAATTCTCTTATAACATGTCTGCATGTGCCACAAGGAGGAGTGCTATGTTTTTGTATATCTGGTACAGGATCCGCTACAACCACGATTTTTACCTTTGCTTTGTAAGTCTCTTTTAAAATCATATTCGCTATTGCATGTCTTTCTGCACAGATGTTACTATGTGAAAGATTTGTTTCAAAACAAGCACCATCGTATATTTTTCCGCTATCCGACATAATAAAGACATATAGTGTATCAATTCCTAACTTTGCTTTACGTAATTTGTTATATTTTACTATTGCTTTTCTTGCATATTCGATTAATTTTTTTTCATCTGAAGTGAATGCAGTCATGAATTAAATAGAATTAAGAAAGTTTATAAAATATTTGTTTGATGATTCTTATTTATTGTCATTGATTAAATTGTCATGCATCAGCCGGGATTCGAACCCGGGTCACTGGCTTGGAAGGCCAGGATCTTAGCCACTGGACCACTGATGCGTTCTAATATATAGAGATTCCATATGTTTATTAATTATTATTAGCGATCAAATATCAATTGTTTAATTCTTAACAGCCATTATTTATATATGGAATTAATTGACTTACAAAAAAAACAAGAAGCCTTTGATGAAGAGTATTTCAAGATATTTGGAAAAATTTCTAATGATACCCAGGAATTAATACGAAAATTAGAAAAACTGATTGTTGCACTCACAGGTGAAATAGGCGAATTTGCTAATATGATTAAAAAAATTAGTAGAGATTATGAAAATGCAAGAGAAGAACCGTCTAAAGATAGAATTGAAAATTTGAAAGAAGAAATCACAGATTGTTTCATTTACATTTTGATAATAGCGAATATATTGAATATAAATTTAGAAGAAGAATATATGAAAAAAATGAATCTGAATAAACAAAGATTTGAAAAGTACAGAAATAATTCTAAAAGCTAGTGTATAATGTGCTAAGCTTATATTTCAATCAGGGTAAACCAAATCCTATTTTATTTATGAGGTCTCTTCTTTGTTTTTTTTCATCATCGTTTTCGATTTTTTCCATAGTATACCCATCAACTATTCCTATAACCGATTTACCCAGATTTGTCTCTACTGTTAATACTTGTAGTTTGTTGGATGTAGCAACGTAAATGTTGCAGACTGTTGGATAATGTTTTATTTCTGTCAGTACGTTGATGGGATAAATATCTTTCATAAATATAACAAAACAATGTCCCGCACCTATTTTTAATGCTGCTTCTGCTGCCAGTTTTTTCAGTTCTTCATTTGTGCCGTTGACTCTAACTAGTTTCGGATCAGATTCGTTCATAGCAATCGCAAACTCTCCTTTGCCAGCGGATTTTTTCAATACCATATGAAGATCATCCACAGTTAAAACAGAAAAATTTCCCTGACCTATGATAACCTCGTATTCACCCTTTTCTTGTAAAACGTCTACGATTTCAACATCTATTTTCATTATATCACCTCAAGCTGTTTCAAATGATTTTTTGAACCAAAATTTTTTATCATCCCTATGTCTGTCATCTTTTTCAACAGCAACCTTTTTCTCTATTTCAACAATCTCTTGTTTGGGCTCTTCTTCAACAGATTCTTCAGTTTCTATCTCTTCCGGTAAATTCACATCAATTGACTTTATCTTGTTTGCTATTTCATCCATTTCCTTTTCATCAACCTCTATGGGTCTATTTTCTATTAGTGGTATTTGGTTCTCATAAACTGGATATACTCTTATATTGAAATGAGGTATTTGGGCCTGTAGTGATGCAAAGAAAATTGTTAACGGGTTCAGAGAGGTTTTGACTTTTTGTGCCACTATTAAAGCAGATTTGAAAGTTTTGGTTGCTGTTTGTATGTCTTCATCAAAGAAATCGAAATGCTTTTTTGGTATAACTAAACACATTCCCTTTGATTTAGGTGTTATATCCAATACAGATACGGTGGCATCGTCTTCATATACGATTCTACTTTTAATTTTCTTACTAGCTATAGCGCAAAAGACACACTCGTTCATAATAATCAATAGTGATTATATAGTTTTGAATCTTTAACAAATATTATGAAAAGATTAATTTTAGCTTCAAGTTCTCCAAGTAGAAAGGAGATATTGGAAAAGGCAGGATACAAGTTTGATGTGATTTCTAGCGATGTAGAAGAGATTGTCGATAGCTACGGATCACCCGAAGAATATGTTGAAAAATTGGCATTAAAAAAGGCAGAACATGTTGCATCGAGAAATGAAGATGCTGTTGTTTTAGGAGCAGATTTGATGATGTTGATTGACGGCGAATTGCTAGGCAAGCCAAAGAACGAGGAGAAATCCAAAGAAATGTTAAGAATGCTGAGCGGAAAGAAAGTTATTGCAATAACTGGTTTTGCTATAGTAGATTCTAGGAATAGAGCTGTAAGTCACCTAAGACAACTCTCAAAATAAAAAAACTGACGGAAGATGAGATAAATGCATATGTTTTAACACAAGAAGGTTTCAATGGCGCGGGCGGTTTTTTCCACATGAAGAAATTTTCAGTTTTTGTTGAATATATTAAAGGTACTTCATCATGCATAGCTGGTTTGCCAATCTATGAAATTTCAAAATATTTAGAGGAATTTGGAATAAAACCCAAGTGGATGAGTTAATTTGCTTAGTAAACGGTATCCAAAGAATGGATGGTAATACTATTTCCTCCTGATCTAT
>CAYJTF010000064.1:0-3283 GCA_964373165.1 uncultured archaeon
CCAATATATTCTTATCGATGTCTCCGACAATAAACTTTGGTATTATGTAGAAATTGATTTTTCCATATAAGCTAAAATTTAGTTTACTATCTAAAAAATTTTTACCCTTCTTAATATCATCGATACAATCTTTGCAAACCGGTATGTTTTTCCATGATTCAAGCTCATTTACGTTGGTTAAAAACCCTCGCTTTTCTGTTGTGGAGAATGGTAATGCTTCTGATATGTTAGCATAAACATATTTCTCATTATGACAAATTAAACAAGTGGATATGTTCTCAGAGTTACGGCCATTATTTTTTTTAGTTCTTTCTAGTTTTAATCTGTATATGTTATTTATTATGGTTTTGAAGGCGTCTAACTCTCCTGCGTGTTTATTATCTACTTTTATAACTAATCCGAAATTGGTCTTTTGTGTTTTATACTCATTCCACAACCTTTCGATATCGTTTTTAATCCTAGATTCATTTTCATCCAATTCTTGTCTTAAACTGGAAATAAATTCATTATCTTCTACGCTATTGTTGAACCATAATTTTATTTTCCTAAAGGATTTTTTAACGTCTTTTTGCAATACGCAAGCCGGTGAATAGTTTGGGCCATTAGAAGAACCTTTTCTATAATAGTACTTTTCTTTATTATTCACATCATAACCCTCAATTCCAGCTCCATTATATCTACCATCTTTGTCAAAATTTATGGTGATTAACTTTAGCTCTATTTTTTTCTCTTTCCTGCTATCGCTAGTATTCTTGCTAGCCTCAATCTGTTTTTGATTAAATATGTGTGTTATAAAACCTTCTCCAGAAACTTTTCCAACTTCAGCGATTTCTCTTAACATTTTATCCCACCACATTCATAAACCCAAACCCCAAACTGTTCAGCTCACCAAACCCAGTATCAACAGCAAACTGTAAAATATTCTGCTGCTCCTTGTTTAAATAATCGAACCCAAACTCCCACAACGAACCGAAAACCTTTCTTTCTATGCCGTCAATGACAACGTGGTTGCACACACTCTTCTTGAAAACAAACTGTTGGAAAAGAGACTCTCTTTCGACCTTTGTCTTGTGAAAAGATTCGTACTTCTTGTATATGTTTTCTAGAAGCTGCTTCAAGAAAGCCTCAAAAGAATGTTCCTTCTTCCAGTAGGCATAATTGAATTTTGACTCTATACCATACAATACAAACTTTTCTTTAGGAATTCTGATTACAATTGGTGTGCCGCTTATTAAACTACAATTCTTTCCGATCCTGGTCTCTAAAGTCTTTATACCCGAAACCCTAAACAATGTCTCACCGATATTAACTTCATTTTCTGGCAGTTTTTCCACTTTTTCTTTGATTGTTTCCATAAAAATTTTATCAGGAGAGGATATGATAAAAGTTCTTCTATCGTCTTTCACAAAATCCTTTGGTGGCATTATGTTTGAAAAGCAAAAGAATTTGTAGTTTTTTCTATTGTGCAACACAGAATAAGGCGAGCCTTCCAATAGTCTATACATGAAACCTTGAGCTTTATGGTAGTATTTTAAATCATAAGAACAATCTTTCAATGCTACGAACTCTATTAAAAGTCTCATAGTTAGCCTATGTATTATATATTTAAGTTTTTATTTTTTCATTGGTTTCTTCCGCTACACTTCCTTCCTTAACTTCTTCTTTTGGTTCTTCTACTTTCGTTTCTTTACCTTTCTTTTTAGGCTCTTCTAAAATTAGAGGCTCTTTTCCCCACAGATAGGCCGTGGCAACGCCGTCATCATCCTTTCTTACTTTTACTTTTATTTTCCCTACAGGATATTTGCTCCCGTGCTCCCATATCTTCTCGGAAATTGAATTATCTATCTTCACATCCTTCGTCTTCATATGTCTTTCCAAGAATTTTTTAACGAAAACTACGGAATCATTGCTTTTCTCCCATTTCGGAGAAGTTAGCGTTCCTCTTCTTATGTTGATAGTGTAAGCTCTTTCTTCCATTGATACCATACAAAGTATATGCAAAAAGATTTATTAACTTACAGGTTTATCTTGATCCACTAGTTTCATATTTGCAGATAATGCGATCCTCTAACATTTCCCAGACCTAACAGAAGACCTTTTAATTTATCGATTGCTCGTCTTGCCGCATCCTCTCCGGTATATCTAGTATCAATTTCAAATACCCAAGCAGGGTTAGACATATCTCCAAGTTCTAACAATACCAACGCTTTTGAACCCTTTTTTGGCTCAACATCAGAAACTATATACAATTTGTCTAGATCTAAACTTGCGAGCAAATCTTGTGCAGATTTGTTTACTTTATATTGATATTTTGTTTGTGCAAGAAATCTTCTTGGAACTTCAAAAATAGCCGGGCCTGTTGCATAACCTAGCAACAGAAACACTGATCCTAATACCATCATACCAAAAATGGCGGTTGACAATCCTTGCTGTACATTATTATTCAAACCAACGGAAGAATCAAAAACATAAGGTGTCAAGTTAGTTACTATTTTTGAAAGATAATCAACCACAGTAGCGGCTTCTTTTGCAGCACTTCCATCAGTAAGTTGTGCAGTAACTTCTTGAGTTCTATATCCCATCAGAAGTAGATAAGCTAAAGATGCTTGTAAAGGAACTCTAGCGCTGTATTCCAAAGGATTTGGTAAAGAACCAAACAAATTTACATCTGTTATTAAACCATACAGATTTCTTAAAGAGCGTTGATTTGGATATTTTGGTGACAAATCAGTCATAATATCACTACTAAATAGTAATATATGTTATTTAAACATTTCTATAGAATAGAAAATAAGATTTACTAGATAGTAGTTACTATATCAAAACTCACATCTCATAAAGACATCAGATCAAATATTCTATAAAAAATAAGAGTTTACCATCATAGGTTATCATCTTTAGCAATCTAGGTCTTTTGGGCGATTAGTAACAGTAGGCTGAACATCTCGAGCGAACTCTTGATGCGTACACCTCTGTCCTATCAACCCTATAGTCTATAGGAGCCTTATACACATCACCGATAGTCGCCTACCAGCAATATGAGTCATCGTCTATTTTTGAGGACAGCTTCCCGCTTAGATGCATTCAGCGGTTATCTGATGATGGCGTAGCTACTCGGCGTTGCATGCACAACCGATTCACCAGTGGCCACGAAAGGGCGTTCCTTTCGTACTCACCCTTCCTTCCTCTCAGACGACAGCACCTCCAATAGATAATGACCGAACTGTCTCACGACGTTCTGAACCCAGCTAGCGTCCCCCTTTAATCAGTGGACACCTGCACC
>CAYJTF010000065.1:0-3218 GCA_964373165.1 uncultured archaeon
TATTCAGACTTTTACGGAATTAATTGCATAATTCTAAGACTTTTCACAGTTTACGGTCCTGGCGGAAGAACTGATATGGTCGTCATGTGTCTCATTGATTCAATTTCACAAAACAAACCAATTGAAGTCTTTGGACAAGGTAAAATAAAGAAAGATTTTGTATATATCGACGACGTTTCTGAAGGAATAATAAAATCTCTTAATTCTAAATCTAAATATGAAATCATAAATTTAGGCTCCGGTAAAGCGACAGACTTACTTAGTTTGATAAAAATAATTGAAACCCAGTTAGGGAACAAAGCTCAAAAATCTTTTTTACCGATGCAAAAAGGAGATACTGCTTATTCATGCGCTGACATAAAGAAAGCAAAAAAACTGCTAAACTGGTCACCAAAAGTATCAATAGAAGACGGTATAAGAAAAACAATTCAATGGCGGAAAAGTAATTAAGCAACGACTCTATAAACTGCTGTTTCGTTGTCGTATATTTTCATTAAGAAACCCAGTCCTTCTAGGTCTGTAATGCCAAATTTCTTCTCATCGTCTCCATAAAACACATAGCTAATTCCGTACTTTTTCAAAATTTTATATTTCTCATCTTTTGTCGAATTGGAATAAAATAATTCTACGTCAAAGTAGCGTTCTGTTTTACTACCATCAAACAATAGAGAAGTCTTACCAGTAACGAAAGGAAGAACATTTCCAATGTCGGAACTGCTGAGGACTCTTCCATCTGACTGATTTTTGATCAACATTAATGCCTGAAAATATTTTTCTGAAATATACACCCTATCGCTTGAATGAGCTACTTGTTGTACGTAAAAATTAAACGCGAGTAGTGATGGTAATGAAAGCAGTGCGATAATAAGTACAATATGAATTTCTTTTATTTTTTCCCTAGACAAAAAGTGGATATTCTTATTTATCAAATACTTTATTCCGTACACTGAGGCTATTGATAAAGGCAAAAGTAAGAACCAACGCATTCTTGCAGGCCACCAAAATACGAATTGTGCAGATACAACAGTTATCGCTGTTATGCCTATTATCCACAAAATAAGAAATGTATATTTCTTGTCAAGGTTTTTCCTTAAGATGTCATAAGATAACAAACCCAGCAAAAAAATTAGCGGCAAGTCAATAATAGCTAATGAACCTAGGAAACTGGAAATTCCAAATAGGCCTATCGCTTTCAACCATTCTGTTAGTATTAAACTACCTCCAGCAAATTCATGGAGATGTGCAAGAGTAGACAGTAAAGAAAATAGCATCAGTAATAGGACAAAAATCTTCTTGTTCAGTAAAGATTTTGTTTTTTTTGTAAATCCGTAAAAAGACAGGGCAAAAGTGAAGAAAAACGATATAACAAGTGTTAATACTGGATAACCTGAAAACCACTGCCTATATTGATTGAAATATTGTGGTGATTGTAGAGAATTTATTACCCAGGGCAGAGAAAAAACAGCTGAAATTAATATAACAGGAAACAACATCTTCACGAAATTCATTAAATCTAATTTTAATTTGTATTTTTCTACTATGGCGTATATTAAGATCAAAAACGCAAACGCGAGGGCAAAGGTAGGGTAGAAAAGTATTGTGAGCCCAAGAAATATCCCAGCAACAACACGACGCTTCATCATGAAAAGCAGCAATGAGACCAAGCCTGTTATTTCAGGTAGCAGCCAATAGATTCTTGTAAGATGAGATAATGCGTGAGCTCCACCACCGAGCTCGTCGAATTCTGCTGTCAAAGCAAATCCAACAACTGGAGAATAGTGTGGTGCGACCAGAAAGAAAAGAAGGTAAATAAAAGATCCTATTCCAGCTGAAAACATAAAAATAAAATATCCTAGATTAGTGTCTTTTTTCGAATCTAAAAAGTATTTGATAAAATTGTAAATAATTACAAGATAAATGACAGATAGTGTGAATTTTATTATAAGAAATGTGATTATTAGATTGATTTCCAATAAAGCTGGCAGAGTACCTAACAAGACAAAGGTGTACGATGCTCCAAGGACAGGATTTTCAAAGACTGTTTTATCCGGGTCCCATGGGCTGTGAAAATTCCACACCACAGATTTCATTAGAGTTAATTGAAAAAAATCATCAACATGACCACCCAAAAAAATCTTGTTTTCTGGAACTGTGAGTGCCATAACAACATAGTGTAGCGGATTTATCATGGAAAAAAGAACTATAAGCAATAAAATCTTTCTTGGTGGTAAATATTTCGAGATCATTTCTTCACCCGCAATACGAACATTTTATGATTTACAAAAGGATAAAAGAATTGCCTTTCAACACCATCTTCTACGTGTTCTATTTCCATATTAAGGCCCGTAAATATATTTTTCCATTCATCATATTTTTTGAAATTAAGAGGAGCTTCAACATTATGTAGTTTGTTTGAAATCCAATCAAGAAGATATGTGAAGAATATGAAACCGAAGTCTTCAAAGATTATTAATCTCCCGTTTTTCTTGCAAACGCGCAAGCATTCTTTCAATACACTTATTGGATCATCACAATGGTGAAGTACATAAACAAGCATGACAGTATTGAAGTTGTTCTCTTTGAATGGTATCTTTTTGCCATCATATATAGTAAGTTTCATTTCAGTTTCATTGTGATCCACTACATCTATACATGAAACATTAACGTTTAATTGTTTTTTTATTTCTCTGGCAATTATACATCTTCCCGCTCCCACATCTAAAACTTCTCCTTTCACAAAACTGCCACAATGATGAGCAATTTTCCTTGCTTTGCAAAAACATAAAGGTTTTACAAGCTTATTGAATAGCTTCATAGTAGCACTCAAATTTTAATCATTTAATATACGATCAAAAGTCTGTTTAAATTTCTTCACGCCATTTTTTTCCAAATAGCCTTGCTTGATAATTTTCTTGCACTTATCAGATATATTTTTCTTTTTACTTGTCCTGAATTTATTAACTTCCAGTATCTTCTTGACGAGTAAATTAGGATTATTGTTAGCTACAATTAAATGTGATAAATTGTTCTTCTCCAAAACTTCCGACATTCCTGTATTTTTTGTAACTATTGGAATAAGTCCAGCACTCATAGCCTCCAAAACTGTTATTCCGAAAGGTTCAAAATAGGCTGGGTGAATATAGATAGAACATTTTGACATGTATGGTTTAATGTCTCTCACATAACCCAGGACATGCATCCCATTTATTTGTTTAGTT
>CAYJTF010000066.1:0-3133 GCA_964373165.1 uncultured archaeon
GCCTGCCTATTCCAAATTTTTGTGATAATATGAATTCCACACTATAAACATAATACCCGTCTCTGATTTTCATCCATCGGGATAATCCTTTTGTCGCACTTATTGCTTTAGCTTCTGCCTCTTTTTCCGATAATCCTTGTTTTAAAAATTCATTATAATAACCCACAGCCACATTAACCGTGCCTGTTTCCAAGTCTTCTCTGAAATCCTTTATATCATCGTCTATCTGAGATATAATTATTACTTTCCATATACGCTCAAAATATTTGGAATCATATTCTCTACCCACGCCCAATGCATATCCAAGATTCCAATATGGTTTGAGTGTTTTTGTCTTATGCTCTAAAGCTTGATTATGATCATAGCCTTTTGCTTCGTCAGAAACTTCCCATTGTAACGCATCAAATGTTGATCCCATAAATTCTTGTAACGATCTTTCTGCCTCATTCCGTTGTTGTGAATCCGCTATTGTTGCTATGTATTCACTCACCATATTAATTACATCGCCCACGGTTGTTGGATAAGATGGGTTTCCTGTCAAATCATACGAAAAAAGTTTTTTTCTTAGTTCATCTGCATTCATGTCTGCAAATTGTTCTCTATGTTTATCGAAATCATTATCAGCCTCTGAAACTGCGTTTGTAAAAACAAAGGAAACTGTTTTTCCTAAATCTGTGTTCTGCCATTTATATCCCTTAAATAACATTTCTGGAATTGCGCCACCTAGAGTTGAGTGCCACCAGAAACTCTGTAAAACTGTATAAGTTGCATAAGAATTTTCAGTAAAAATTTGTTGAGCTTGATTTTCTAATTCTGTTGCTTTTTTGTCAAGTTGTCTCATTTCTTCATCGAATTTTTTCATCTCAGGACTCAGCGAATCTGGAGTTATTTCTTCATCTGGTTGATACGATAGTTCAACTGCCGTATCAAATTCGTCATCTGGCAGGATTAGTGATGATGCGGCATCTATATCTTCAATTTGTGGAGACTGTGCAGCTATCGCAACTCCTGATCCAGTCAGTTGTTGGGACAAGTCATCTGTTATAGATGTAACAACCATTTCTACATCTCCCAAAGCTTGTCTCTGTTCACTTGTAACTGCATCGCCAATCAATTCAGCATGTTCCAATAAATCTAAGGCTGTTGATATTGCCCGTTGTGCTACTTCAGGATCATTCCTCAAGTCTGCTTCAGCCAGTTCGACAGTTAGTTCTGCCACCCTATCCATAAGAGGATCTTCAGGATCACCTGCTATGAGTCTAGCTCCTTCTATATCTCCTTCTTGAAGTTTACCATTTAAATCCTCAAAAAATACTGGACAAGAACTGCAATAATCAGGAAATGCCTCTGCTAATTTGTCAACAGAATCTCTAAATTCAGGAGAATTGGTGATGCTGATGTCAACTTCAGTTGCATCTTCCACTACAGGTTCAAAATTCAAATGTTTTAACAACCAGATTGTTCCGTCTGCCTCTGGCCTCTTCATTACGAATGGATATACATTGTTTGTTCCGTCACCTACGCTTATGCCGCCTTTCCTATTCAGAAATTCTTCATCATTGCCACCTATTTGGCCTTGATCACCAACAGACAATATTTGAGACGGCTTAATCCCCAAGCGCTGGCTCAGGTCATTGACAGCAACGCCTTTATGCATATCTGCTGGTCTAATTTCAAAATTGTCCTTGCCTGTCTTTACTAGTTTATATTTGTTCTCTGATTCTGAATTTAATTTCTTTACTGCTTCTTTTAATGCTTTTATATTTTCTTTCAAAACCTGATCATTTTCACTTTTAACTCTCAAAATAAATCTGCTCTTATCCAGAAAGATTCTACCTATAAACGATTGTTGACCTATTTTATCCTCTATTTCTGTTCTCGATGTTTGGTCCATTTCATAATCATAATACACTTCACCTGTTCCAACATTATATCCCTTTGCACCGTTTCTCACATACACATGAAGATTATTTAATGCGTCTTGTTCCAAATCCCTGTTTGATCTTATTAACTTTATAACTTCTTGCTCTCTCACTCCGCCTGTAACCAGTGCAACATGAATGCCGTTGTTTAATTTCTGAACTATATCATCAATAATATCTCCTCTTATTTCTCTACCATCTGTTATAGTTCCATCTATATCTGTTGCAACTGCCATATACGTGTTCCCTAAAACCTCATTCAGTTTGCCTACATCTTCTTCACTGAAAGTATTAACTACGAATATACCTCTGGCATCGGGTTCCATGTATACCGGCTGCGATAAAGTTACTTTTTGTGAAAAAGATTGAGCTAAATAAGCAAGCTGTCTCGTTCTTGATCTGAAGAATTCTAACGGATAGACTCGTGTACTTTTTAGAGTCCCGTCTGCTTGTACAATGAAATTTTTATCATCCTCTATTTTTTTACGAGTATAATCTACCACCAACCAAGACGGTTGATATCCGGACATTTTGCCTGACATTGTTGGGGATAAGAATCCTTCTCCATTTATTTGCACGTCTATACCGCAGTCTAAATATTTGCAGCCAAACTTCAGTGATAATGGTTGTGCAAAATTGGTACCTATGTCAACCAATATAACTGATTTCGAGTCAGCAAACTTGGATTTAAATCTTCCGACCATCTCTTCTATTTTTCCTCTGAAAACCTTGTTGCTTCGCATTTCCCTATTAAATAATTCTTCGTACGTCTCGTCAAAAATCCTGTCCGCTTCTTCCTGGCTTACGCCCTCTTTTACAACTTGATCAGCGGCTTTTTTGGCTTTCCTGCTAAATTCTTTTAATTTTTCATAGATCTGTCCATTTAATAATTTCTTTACGGACCATACTTCAACATCATCCGTATGCGTAGTTATTCTATTTCTTTCAATTTCGTCTTGTGTCAAAAATGAAAATCTGCTAGTGTAGTAAGGTCTTGCTGTGAAGTCGTCTGTAGAAGCAACATACGAAGTGTACAAATATTCAGAATCTGTGCCTAAGAACACAACTGTTGAATCGGCACTAACAGCTTGCGAATAAACTAATCTGTACCAGTCCGATAAACTGGTTTCTCTAGAACGTCTATCACTACCGAAAGCAGTGGTGGCTTCTCTATAAAAACTAGTCAAATCAAAACTTTCGCCCGAATCTGT
>CAYJTF010000067.1:0-3084 GCA_964373165.1 uncultured archaeon
AAATGAAAAACAAGAAAATTTCATAATTTTAATGCTCAATAATAAACATCACATCATAGGAGAACAATTGATATCTAGGGGGGCATTAGATGCAGCACTTATTGAACCAAGAGAAGTATTCCGTGCAGCTATAAGAAGCTCTGCTGCAAGAGTTGTTCTTATTCATAATCACCCTTCAGGAGATCCAAATCCATCTACAGAAGATATTGAAATTACAAAAAAGCTAATAGAGGTAGGAAAAACTCTTAATATTCCTATACTAGATCATGTTATCGTAGGAATGGATAAGTACTGGAATTGGCGTGATAACCCCTCTTAACAGAATTCTTCTTCCCAACTCTTAACAAGATACTTTTTTATATAGCTCTTAACTCATAAAAGTATGGACTTGTCTGAAAAAGATACCCGAGAAAAGATCATTGATCCTTGGCTTAAGGGAGATGCTGGTTGGAAAGAAGAATATATAAGAAGAGAAGTTAATTCTATTAAATCTGATTTTAAAATTAAAAGATATGAAATTAAGAAAGGAGAAGGAAAAGAAGAAGGAAGGTTTATTGATTATGTTTTATTAGATGAACATAAAAATCCTTTGGCTATAATTGAAGCTAAGAGGTTCTCATTAGATGCAGAAAAAGGAAGTATCCAAGCAACCACATATCAAAAAGATATAGAATCACAAATCAAATTCGCAGTTCCAATATTTTTAACTAATGGACAAAAATGGTTCTTTAAAGAAAAAGGCTATCCCACTCGTGAAATATCTGGCCCATTTTCTCAAAAGGATTTACAAAGAAGAACACAATTAGCTAAAGAAAGACAAAAGTTGTCTAATGTAGGCGTCAATCCTAAAATAGTTGATAGGTCTAGAAATGTAGAAGTTGTTAAACAGATATTAGACCACTTAGAGAAAGGAAATAGAAAAGCTTTGATTAACATGGCTACAGGAACAGGAAAGACGAGAGTTTCTATGGCTATCTTAGACGCTTTGATTAGGGCAAGATACATACAAAATGTTTTATTTGTTGTAGACAGAATCTCTTTAGGAAGACAAGCCTACAAGGCCTTCGATAGTTTCTTAAGAGGTGAACCTAAAACATTACTTAATGAGTTTGGTGATTTTGATATGGATAAAAGAATGTATATTTCAACAGTTCAAACATTAAAGAGTAAGAGAAGCGGTGGTGGATTTAAACTTCAAAACTTTACACCCAGTTTTTTTGATTTAATCATCTTTGATGAAGCACATAGGTCATATTATGACCCAGAAAAACTTCTTTTCAAATATTTTGATGCAATACAAATAGGTTTGACAGCTACGCCTTCAAAAAGTGATGGAAGAGATACCTATGATTTATTTGATTGTCAAAGAGGAGAACCAACCGTCAGGTATGATTATGAAGAAGCGGTTAGAGATGGCGTTCTTGTTCGCTACGATGCTCAAATAATATCTACAAAAGTATTAGAGTTAGGGATTAAAGGAATGGAATTAAATAATGAGCTAAAAACAGCATTAATTAAACAAGATGAAGACCCTGACCATTTTCAAGTTCCTGGAACAAGGTTTGCTAAATATTTTACTGATAAGAAAACGAATGATTTGATTATTCAAGAGTTTATGAATAGATGTTACAAAACTGAAAATGATAAACCTTGCAAAACTATTTTCTTTTGTGTAAATGTTGACCATACAAAAAAATTAAAAAGGAGATTTGATAAGCTGTATCCAAATTTGTGCGAAGAAGTTTCTATTATTGTTTCTAATAAAGATAGGTATATGGATGAAGTAGAACGTTTCATGAAAGATTCTAGCCCAAGAATTGCTTTATCTGTAGGAGTTCTAGATACAGGTATAGACTTGCCAGAAATTATGAATTTAGTTTTTGTTACACCAGTTTTCAAAAATATAAGATTTTGGCAGATGTTAGGTAGAGGAACAAGGAGTTTATCAGCATGTGAAAATAAATCATGGCTTCCTTTAAAAGATGGAATACATAACAAAGAAGATTTTAGGATTTTAGATTTTAAATTTGGTGATTTCTCAAATATTAAACAACACCAATTAGAACCAACAGATAAGTCAAAGATATATGAAGATGTTAAAGTTAAAATATTCAATAAGGAAGTTGATTTATTAAAGAAAAAATTATCAAATAACGAAAAAGTGATTATTGAGAATAGAATTATAGAAGATATCAATAAGATTGATAGAGAATCGTTTATTGTTAAACCTAAAGTTGAGATAATTAAAAAAGTTGTTTCTAAAAGATTTGATTTAAAAGAATATATCGAAGATTTGAAAAAAGAAATTGCTCCTTTGATTAGGTTTACAGACTTTGGTGATGGCAGAGTTCAAACCTTTATATCTCATTGTGTTGATTTGTTTAGTTATATCAAAGAAGGAGACACAGAATCAATATTACAAGAACAAGATTTCTTATTAGAAAGAATTGAAAATGTTTGGAGTTCAAATTTACAAGCTGTTAGGGAAAAACATGAAAAGATTATGAAAGTTATGCAGGATAAATTTTGGAGTGAATTAACATTTGCGGATATTGATTTCTTAATTAGAGATATTGCTCCTTTGATGAAATATTATGAAACCGATAGAAAAAAAATAATTCGTGTAGATGCTCTTGATTTTACAAGAAGTGTAGAAGATTTTAAGATGATAGTTAAAGAAGATCCGGATGTAGAGTACTTAAAAAATTCCAAATTAATGCAAAAAATGGCAAAGGAAGGGGTAACATGGATCGAACTTTTAGAGATTGAAAAGCAATTAAAAGACCTTAACTCTGCTTGGACGATTGAAAATATACAAAAGAAAGAGGATTTTGTTCTCTTCTTAAGAGATATACTTGACTTAAAGCACTTGCCAGACCCACAAGTAATGATAAAAAATGAGTTTGAGAGGTTGATTGTAGAAAATAATAAAGAGTATAATGCCGAACAAATTAAGTTCTTAAGGTTATTAGAGAAATTCTTTGCATTTAACAAACATCTAACACCAAAAGACTTAACAAATCATCCTCTGGCTGACGAGAATCCTCTTGATAAGTTTAGTTCTGAGCAACTTAAAGAGATAGT
>CAYJTF010000068.1:0-2977 GCA_964373165.1 uncultured archaeon
ATAAGTTTCAGTAACGAATTTTAATCCCTTTCCAGATAACGCTTCTAACTCTGCCTTTTATTTTTTTTCAAGCATTATTTCTAATTCATTTTTCCATTTTGGATGTTTAAACCAGTCATATTTTAGCATCTCTTGCGCTCTCTTAATGTCAACATCTTTTGCTTTGATCGTAAAGTTTTTCAGGTCAAACCTCTCAATATCAGTCATTGTCAACCCAAGATATTTTGCTTTCGGCGTTCCCAATCTATCTGACACGTGAGCTAATGATATAGAACCGTATTTTATAACAGAATAAATATACCATCCGTAAGGATCACTATCCGCAAACACATAAACAGGTAATTTAAATTCATCTGAAAGTCTTTGTATAACTCTTCTTACTCCTCTGGCGGCCTGTCCTTGTGTTGTTACTAAAACACATTTGTTTTTTTGCCAAAATCTGTCTTCGTGCAGTCTTTCGAATGCAGCATTTTTTTCTATTACTAAAATGTACTCAGCATCCGCGCTCTTTATTTCAACTTCTTCAACATTTGATGGTATAGCCCAGCCACCAGAGCCTAGCTTAGACCAGTCGACTGTATCACCCCTGTCTTTTATTACGACATTACCGACAGTTCTTCCTCTGACATCTGCACCTAAATGCAGCTGTTCTCTCAATACGTCAAGTGTGACCTCAAGATCAACTATCAAAGGATCTGATTCGCTCTGTTCATCGAACGTGTTTTCATTTGAATTCGGTAAAGTTCTTTTTAATGCGTAATACAAATCTCTTAGGCTTGTGTGTACACCCTCCCCGACCAATTCTTTACAAAACGCAGCCACAAGCAATGTTTGCATGAAAGGCTTGGCATGAGCAACATTGAAGAAAATTCTCTTAGAAAATTTGTCTCCTAAAGTAAGCATTTGTGTTTTTTCGTCATAGATGACATTAGATAAAGATCTGACAGGTATATCAATATCTGGATTTTTTCCAGAATTTATATCCTTGATAACTTCTTCTGCTAATCCTTCAAGTTTTTTCTTCGTTTCCTTCAATTTCTTTCATCCCCTTCTTCTTAATCATATCCTGTAATTTAATTAAAATAGGTTCTGGTTTCGTATCGGTTAATTTTCCTAAAGCTCCGGCCACTTCAGGAATATATCTCTCAAAAATCTCTATCCTCTTTTTCTGCATTTCAGCCTTTCTTTTTCCAGATATATGGTATTGTAATTTTCTGCCTACTTCTTGTAACCCCAATTTGATTTCCTTGATTATATCAGGATAAGATGCTACAGCTTGTTTGCTCTCAGAAACAAACGGAACCCAGACAGAAGCCATATGAACCATCACAACTACAGGTCCTGTAGGTAGTGCTTTACCGGATTGTTGTAGTCCATATCTTTTCCAGTCGGTTGCTGTAACTGATTTTGTTATTGCACAATCTCCAGCTTGATAAAGCAGAGGAACTCTGTTAGCGAATCTCAACAATTCGCCGTTTTGATCTTGTGGTAATTCGCCGCCATATGCAATGCCACACTCAATAGTGAACGGGTTTCCTCTATAAACTGATGGAGGTCTTGTTACTGCTGCAAAGAACTCGGCTTTTATTTCCTTTTGTAACCCCTTTAACAGAAGATCCTCGCCTAATGGAGACAAGCAATCGGTTGGCGGTCTCATTAATTGAACTTTGTGCATGGCTTTGAATAATTTATCAGAATCTTCTACAGTAAGTCTCTTCGGTGATATGTTAGGATCTATACCAGCAAGTTTGCATATCTCTTCACCCGAATTTCTTCCTACTCTGGAAAAATCGTTAGTCATGAAAGACAGAACTGTTCTGGAGTTAGTTGATTCTAACATTCTTCTTAGAATGCCTAATTCAATGCCTTGTGGATGCGGTTTTATTTCTTTAGGCATTGGCGGTAATACATTTGCTCCGCGTGGAAACTCAATTTTGCCATTAGGCCCTTCGAATGTTATCTCAGCATAGGGGTTAGCTATGGCTATCTGTTTGACATACTCCACGACAGACTGCTTATTTTCTATAAATCTGCCTTCTATCTCCATCTCAATTTTTAATCCATGCCATTCCTTTCCATCTTCAATTAGTTTGTGATTAAGAATCTGCGGTTCGTTCTTCTTCACATCAATCATGAGTTCATAATACGATGTTTTACCATTACCTGTGCTGGATATAATTGTAGTGGGCTTGCCTGTAGTTAGTTGTGCGTAAAGAACAGCGCCACTAGCACCAATGCCTTGCTGTCCTCGTGACTGAGCAAGTTTGAAAAATTTGCTTCCATAAAGCAGTTTTCCCATTGTAAGTGGTATTTGTTTATCAATAATTCCAGGACCATTATCCTTTGTCATAACATTGAATTTATCGGCAGTATTCTGTTTTACTTCTACCCATATCCTAGGGAGAATTCTAGCGGATTCACACGCGTCTAAGGAGTTATCTACAAGTTCTTTCACTACTGTTGCCAATGCCTTTGTAGGATTATCATAACCCAAAAGATGTCTATTTCTTTCAAAAAATTCAGATACGGATACTTCTCTGTGTTCTTTTGCCATTTCTTCTGCTGTTCTAACAACTTCTGTCAGTTTGATCACCCCTCGCTCTTCGTTCTAACCATCTATATAATGTTTTGTGGGTACTGCCCTCTATTACCATCATTACTGCCTCTTTAGCAGATAATATATCAGTCCACTTTCCTATTATACCCACTGTTTTTCCGAAGATAGAGATTTTAGTATTAGTATAATTTTCTATATATTTCTTTGTTTTGCCCCCAGTCCCAATTAACCTTCCTTTAAAAATTTTCATTCTATTTTCTGATCCGGTGAAATCTGTTAAATTGACCACCTCCAGTGAATATTCATCTTTCAATAAATCCAAGCTGTTTTCTATTTCAAACCCTCTCCCAAACGCCTTTAGTACATTTTTAGCCACATACACGTCTACGCTTTCCCCCTCTATAGTTATATCTTCATCTA
>CAYJTF010000069.1:0-2869 GCA_964373165.1 uncultured archaeon
TATGAATAAGTATTTTTCTCTTATCATTTGGATCTGGTTCTTGAGTTATTAACCCAGCTCCTTCCAAGGCTGGTAGAATTTCCCGTCTTAAAAACCAATCTTGGGTGAGTCTGCCATAAACTTCAAAATGCTTAGCTATTATGTCCTTTCTACTAATTCCAGAACTGAATTTATCATAGCAAGGTTTAATTACTTCTTCATAAAGTCTAAAAATATAAGGAGGAATGCCCAATTCCTGACTTTGTGATATTTCATCCCACAATCTGAATGCGTTCTCAATATCTTCCTCATTTGCTATTAAATTGCCATAATCATCCTTTTCACGATCCCACAGATTAAAAAGAGCTAAACTTTTTATTATTGAAAAAAACCTTGCTATATCTCTTTGATGTCTTGGCTTCAATTTGGGATTTTTTTGAATAAATCTTTCAACTATACTTTCAGTGTTAGGTATAATAATTTCATTTATGTTGGCTTCTTTAATTAATTCTATTCTTTTTTTGAGTAATTCACGTTCTGGGGTATTTAGTTGAGATCTAAACATTAATGGGTCACCCTCTTTCTTTGCTTTAAGATATATTCCTTCTCGGATTTTTTCAGTTGTAGTTTCTGGGCTTAATAAAATGTTTCTTGTGGATTCTTGTTCATCGATTTTTAAGTTTCCAGTGCAAAATATAACAGAAGGAAAACCACGAATAACAACAGTTTTAGTTTTCAAGCCATACTTTTGTGTTTTATCAGTTATCTTATAGCTTAATTCCTTCTCGTCATGAGATAAAAGAGATCTTAATCTTTGTAACAATTGGTCGTGTGGCTGATCTAAAAATATCAATATCTTTTTTTCTAAATTCATTCTAAGAGTTTTGGTTTCCTTATCCCATTCTCCCTCATGGTAAAATGAAGTTGGACTTGAGTAAGCTATTTTTACAATATCCTCTTTTGGAAACAACTCTGATAATTCTGATGGTATGTAAGATTTTCCTGTTGATGAGGGGGCTCTAAAACTAATATTAAACTGATTGTCTTTAGTGTAAGCTGAAAGCATACAGAGAAAAGTCATTAATTTGTTTGTATTATCGTATTTTATTGTTAATCCTAAAGTTTCTTTTAGATTGTCAATACTAATCGATTCTATTGCTTCTCTTTTCTTTCTAGGTAATTCATAACAAAATCCGTTTTGAATTAACTGTTCCGCATTTTCTCTCGGTAATTCAACTATACCCCCTACCCTGTAATTCCCATATTCTTTTAGATCTACGCCAATAAACTTTTCTGGCATATCTTTTGTGAATTTAACAGTAATATCCATAAATCACACCTTAATTCTCCAGAATTTTACTTGCTTAGAGGTAGAACATTCAATCAGATCATATTTTTGTAACTTCTCCAACTTTTTGCAAATCCTTCCATGATCAATTCCTGTTATAAGCGAAATCTCTTGAGAAGAAAGGGATCTAGAATATTTAGAAATTATTCTTAGTATTTGATCTTCGTATGGGTATTGTTTTAATTTTTCATCTTCTAACTTCATTTTGATCACTTTTTAAAATTAGCTCAGCTCTTCTCTGAGCTTCTTTTTCTATATAATCCATCAACTCTTTGATGTTTGTGAATGTCGTATGTTCATATTTCATAAAATCATTTGTAGCTACATTAATGTAGCTTTATTCTGATAGTATATTGGATAGATAACTATTTAACTGTAGCTTCATATATGTAGCTACAGATGATATGACAAAAAAAGATAAAGTTATAAGATTCAGGGTTACTGAGCTGACACATAAAAGGTTTCGTGATTTTTGTGATAAGTTTGATATAAATCCTTCAGATTTTTTAAGACAAACAATAGAAGGCATAAGTAATGAAAGATTAGAAAAATTTCTTATCAATTTATCACATGGTAAGTTAAATGCCAAATATGATGAAATTAGGGGTTTGTTCACTATGGAAATTAAGGGTGAAACCATTGAAATGGATATTGGAAGATTTACTGAAATGACAAAAAGAATGGAAGAAGAAACAAGTAAATTAATTGACAAAATAGGTAAAGAGTATATAAGAATAAAGAAGGGTTAGTTTTTCAATAACTCCTTAACCTTTCTTTCTATCATTTTCTCTATCATATCTGTGGTTATCATCTTAACAAAGGCACTCTCTTTATTCTCCAACTCTAAAGCTACTTTTTCATTCAAAGGAAGATGGCACCTATAACAGAAATCACTCTCAGGAGAGTTCTGGTGATAGCATCTAGGACATTCCTTAACAGTTAACTTTTCTTTCTTTTCCTTATCTTTTGGAAGCTTCCCATGTATTTCGAGGATAGCTTGATCAATATCTCTACCAGACAGATGAACATAAGTAGAAGCCATTTCACTTCCTTGAACCCATCCGAAATATTCTTTCATCTGGGCTTCCGTGAGCTTGTTGGCTAAATGTGTTGCTCTACTATGCCTAAATGCATGAGGATTTATTGATTTTTGAATGCCTGATATCCGAGCAGTTCTTTGTAAAATTTTTCTAACTAATCCATAACCCACCATTTTAGCGTGATTTCTTGATCCAATACTAACCCATAAATAAGACTCAGAATCATTCTTATTTGGATGACTTTCTAACCAATTGGTTAAATGAGGAACTGAAGTGATCAACCTTACTCTCCTAGATCCTGTTTTACCGAAAACCCTGATAACACAACCGTAATCATCAAATTCAATATTCTTTAATTTCACGGTAAGCAATTCCCCTATCCTGCAACCACTTTCATAAAGAGATGAAATCAGTGCTTTATCCCTAATATGTGTAGCATTTTTAACTAGTTTCATAACATCTTCTTCTGTTAAAAGGTCATCTGGAAGTTTTTTATTTTTGT
>CAYJTF010000070.1:0-2790 GCA_964373165.1 uncultured archaeon
TTTTCTGGATCACAATCTATAGCAGCTCCTGCAACTATCCCAGCATCAATAGATTTAATTAATCCATCTATATCATAAGTGTACGGTCTAACAAATGTTAGATAATAACATCCCTTTTTGAGATTCATAAAGAAGGACTCATCCAATAAATTCTGGCTGGTTGAATTGCAATTGAGAGCATTGATGATTAGATCTGCGTTTTTAGAGCTAGAAGTTAAATCATCACCTCTTTCAAAAAATGCCACTTCCATTCCAAATGCTTTACACAGAACACCAACTTGACTACCGATACTCCCATGACCTACTATAAGGACTTTTTTGCCACTTAAACTTTGCTGAAGCTCAACCGGAAAATTCTTAGTTGTCCTGACCATAGGCGCGAATTTTCTAAACAAAGATATCACCATATACATCACCCATTCAACAATTGAATCTCTGTTTCCGCCTTGAGCATTCGCAACAAGAACTCCATTTTTTTCTAATTCTTCAGAGTTAAAAACACCAAGTTCTACATATGGATAAGTGACAAAAACATTTTTCAATTTTGGAAGACTGTCTAGTAAAAAATTTCCGTTACTGTATACAACATCGGCATTCTTTACTTTGTTTAAAAAATCTTCAACGGATGTGGGGCTTTCTAGCATTTCAAGTTCTCCAACTGCCGCTAATCTCTTTTTGTGGTCATCTTTCAGATTAATTCCAAGAGTGATTATTTTTTTCATTTTGTTCTCCATAATTATTATATTCTATTAGTATTAATGCGGTGGCGTATTATAATTTCGACAGATTCTTATTAAATCTTGTTCTCCATAATTAGATAAAATCTTTCTTAGATTGTCTAAAGTTAAACTCCCTGAATCTATCTCTCTTCCATCTACTCTAATACATAGCAGTTGATGATAATCTTTTACGGGGCTTCTTAAAACAGCGAAATCTTTGGGCAGGCCATCACTTGCAATATATCCCAAACTAGTAGCCCAAGAAACCGAAAGCCTAATAATATCTCTTACAGTATAACCTCCATCATTGGCATAAACATCAGGATTATCGCAATTCAAAAAATCTAAAGGTGATTTAACAATGAATTTGCCATAAATTGATCTTGCTGTTTTATAATTTAGATCTAAAATGTTGCTCATATTATACTCATAAAAAATGAATTATTTGAGTTTACTATTGAAATCCATAAATTTTACCAAACTTATTCGTAGCATATTCAACAAAATGCCTAGGATTAAGAGGTTCTCCAGTGACTCTTGTTATCAACTCATCTGATGTGTAAACTTTGCCGTGCTGATAAATTTTATCAGTCAACCATTGTTTAATAAATGCAAATTCACCTTTAGCCACTCTCTCCTCTAAATCTGGATGATCTTTCTTTAAAACTGCATATATTTGCGCGGCATACAAATTACCTAAAGAATATGTAGCGAAATATCCGAAAGCGCCACGAGACCAATGGATATCTTGAAGGCAACCATCTCTATTATTTTCTGGGGTTATGCCGAGATATTCTCTCATTTTTTTATTCCACACGCGGGGGATATCATTTACACTTAGATTACCTTCTATAAGATCTCTTTCTATTTCATGGCGCAGAATGACATGCAAATTGTATGTGATCTCATCGGCTTCGGTTCTAATGAGGCTAGGTTTGACAGCATTTACACCATGGGTAAATTCTTCAGGTGTCACATCTTTTAACTGGTCCGGGAAAACTTTTTGTAATTCGGGTAACCAAAATTCCCAAAAGACACCACTTCTGCCTATGTAATTTTCCCATAATCTAGACTGAGATTCACCGATACCATACGAGGGTGAATGAATTAGTCTAGTTCCTAATAATTCCATACTTGCTCCTTGATGATGCATACCATGTCCGCTCTCATGAATAGTTGAAAATATACAGGCTGAAAGGAAATTTTCATAAGTCCTTGTTGTAATTCTTACATCTCCCGGATTAGGATTAACAGTAAACGGATGTCTAGATCTGGTTAAATGTCCAGCAGAGAAGTCATACCCAATTCTTTCTGCTATTCTGTGGGCTAATTGAATTTGCAATTCAGGGTCATATTTTCTGTTAAGAAAATCGGTTCTAGGTCGATATCCAGATGCGCTAATCTTTTTTAATAATTCTATAGTAGATTGTCTTAGGTTTCCTAAAACATGATCTAATTTATCTACTGTCATTCCCGGTTCGTATTCATCCAATAGAGCGTTATATGGCGATACCTCATAACCAACATAATCTGCTTCTTCTATTTTCATTGGTATTATTTTTTCCAGGTAAGGTGCAAATAAAGAGAAATCATTTCTTTCTCTAGCTTGTTCCCATGCTGCTCCAGCCATAGATGTTATTTCTGCACGTCTTATTACAAATTCGTTCGGAAGTTTAGTTTGTCTATCATAATCTCTTCTCATTTCTCTTACCAAAGCCATATCATATAAAGAAAGATCTGATGGATCGTTTTCCAAATTGCTGAGAAGTTCTCCTATTTTTGGATTTGTAAATTTTTCATGACAGGTTCCTTCCAATGCAGCCATTGCTTTAGATCTGCCATCTATACCACGTGGCGGCATATAGGTTCTCTGATCCCAGAAAAGTACATCTAGAATAGAAGTCAAATGAGTCACAGTTCCCTCTATTTCCAAAAGTTGTCTCATTCTTTCGTCAGTTGTTGTGAACATAGATTTAATTTGAGTCAAAAGGCTTAAATAAATTTACAATATGTTTCAATAGAAAAATTATTTCTACCCAACAGAAACTTTCTTATTTAGCAAATCCCAATA
>CAYJTF010000071.1:0-2688 GCA_964373165.1 uncultured archaeon
GAATACAAGGGGATTTCCCATTAGGAGACCCTAGGTTCAATGGCTGCTTGCGCCTACCCTAGGTTTATCGCAGCTTACCGCGTCCTTCGTCGCTACTAGAACCTAACCATTCGCCAAACAGAATCTTAGACCTAAATTTTTGCTGCCAATAACCTATGATGGTATCATCGCGTTTCTAACGATTATTAACGCTAACTCTTCACCCATCAATGCATCTTGATGAGTTGCATCAATTCCCGAAACAAGGCTCAAAAGGTGTCCTTTCTCGTCATTTTAGAATCAGAGAGACAGTTCGAATATCACTGCCTTGGGTTGCCAATGAATTGGCTAATATTGCATAAAAACACTGTCAAATATTTTGTCAGTAGGATTATTTAAATCTTTCTGAACCCCTTCTCCAATTCGTATATTGTACTGTCACTTTCGTTGTTTAAGTTCCTCGACTTTGTATACCTAGAGAACATCAAAGTTTGTTTTTTCTTTGAGATCTTTCTGTTCTTAGCCTTGGAGTTTAGTTTGAGTAAATAGCCCCTCTCCTTTTTTTCCAGTCTTCTTGCAATTCTAAAGAAAATGTTGTATTCCTTTGTGGAGGCTTTCATTATACTTTTAATAATTCTTCTTACGAATTTCTTTCCTCTATTTTCTAAATGTTCCAGTATGGCAGAATAAGACACATATTCAGCAAATACTTCTTCGCCTATGCTATCCTTTAAATGGCAGAAAGAGTGAGCCATGCCGTGCAAAACATGCTGAAAGGCCGTATAATACCTCCTAGAGAGCAAACAGGCGTTCACACAAACATATTTTTTCTTTCCATAGGTAAAGAAGAATTCGTTGCAATCCTCGTTTTTGGGGAATTTGAATATTCTTATCCTCAGTTTTTTCAATTTTCTAGAAGAAAAATCAGATGGCGTATAATTTAATAAAAGCTTCCCAACAACTCCCAAATCATCCTTTAATCTTCTGGCTAATGCAATGTCGGTGTTTTTTATTGCAATGTCTGGTATCATAGAATCGCCTAATTGGTTGTAAGGAGAAAGAAGATATAAGTTTGAAGATGAGTGTTACTTAAGGCTTTCGGAAAACATTTAAAACAACAGGTGTTAATTTTCTCAACAAGGCATGCAGTTTTTATAAAAGTAGATTATCTTCTAGGTAAAACATAAAGTAAATTGCCTTCTCCTATAGCTTCTAAATCACATAGTCTGACATAAAATTCCCTACATACAGTTGCCCCATCAAGATCCCTAGAATTCCCGATAAAACCATCTTCACTCAAAGCAAAAACACGGTAAAGATCATCTACTCGAGGGCCGTACATTTCCCAGACTTCTCCTATAGCTAATCTTCCTTGTGCAGCATATTCAGGATGCCGCGTTTGCACTCTAGTTCGCCCTTCCATAAACCATTGGGGATGTAAATATCGCATATGTATAAAACCGAAAATAGTTATTAACTATCTCAATTTTGCTCCTTTTCCCAAATTACAATCTTGACAAAGAATTTGTAAGTTTTTTAGTTCAGTTTTACCTTCTTTTGAAAAGGGAATAATGTGATCAACATGAAGTTTTATACCGTCTTTTGCACTACGTCCGCAGAGGGAACATTTACCTCCACTCTCCGTCAATTTCTCATATCTCATCGTAAGTGGAATTTGTCTTTTATGAACACTGTCAGGATCACTTATTAATAAATTTCTATCAACAAGATAACTCTCATCTAAGAACGGTAAAGAATATCCCTTATTAGCCATAAAATGACCTTTTATTATTGCTACTTTGATAAAATCTTTGATAAATTGGGTAGCAGAAGTGTCCAGAAAAGATTTATTTTTTGTATTGTAATAGCCAAGAATAATCTTGTTCGTATCTGTTATTGTAAACCCTTCTGACAGCAAACAATCAATTAATGAATGTCTATTTTTATTTCTAGATTCTTTACTTAATTTTTTAGCAGATAATTTTAATGTCTGTTGTAATGCTATAGCGTCTCCTTTTTTAGAAGCAGTTGTTAAATTTACTGAAAATAACATACCGCTATTGAAAGTATAACCGAATATTCTATAATGATTATTAACATTTTTATATAATTGTAAAGACAACGGAATAATTATTTCTTTCCAAGCGATTTGATATTCAATATTTTTATCTAACAATTGAAATTTTCTTTTTGCATATTGAAAGTTTTGTTCCAACCCATTTTTTGCAACAAACTGCTCCTTTCCGATAAGGAATTCAAATTCATTAGGAAATTCTTTCACTAAAGTATTTGCAAAAGGTTTTATCATTCTAAAATTTAATGGTATCATTTTGGTCACATTATATATTATTTATCTATAATTATTAAATTCACTTAGTTTTTATATCCGAGCAAAGCGGAACTATCTGTGCAGAAGGCATTCCCACGCCCCATTTCTTTCTTTAATCATTTGTGGAATGAATAATACTTTTATTTCACCCCTTTTACAAAAAGGACATTCCAATATCTTTTCTTCCCTATTCATAAAAAGTAATTCTATTCTATTTTTTTAACTTTATCTATAATAGTGTTCATCCTTATGTTAGATTTCAGTTTCTATAATATGTTTGATTTTTATTCTTACACCAAGTGTATCGTAATTAGGATTACTTTTATAGAGTTTGAATTCAAATTTTTTCAGCATGTCCGACGTCTCGATGAATTCCGCCT
>CAYJTF010000072.1:0-2648 GCA_964373165.1 uncultured archaeon
AAGAATGGCTAGAAAATATAGAAAAAACTATAGAAGCAGACAACAAAAAGGCATGGATTTTCAAACAGCGAGATATATACGTATTGGAAACAAAATTTGCACCTTTGTTTGAAGAATTACAAATAGAAGAAATGACTGATAAAGAGCAATTGTCATATATTACAGGATTCTTCGATGCAGAAGGTGGATTGCCATCAAATCCAAGAACGTCACCCACACTTTATATACAGATCGTTCAGAAAGATGACAAGAAGCTAGAAATAATAAAGAATATCTTGGAAAAATCTGGAGTTAAATGTGGAAAAATCCATCAATATGATAAAAACAAATCTGGTTGTTGGAGATTTTTTATTTCAACAACTTCTCATATGAAATTCATAGAAACAATAAGGTCAAGGCACCCAAGTAAAATAAGAAGACTAGAAGAATTTGGACACCGACTCTTGGAGCGATAAACAAGGTAGCCGTACGGGAACGTGCGGCTGGATCACCTCCTTTTATCTTTACTAACAAACACTAAAAATTAGGGCTTTGATGCACTCTATCTAAATTTTAGGGATTAGAATAAAATTAAATTAGAAGCAATTTTATGAAATTAAAATAAAAAAAATAAAAATCTCGAACTATTTCTTTTTTTTAACACTTCTGAATAAATTCAATTTCTTGAATCTTATCCTGAAGGTTTTCATTATATTTCCTAACATTTGGTATATCACCTTTACTACTTTATAGTAAGGATTATTCTATTTAAACTTAACCCACTTCTTGAAACTATTTAAATTTGTATTTTTGGTACAAATATTCTATTTAATGGGAATTCTAGATTTTATGGAAATGACTCAGTTTTATTAAACACAAATGTTAAAATTCTTTAACAGCATCTCATTTAGTGTCGGGCTGGTAGATCAATGGCCAGATCGCTTGCTCTGCAAGCAAGAGGCTAGGGGTTCAAGTCCCCTCCAGTCCATCGATACAAATCTTATGAATTTAATTTAAATAATATCAATAGAACATTACAAAGGATTCAATACACCTTTCAAGTAGTAACCATAGAAAACTATTTAAAGGTTAAGTCGGTATTATTCACAAGGTATTTCAATGAGCGTAGCAGAATTATACCAGAATTTTACTCCAGAGCTTATAGCAGAATGGGAAGCTGCTGTTAAAGAAAATCCCGATGCCAAGTGGAACGGTAACAGAATGGCAGATATTCTACCTTTTATTAGAGCTGTAATGCCAAGAATAGGTGCAAATCAAAGTTTGCTTGGATTCAGTTTAATTTCCATTCAGGGAGAAGTAGATGGTGTTGAAGGTGCTGTTAGATACGGTCTAGAACCTCTATTGGATTATGGAGTTCTTAGTTCTGGAGAAGCAGATGAAATTGTAAAATGGTATGAACAAACAGTTCCATGGGACCCATCTACAGTAAGAAGATACACCAGAACTTTTCAAATAGGAGAAGTAAGTTATGAGCTACGGACAGACTGTTACGCTGGTTGTAGAGATTTAAACCTTCGCCGATTACAATAATTATCACATGTTGATAATCCTTATATGACTTCAGACTTACTTGTATCTTAGTTTTCATCAGTTAATTTAAAAGACTTCCGTAAAGTTTAAGTAACCCATTCTTTCAACTTTATATATTCTTTCTCCTTACAACCAATTAGATGATTGATGGTGATCACCATGTTGCCTGATATAGCTGCCAAAAACACGGATATTGTCTTAGTCAGAAAACTAAAAAACGACTTAAAATCCGTAAAAAACACGTTGTTGAGGCATGCACCATCCAATTTCTCTTCCAAAAAACTGAAGAATTTAAGGATAAGGATATTCAGATTTCCCAAGAGCGAAGATTGCAACGAGTATTTTTTTACTTACGGCAAGAGAAAGTATGTTTGCCTGAATTCGTGCTTGTTGTCTAGAAGATATTATTCTGGCTTTCAGCATTTATTACATGGCATTTCCCATGCCTTTTGTCATCTGAAAGATGATATAGGAGAAGAGATCTTTGCTGAATACGTATCTTACTCGGTGCTGATAGAGCATTTGAGAAGCAAAGGGAAAAGATTGACAAGAAGAATTATTAAGAGTATAATGAAAACGTCCACAAAGGAGTATAATACATTCTTTAGGATAGCCAGAAGATTAAACGAAAAGGAGAGCAACTATATATTGAAGCTTAATTCCAAAGCTAAGAATAGAAAAATTTCCAAGAGAAAGCAGACATTAATGTTTTCTAAATATTCGAAATCAAGAATCAGAGCGTCAAAAGAAACAGAGTTGAATATACCTGAATTAGAAAAAGGATTTAGGAAGATTTAATAGAAATTTACATAAAAGACAGCAAAGATTTAAATAATCCTACAGTCAAAATATTTGACAGTGTTTTTATGCAATATTAGCCATTTCATTGGCAACTTCAAGGCAGTGATATTCGAACTGTCTCTCTGATTCTGAATGACGAGAAAGGACACCTTTTGAGCCTTGTTTAAAAACACTATATTGGTGCAACTCATCAAGATGCAATGATGGGCGAAGGAGTTAGCGTTTACGCTCTAAACGTAATGATACCATCATAGGTTATCGTCAGCAAAAATTTAGGTCTAAGATTCTGTTTGGCGAATGGTTAGGTTCTAGTAGCG
>CAYJTF010000073.1:0-2646 GCA_964373165.1 uncultured archaeon
AAAGAGCCTTTGATTTTATTTTGAGTTGATTCCCCCCATGTAATTTTTATTGGATATCATAAATTAATCACTTTTTCTTATTTAAGAATGCTTTGTGCTGTCCTGAATTAATGTCCTCCATGTAATTTTTATTGGATCTCATAAATTAATCACTTTTTCTTATCTAAGAATGCTTTATATGGGGTTCTTGTATGATCGTTATACAAACTCATATGAGGTCTCTTGAAGTTGTAAAACTCAGCCGTTCTTTCCCATGTGATGAAATGTCCTTTATGTCTCTTCAATGTCTGCACCAGTCTTTCTGCCTTGCCATTGCTCTGAGGATGCTTTACTCTTGCTCTGATGTGCTTTATCTTATGCTCTTCCAATAGTTTCTGGAACACATTCGGTTCCGGATTTGGGCATCCTTCTCTCGGCAAGCTGGTGAACTGAATGCCGTGATCAGTTATTATCTGCTTGGGTATGCCATATCTGTCAATAGCTTCTTTCATTATCTGGCTGAATTCTTCGCTGTTGCATGCCTGAATGCACCAAATCCTACTACAATAATTATTAACGACTATCTATCAAATATAAACTAAGGCAAAATCTATAACAGTGGAATATTCAATAATTGATGTTCTAATTGTTCAGATGAAGTGTTATTAAGGCTTAGTATTTGTTTATATTTTTGCCAAAATACCCAATTTTCAACTCTTTTAGTGAACGCTTCTGAGTGGCCCAACTCTTGGGCAACTTCTAAGGATGGTATTTTTTTCACATAAATCCTATATAAAACGGGATCCAAAACCTTAAAAACATCTTCAGGTTTGAAATAACTTGGTATTTCACCAAAATAATCCTCCAATTTATCCCTGCCGGTAGCACTATTAATTGGTCTTCTTAGGATAATCCATTCAGGTAAGCCAACAAGTCTACCGAGTTCGTATAACATACTTTTATAAAAATCCAAAAAAGGAAAGTGGTGTGTACCTGTTCCAGTATTAAATTCACCCAAAATATATTCAGTCATATTAAAACTATCAATTAAACAATAACCTAGTCTACCCTCTAATTCAAGCAATATACTATCTCTAATTCTAGCTGGCAGAAATGTATATGGGCTCCAGTTCACTCTTGTTCTTTGCAATAAGCGATCTGTTTCTTCCTCTAGTTGTTTTAACTGAGTTCTAATATCTAAAGAAAGAAATTGTATTGGTACAGTTGGATACTTTTCTGCAGTAGTTTTATAAAACCTGGTTGCATAGTCATTTTCTTCAGAAATAAAATTAATCATAACAATATTTAGACCATCAACATGTCCGTCTTTTATTGCTTGCTTTGCCATTTCTATCATACACCATGCAACAGTCGATGAATCCAAACCACCTGATATGGGAATTAGAAAATTCAACCAAGGATATCTATGAATGAATTCTCTGTATGAATATAATACTCTTGCGTACAATTTTTCTATAAATTCTCTTTCGTAACTACATGCAGCTTTCCAATTAACCTCTTCTATTTTGTCAGCGAACCAATGATAGTTCCCCATATTTAAAAATACAGAAATGCTTTTAAGAATATTGTCGCGATTTTATATTGTTTCAAGACCTAAAAAATCGTTCTTAATTTCATCAAATATTTTCCGCGGTAAGGTCATAAATATGTTTTTCCAGTTTATTTTTTCTTTGTTTTTTAAATAATACTCTATCAAGTAATAACCTATAGCATAACCTGCCCACAATGTATATTTTCCTGTTCCAAAAAATAGTTCTTGAGAGATTTTATAATTTTTTGAATTTAGTTTATTTTTTATGTCTAATAAAATTTTTTTAGCTTTTTCTTTCGTAATTGAACTAGACCATTGAGATTTTCCGCCATTAACTATATACTCTCGGAAGTGTTCTGCCGCACCTTCAAATATAATGTCGTCAAGAACACTTTTCCTTTCATTGTAGTTAAGAGTTATTGCATGAGCAAATTCATGACAAATAGTTTCTCTCAAAGCTATTTTCCAATTATCTACTGGATTAATATAAATTAAGATAGTATTTTTGTATGATGTATAACCAGCAACGCCATCCATTTTTTCTTTAATAAAAATATTATAAGTTGGGAAGATAAATATGTCTAAAACAGCAGTATCAACTGTTAATGTGCACTTATCGAGGGTTGATTTAATTATCATTAATATGTTTTTGGCATCTAAGACGAATGGGAATATTTTTGTATCGTAACCTGAATTAAAAATATACCAACTAAGATGTTCTCTCAATACGTCTTTATTTTTAAATCCGGCACAGCCATTTTTTTCTTTACATGGAATATTTTTTAATAAATAATCTAGTAATTCATCTTTCTTTAATAAATCACCAGAATAAATATAGAGATTAGAGGTTTTACCTTTAATTCTGATTTTTTTACATCCTATCATTACATTCCTCTCCTTTTACCTATTCCCATAACATAGATTGGTATTTCATCATCCGTTAAATCTAAAATCTCACCTACATAATCGTTTACATATCCACCTACAGGGCAACACCCTATCCCATATTTTGTACAAGTCAGTTGTATATTTTGTCCTATATGCCCAGCTTCAATGAGTGAGTATGAATAAGCTTTCGCACCATATTTTACTTCTGATCTTGCTAACACAGATGT
>CAYJTF010000074.1:0-2623 GCA_964373165.1 uncultured archaeon
AGAAGAAATTAAAGCAGAATATTACGAATCTAATATGCCTGACTGGAATGATCCAAGATTCAAACAAGAATTCAGATGGAGATATAAATTTGAAAGAACTGGATACCCAGCGATAAATGTTACATTTTTGATGACAGCACATGATCCCTTTGTTAGAGTATCTGTTGATTCTTTACCTGCTAACTTAATTCCTAACCCCAGTTTCGAAGAAGGAAATGTATCTGGATGGGATTTAAGTGGTGATGGTATACATACTAAGACATCAGAAAAGTCGAGAACAGGTTTATTCTCTATCAAGTTTATAAACACAACTACTGATGGTCAAGGAGCAAGTTATACTACGAATTTCATTCCGGTTCAAGGTAACAGAACATACACATTATCTGGGTGGATATTTAATAATATTTCATCCGGTTCTGCATATTTAGATTTAACTGATGGACTGGGTCAAGGAGCGAATTTTAATGAATGTCAAGCATTATCAACACAAGGCAATAATAATTGGGAATATGTTAGTTGTAACTTTAATACTAATGCTTCAACAACAGGCGTAAGAGTTAGACTAGTTTCTGATGGTCCAGAATTAGGTGGGACTTCAGCATTTGGAACAGCATATTTTGATAACGTTTCTTTATCTACTAGCCACAATATAACAATTCCAATTGGTTTAAGTCAAGAAAAGAAATACACAACATATAAAGAAATCTATACTTCAAACTCATGGACAACAGGATCGTGGGAAAACGCTTCTAATGTTAAGCAATCAGAATTCAATTCCACCGGGAGGTTTGTCATATGTGCTGCTAATTCCGGAGATCCTTCATGTACTTCTGAAGGAACTGTTTTATCTGCCCCAGTAAACACATCAAACCCCGGATTTTTCTTTTACGCTAACAATTCGAATGAAAATGTTTATTTTACCACATCTCAATCCTCTTACGGCTTAAATAAATCTCCAAATAGAAAATTATTCTTGAACGATTCAAATAATAATAAGCAGTGGGATAAAGTCATTTACTTTTATGGTTTCAACTCTACACTAAATAATAACTTCTTATTCACTTTGGGTCTTACTGATAGGATAAATACAACAGTAGGTAATCCATCAAACTGGACGCTCGGGTACAGCCAAGAATCTTTGGAAAAAATAGGGAATTCCACACTGACATATTATGACCTACCCATAGGTCAAATAGGACCTTACCAGACAAATGCTAACACGACTTTGCTTTTGCATTTTGATGAAGGAAGCGGATCAAGTGCTAAAGATTCTAGTGGAAATTTAAACACGGGAACTTTGATTGGAATGAATACTACCGGAAATGCTACAAGTGGTTGGACTACAGATTGTATTTATGGAAACTGTTTGAAGTTTGATGGCGTGGATGATTTTGTTAACGTATCTTTTTCTCAGAGCCTAAATATAACAGATCAAATCACGATGGAGGCATGGGTTAAAGGAATTGATACTAATACCGAGAAAACTATTTTAAAGAAAGACAACTCATATTTTATGAGACTTAATCCTACGGGTGAAGATCCTAGATTCTCTTGTTTCATTGTCAATCCAAATGGTACTGCCGAACCAAGAGTTTCTACTAATTTCAATAATAATACATGGACACATTGGGTTTGCACATATGATGGGACCAACCTAAGATTGTATAAAAACGGTATTCTTATTTCCACTCAGACAAGATCAGGTAATATTGGAACTAATAGTAATGATATCTATATTGGTGCAACAAATGGAACTGGTATTTTTTGGAATGGTACAATAGATGAAGTTAGAATTTCAAACAGAGTTTTGGAGCCAAAAGATTTTGCTTTGTATTATAAGGAGAATAAAACCGTGGATAAAGTTCAACACTTTGTTGGCGGATTAAGATTTAGATATAATGAAACTTACAAAGATGATTTCAATACGGGCTCTTATAATTTGACTGGGATAGAGGATTCACTAGATAGAGATGCTGTTTTGATAATGCATTTGGATGAAGGGAGTGGCAATATAGTGAAAGATGAATCTAAATTTAATAATAATGGAACACTTGGAAATAACACCGATTCTACTAAACCAACTTGGATTACTAACTCTTCTTGTAAATTCGGTAGCTGTTTATACTTTGATGGTGGTGATTATGTAAATATTTCTGATTCTTCAAGTTTGAATATAACAAATGAAATTACAGTATCAGCATGGGTTTATCTGAGAGGACCATCTCAAACTATGATAAGAAAAAACAATAACGATTATCTTTTTGACTGGGGGGGAACGAACGGTAGCAATGCACCAGGAAGTAATCCACAATGGTATATTGCAACAAGCCGAGGACCATATTATATATTTGGTTCAGGGAATTACACTTCTTTAAATTACAATCAGTGGTACCACGTAGCCGGGACTTATAATGGAAATGTGGGAATACTATACATAAACGGCGAGAATGCAACATTTAATATATCAAATTCCTCGACCGGAAATATCAATACATCAGGCTCATACTTGAGTATTGGCAATTGGGCTGCTGAAGTTTTCAACGGCACTATTGACGAAGTTCGTATCTGGAACCGTTCCTTATCAGCCGACGAAATCAAAAACTATTACGATAAACAAGTTTAC
>CAYJTF010000075.1:0-2614 GCA_964373165.1 uncultured archaeon
ATTGTTGATTAAAATAATACGTGATTTTGGTACGAAAATTAACTAATCACCTATTAATAAACCATGTAAAGTGGGTGACATAATATCCAAATGATTAAATACAAATAAACTTTATAAATTTGTTTTTTACTTCATAGAAAGTTTTGATGGCAATATTTTAATTTCAAAAAACAATTTTACATTGATAATATGCCGTTAATTGTTATTGAAGGAATAGATGGATGCGGTGGAGAAACGCATTCTGATTTTTTGAAGGAGTGGCTTGCTAAAAAGAGAGTGAAAAACATTAAGATAGAATCACCAGACGACTCAACACCAGTAGGGCAGGCATACGGTAAATATCTGCACGAAAAGTTCAATATGGAAGCAGACGCAATATTCCTTTTGTGTGCCTGCGATGTAATAATGAATAAATCTTTGATTGAAAATGCAAGGAAAGAAGGCGTTTTCGTGATAGCTGATAGGTATATCACATCGACGATAGCATATCAGGGAGCTAATGGTTTCTTGTTTGATAAGGCATTAAAACTAGTTGATTTGATGGAGTTTCCTAAAGCTGATGCTATACTCTACATAGATATATCTCCTGATATAAGCATGAAGAGAAAACAGAAAGAAAAAGACAGCTTAGACAAACATGAAAAGAACAAGCAGTTTTTAGCTAAAGTCAGGGAATTCTATAAAAAAGAAATAGATAATAGTGTTCTAGGCGAATGGTTTGTGATAGACGGGGAAAGGTCAATAGAAGAGATCCAGGAAGATATCACAAGATTGCTGTCGAAAAAATTTGGAATCAAATAACAATTTAAATTCTCAATATATATTATCAGTATATGAAGTTGCAAATTGCCTCATTGTTTACGCTGATATTGTTATCTGGTTTTTTATTATCAATATTATTGACAATAGCCTACTTCTTTGGTTATATAAATGCCTATTCCTTGTTGATTCTGACGGTGGTAATCAATTTTGTTTTGTGGCTCATCTCTCCCTGGATTTCTGATTTTATTTACAAAATTTTTTACAAAATACAATGGTATGACTTTGACGAATTCAAAAAGAAATACCCGCAAACAGCAACTATGATCAAAAACGTTTGTGATAAGTATAGATTCAAAATACCCAAATTGGGAATAATACCAGATGATAATCCTAATGCCTTCACATACGGTTCTGGTAGATGGAACGCGAGACTGGTCGCAACTGAAGGGATATACAAATATTTGGATGTAAATGAAGCGAATGCCGTTTATGCCCATGAACTTGGCCACATAAAGAATCAGGATTTCATTATAATGACTATAGCGTCTACCATAGTCCAGCTTCTGTACGAAATTTATGTGATCACAGTCAGAACTGAAAAAAAAGATAGCGATTCAGATAAGAAAGGCAATGCTCTGGCACTGATAGGATTAATATCTTATATCTTCTATTGGATCGGCACATATGTCGTCCTTTTTCTTAGCAGATTAAGGGAATATTATGCAGACGAATTTGCTGCGAAAGAGACGGGAAACCCCAACTATCTAATTTCAGCTTTGATAAAAATAGCATACGGTATAATAGTGAATCCTGACGATCATAGAAGTTCCAGACTGATGCAATCAACAAGAAGCATGGGCATCACAGACTTTAAAGTAGCCAAGGGCGTTGGTTTGGCGTATTATAACTCTAAGAAGGCCAACAACTTTTTACCGTTCAAGAAAATGCTGACGTTTGATTTAGTTAATCCGTGGGCTTTCATTGCTGAATTGTCATCCACACATCCATTGACAGGAAAGAGGATTAGAAGATTATCTCAGATGGAAGAAAATAAAAAACCTTTGTTCGATTTTTCTGATTTAGGTGTGAGTATTGATAAAAATAAATTATATGGAGGGTTCTTCAAAGATCTAATGTTTGTTATATTGCCGTGGTCTTTAGTAGTTTTAGTTCCGTTTGTATTATTCTTGTCATTTTTCGTCAGCACATTTACCGGTCAAACATCTCTGTTTGTTAGGCTGATTACCGCAACAAATTTACTAACAATATTAGGCATAGCAGTAGGCTTATTTATTGCTGGCAAAATAGCTTCAGTACTTTATAAGTATTCCAGTAAAGAACCTGAAAAGACTACTGTTATTGATTTGATGTCTGACATTTATGCATCACCTGTCAGAGGGCATTCTGTAAAACTAAAGGGTAAAATTATAGGTAAAGGCATTCCGGGTCTGATTTATTCTGAAGACATGATGCTGCAAGATGAGACTGGACTTATGTATCTAAATTATCAGAGCGGTATTCCTCTAATAGGCAACTTGATCTTCGGATTGACAAAAGTTGATAAAATGATAGGCCAGCAGGTAACCATAAACGGTTGGTTTTTGAGACAGATGTTTCCATGGGTCGACATGAATAATATAGAAACGAATGAAGGAGTCATCAAGAGTTATGTTAAATTCTGGGCTATAATAAGTCCTATATTATTAGTGGGGGTAATTGCCTTAATTATATTCTTAATTTGACGAAAATAAACCAAAATTCATAGATAGAGTTTAAATATAACATTTTTCATTATGATTAAAGTGGTTTTATGTGGAGAACAGCTTTGTTATTGGGTTTGCTAACAGGAATA
>CAYJTF010000076.1:0-2613 GCA_964373165.1 uncultured archaeon
CTTGAAATAAAACGTCATTTCCGCTACTTAATAACCCTTTACCAACTTCAAATCCTACAAAACCACTTCCAATGATACTAATTTTTGACATTTAGATAATATTTTAATCATTCATTTTTATAAAGCGATTAAGAATTATCACTCAAAGGAATCAATTTCCTAGTCTCTTAGCATGAATTTCTATTTTTTCTTTTTCTCTTCTTAGCTGATGTTCTAAATATTATTCTTTAACCAACAATTTTTCAGCTAAAAGCAGCATTTTTTCTTTTTTCTTTTGGTGTTCTTGAATAAGTTTAGTTGTTATTTCAATAGTTAATTCTTTCATTTCACCGTCCAATATTTTCCCATCTTTGTAATCATCATAGATTCTCTTCACTTTCTTATCATCTTCCATGAAATGATAATATAACAATTCATAGACAACTGATTTGTCAGGATCTCCTCCTAATCTTCGTTGTTCTTCAACAGTTTTCTGTCCACCGGTCAAAGTTCGCTGTATTTTTTTTCTTATTAGCTCAGGCGTATCATTTAATGTTAACATAGACAAAGGATCTCTCTTGCTCATCTTTGCCTCTCCGCTCAACGACCTAAAGAATTTGTGAAATATAGCTGAAGGTGAAATAAAGTTGTAATGATCTGCAACCCTTTTAGCAATATCCCTGCACAAGAAGATATGTGGCGATTGATCAGCTGCAACAGGCACAATAACATTCTTTGGTCCTCCAAATTCTGGTAATTGCGGAAGGAAAATATCGCCACACTGAGTGAATGCAGCGAAATATAAACCTAATGGTCTCTTTCCATAAAGATTTTCCATGTGGTTGGTAGTTATCCTTCTACTAAAAAGATAGGCCATATTCATTACTCTTTTTTCTTCTGATTGCTTGTAAATATATGCGTTTTTCGGATCCAGACCTAATGCTAAAATGTCTGCAACATTATGTATTGCAATTTTATGTGAGTCCTCTAAAGGAATTTGATTATCTACTAATGCTTCCAGATCAGCAATGCAATAAAAAGCTTTTGCTCCAAATTCTTTTTGTAAGAAGATTATTTTTTCAGCGGTCATTTTGCTGCCTAGGTGAAATTCATTAGTAGGTTTGATGCCGCTCATTACTGCTACCGATTTTTTTTCATCAGATGCTTTAATAAATTTGTCAAAATCTATGTGAGCAAAATCGATGCCTCTTCTAAGATATCTATTAGGATTTTTAATTCTACTAATAAGTTTTTTCGTAAGGGGTTTTATGCCAAGTTCTGTAAACAGCTTGGAATAATCACTAACTGAACTAGAACCGAATGGGTCTATCAAATTTTCTTGTTTTCGTATATTATTAACTTCTTTCATATTCTCTACCCTATATTTTGCATTTAGATGTTTAGGTTTTTACATAATTATTATGTCTGACATCTTTTATAACATCTTTTTTAAGCACTGCCAATCCAACAACTTCATCGTGAACCCCTAATCTTACATCACAACAAGCACTTATGAGAACATGAGCATCCATCTTATCCATTCCTAACTCAGTTGTTAAATATTCAAACATATTATTTACAGCGACTTTTGTTGCCGTTTCCATATCCTTTTCCACAGCAACTGTTATGAATTCTTTTTCAGTTTCTATTCTTGGTCGTTGAATGTTCTTAGGAATTAAATCAACTTTAATTGTTACTTCACCATAAGTTTCTATAGCGCAAAGAGTAGGCTCGCCTTCTCCCATCAACGCATGCAAATCCCCTAGATACAATAAACCACCTTTAATGAATACAGGTAAATTAACAACACTTCCTTTTCTAATAAATGTAATATCCATATTCCCACCAAAATACCCGGCTTTTAATGTAGATACAGGATTCTTTGGAGCAACACCTATACATCCTATCATTAGGTTTACGGGTATCTTTATCTTTTCATTAACTATTAGTACTTGATCTTTAATTTTCATTATTCTTATTCCAGACACCTTTCCTTTAATCATTCCCCACTCTCTTGCTATATTCGTACCTCTGTTACCTACCTTCAAATCTATTATTTCACAAACTAAAGTCATTCCTGGTTCAGCACCATTGATATGAATAGGACCTGTACAAGGATTAGCGAACTTCATTATTTCCTCATTTGGCCAATCTGATTCTTTTTTTATCATGCCAGAAAAACAGTCTTTTATTTTCAGTTTTACTATTTCACCTGGATTTAAGAAAATAATAGGTTCCTTTTCCTCGAAAGTGTAGCTGAAGTTTTTTATTGTTTTCATATTTTCTCCTCCATTGCTTCCATAAAAAGTTTGTATTCTTCTATAACGAGCATTTTATGTCCAGTGCATCCAAGAGTGCCATTTGTACACCCTTTAGCACAAACATATGGCTTTGCATCAGCATACGAAATCATAGAATGTACTATTTGTACTGGGCATTCGAATGGCCTACCACCATTTTTTTCATGTTCCTTTATTGTTCTACCGCCTGTTGTATAAGAATTCTTTATTTTATTGGGATCATCATTCATCAAATGAAGTTTATTTGTTTCATTAGCAGCATACATTGTACTTTCTCCATCCAAACTCACAGCTTCACAGTATGCTAACGCTCCTAAATTTTCACTTCTGTATC
>CAYJTF010000077.1:0-2553 GCA_964373165.1 uncultured archaeon
CAACCACCTCTTTATTATTATTTATTAGATGTCGGATATGTCATGAGATAATACAAACCAATAAATACAACGAAACATTTAAATAAATGAAAAGACGCTTTACTATTCTAATTGTCTAAAACGGTGATCAATTGAAAGTAAAAATTCTAGAAAAAAAACGCGATAAAATCAAGTTCGCAATTTCTGACATAAAAACTGCTTTAGCTGGTGAGTTAAGAAGAATAATGGTTTCAGAAGTCCCAACTATGGCAATCGAAACAGTAAGCATCAACAAAAACGATTCACTTTTATGGAATGAGATATTAGCACATCGTCTCAGCCTAGTTCCACTCACATTTGATCCAAAATTTTTCAACACGAGAGAAGCCTGCAAGTGCAAAGGCAAAGGTTGTGCTCATTGCCAAGTAAGTTTGGTAATAAAAAAGAAAGGTCCCGGCATTGTTTATTCGATAGATTTAAAATCAACAGATAAAAGGGTAAAGCCTGTTTATGATAAAATACCGCTAACAGAATTAACCGAAAATCAGGAAATAGAACTAGAAGCAATTGCAGAGATGGGTATCGGAAGAGAACACGCAAAATGGCAAGCTGCTGTCGTCGGGTACAAAAGCGATGATAAAAAGAAAGATTTTATATTCAATGTTGAAAGTGTTTGTGGTTTAGATGTAGAACAAGTTATTGTGCAAGCGTTAGAAGTATTAGAAAATAAACTGAAAGATTTTGAAGAAGGCGCCGGAAAATTGAAATAATCTTTTTAATACTTACTATTCCTCTATTATTTTCAAATGCGCAGGGATAGCCAAGCCTGGTCAACGGCGCAGGTCTGTTTAGTACAGTGCGAAACTTAAGTTGATCATAAGGTATCCTGTCCCTTAGTGGGTTCGCAGGTTCGAATCCTGCTCCCTGCATTCAATGAAAACTTGTTGATCACATATGAAACCATTCTTTGAATATACACGGAAGAATAAAAAAATTAAGTCAGAAATAATTTATGAAATCAGGAAACAACTTAAACACATAGAAAATCCTTTGATACTGAAAATATCGAAACACATTCTAAAAAGAGAATTAATAAAAGGTATTCTTTCTTATAACACCTATTTTGCATGTGGCGGAGTCAATGATGATATTGCACGACAAATAGGTGCGTCAATGGAATTGATTGGATATAATTTTTCATTATGTGATGATATATTTGACAAACATAATGTAAGAAACAATGAACGTACCTTGAGAATGAAATATGGGGATGGGAACACTTTACTAGCAGCCAATACGCTTATTTTTCTGGGTCTGAAATGTCTCAGTGGAACAAAAAAAATATCAAAACACATATGGGAATTTCAGAGAGTTTATGAAGGAATGCAAGAAATGGATTCGAATAAAAATAGAAAAGTAGATGATTGTCTCAAAATGAATGAAAATGTAAACGGATTATTCCTTGCAGTCCCATTAAGAATTGCTGCAACTATTGCAAATAACTTCGAGAAGGAAGCGTATAGTTACGGTTTCAATGCCGGTACCATATGTGGAATGGTCGATGAAGTAAGGGACCTACTCGGATTGCATGGAAGAAGAAGAGCGACAGAACTAGAAGACGGACGTATTGTAACACCCATAGCAATGTTAATAGAACTAGTTCCAAATGTAAGAGATTATGTAGGTAGAAAACTATCAAACAATGAACATAAAAAATTAGTTCAAAAACTTAAAACGACAGATTCATTTAATTTCTGCAGAAATTTTGTAGTAAAGTATAGAAACAAATCATTATTACAATTAGCGACATTACCCAGTTCCAGACATAAATTAATGTTAGAAGAATTCCCTAATATGATGTTAGAAGAATTTGATGCTACAGTCATTACGGGTATCGAAAAATACTTATGAATAGGTATTTGAATTGGAATGTTGACTTTTTTACAAACTTATTAAACAAAATTTCTGTTATTGTTACTAAAGCAGGGGTCGGATAGTCTGGTCAATTCCGATGGGTTCAGGGCCCATTCCCTTAGTGGGTTCGAGAGTTCAAATCTCTCCCTCTGCACAGAATAAAATCTATTTTTTATCACTGTTCAAAGCCAATAACCAATTGTTCTTTTTTCATTGGATTTAGAATGATGTATATCAAAAACCTTTATACAACTCGATCTAGTTGCGGATAAACTTGCAAATATGGCGAATGTAATCCATAAGAGTCCATAATATGTATAACATATTTTTTTGGCATTAACGAGTTGAAATATCTACCATCATTTAAAAAAGATGATAAATGATGACTAAAAACGCCATCCATTCCCCGATTTTTGCAAACATCTCTTGCATTAGTTCTGAAACGCAAATCAAGATCATGTTCCCCTACGTTAAACCTACTGGGCAAGAAATCGACTTGACCACCAACTACATAAATGCTTAGAACAATAAAAGGACTTGCCGAAATTCCTGACATAAATTCAGCGTCACTAAACATCCCAGACGTATCAGAAAATCTTGCATAAGGAGGTACCGTTGCCTAATTCTAAATAATAACTCTACTTTTCTCTAATCAAAATC
>CAYJTF010000078.1:0-2540 GCA_964373165.1 uncultured archaeon
GGCATTGGATTCTTGGGAGAATTGATGATATAATTCAGGATAAAGATCTCACCTTAGCATCCGTTACTGTTCTTGGATTTGCCGATAAAAACGATGCAGTAAAAATGCCGAGAATGCCTTTCAAGCCCAGTTCATATGTATACAAGGCAGATGACGGACTGATTAAAAAAGTTTTGGGCATGAAAGGAAGCGGGATGTATATAGGATTGCTTGATGGATCTGAGAACCTGAAAGTTTATCTGGATCCGAAACTGCTTATCTCGAAGCATCTAGCCGTGCTTGCAAAGAGCGGATTCGGCAAGAGCTATTTTCTAGGTGTTGTACTGGAAGAATTTATTGAGAAACAACTGCCAGCAGTAATAATAGATCCCCACGGCGAATATTCGACATTGAAAAGGCCGAATAACAAGGAAGAAGAAAAAAAATTCATGCCGAAATTTGAAATAGAGCCTAAAGGATACAATAAAGAAGTGGACATATATTGTTTGGAGAAAAATTTGACTGAAAATGCGAGAAGATTGAAATTCAGGAATAAGTTGACTCATCAGGAAATACTGGATATGCTGCCGTTTAAACTATCTAGCACTCAACTCAGCATCATATATTCTATTGTCTCAGATTCTGAGAATGAGGAATATACGCTTGATGAAATTAAACGAGAGGTTATGAAAGCAAAAAGCCAGTCAAAATGGAGTGTCATCCCTGTACTAGACATGCTGAAATCCACAGGCCTGTTTGACTATAGCGGATATATGAATCCTGCGGAGTTAGTGAAAAAAGGTAAAATATCCGTGATCAATTTGAAAGGTGTCGAGCCAGATATACAGCAAATAGTTGTTTACAAACTTGCGAAAGATCTGTTTGAAGCAAGAAAAAAAGGCAGAATACAGCCGTTCATGTTTGTGGTTGAAGAGGCGCATAACTTTTGTCCTGAAAGAGGGTTTGGTGAAGCAGTGAGCTCGCGTATATTAAGGACTATAGCATCAGAAGGAAGAAAATTTGGGATGGGTTTATCTGTGGTAACTCAAAGACCTGCAAGAATAGATAAGAGTGTGCTATCTCAATGCACAACGCAAGCATTTTTAAGGGTTACTAATCCCTATGATCTAAAATCAATCATGGATTCTGTTGAAGGGATTAACAAAGGCTTAGAGGGACAAATAAAATCCTTACCTGTTGGCACTGCTTGCATAGTGGGCGTGATTGAGCAGCCATTGCTGATAGACATAAGAATAAAACGGAGCGAACATTATGGAATTCCGGCAATGATTACTGATAAGATGAAGGATAAAGAAGAAGATTCCAATATTCTATATTTCTATCCGAAGATTTTAGAAGAGGAGGTCAAAAAATATGTCAGCGCCGCTACAGAGAGATTCAAATTGGTTTACTATCCGTTGCATAGGCTGAGATGTAAATTTATGACAAAAAACGGAGAGAAAATAGACAGCATGCATGTGGATGGATTGACAGGAGAATTGGTTTATCTAAAAGGAGATAAATTGATAAGAACTAATGGGCTCTCTAGGCTCTTAAACTTAGATATGAAGGAAAAGGCAGTGCTACTATTTTTAACAAGCTACGGCATTTCAAACTTCCAGTCGATTTCATCTAAATTGAAAATCAGTGAAAAAGAGCTTATGGATATAATGTCCAGATTGAAGAAGCTGAACTTGGTTGAGATGGAAATACTGGAATTCAAAAGCAACATAGATTTGAATTTTGAGGAAATATTGGAGCATCAGATTTCTGAAAGCACGGTGAGCTACAGATATTCTGGCGAAGTGATACCGTCAAAGATAAGGCGGGATTTTTTGGACAAAATACTGGATTTGTTTAACCCAAACGAGTTTGAAAATAAGATGTGTTATTATCCTTATTGGGTGATGTTTCATAGTGACGGCAACGTAGAGATCATTGATGCGATAACAGGACAAAAGGATGATTATTTAAAAAACAAAAATATTTTAGACAATCTGCCCCTGTAATCTAGCCCGGTCAGTCAAGCTGATAGGATACGGCCCTCTCGAGGCTGAAACTCGGGTTCGAATCCCGACGGGGGCACTTAATTAGGTCACACGAAATTTATCTCTTAATAAAGCTTATAACAATTACTGGAAATATTTTCTTGAAGCAGATAATTATGGAAATAAAAATAGAGTCATTTTTTGTTCCGTTGATTGATAGAGAGCCTGGTGGTGAACCTTATAAACATGTGGCTGCGGTAAAGGGGACAGAAATTTTAGTATACGGAAGTACTTATCGAGAGTTATTCGAAAATTTGATAAGAGCGGGTGTTAACCCATATAATAGAGAGAGGCATCATATAATACAGGCATTTCATGATTAATTCTGATAAATTGCTTATTCGTGTTTGTCCGGAATTCGTCAATATAAACGCAGATAACTTCTTGCCATTACGTAAACGCTAAATTTGTCTTCCGTATTTTTTCTACACATTCCATAATCTAAGTTGCCACTTCTTTTATAGCGTATTTGCACTAAACCAGAAATGTTATCGCTAAATAAAGAATTTAAAT
>CAYJTF010000079.1:0-2528 GCA_964373165.1 uncultured archaeon
TTTTCCACTAAAATAGATTCATTTAATTCAACGTTAGCTAGAGGCTTTATGTTTCTTGCTGCTTGCTGGGGTAGATCAATCTTTTCTCCAAAATGAATGCATTTATCACATACGCTGAGGATGCTTTCTTCTATTTTTGCTTTAATAGGAGTGGGGACTTCTTTGCCGCATATTTCGCATTCTGACATGTAGGTACCCTTACCTGATATAAAATTAATATGTATTAGAAATTAAAAAAGGTAATTTTTAATCCTTAACATCTAGAAATAAAGTATGTCAAGGATAACAGGAGATAATTATAAAAATGTCAGAGGTATAGAATATAGATTTTTGAATGAATTAGCCAAAAGATATCCAGTTATGACTAATGCCGGGTTCGATTTTCCGTTTCCTCTTTGCGGTCCCGAAGAGTACACAGGTGAATTGGACTCTGTCGCAAGTTTGGGTGAATTTTTAAGAATTGCTACTGAGATGCGAAGTAAGTTATCTTCTATCGGAATTAGTGATTTTACCCCTGAAGAAAGAATCAGATATGATGTCTTATTCAGAAATATTTCTCTGTTGATTCTTATGTTTTCAGAAATAGAACATCATAAAAGGGATCCAACACTCCCTATAAGAATCATCATGAACGCTTTGGATTTAAGTCAAGATGAAAGCACGATTGCTGTAATAGAAAATATACCTGGATTTTTAGAGCGACATCAAACATTAGACGTAATATATCATCCGCTGCTGAAAGAAAGAGCATACTTATTGAGAGGAGATCTATCAGCAATTTTAAGAAATATATTTAATGATCATAATGGTAAAAGTCGATATTATAGTAGAGATGTGCGAAGAATATATGATGATGCAGAAACATCTCTGCATAATTATGTAAAATTTGTTAGAAGAAGCAATCATGATGAAAAGTTAGGAATAGGAGAAAAGAAACTCAAAAGAATGTTAGATCTCTACGGAGTTATTGATTTGCCTGATGATATTTGGTCATGGGCTTGCAATCAGTATGATTATGCATTGAGAGAAGTGAAATGTGCAGGAATAGAAGCGTCAGACGAAATTCCAGGAATGAGTGGAAACGGAGATTGGAGACAAATATTGAATGGTCAAAAATCCGGATTCAATCCTGATTTAAGAACGATTTATGAAAGAGAAAGAGATTTATTATATTCTTTAATAGGTGAAGTAGTTCCTTTGGATGAAATACCACCAATCGAGATTAGAGAAACGCCAAGAGAATGGAGGAACGTCATACCAGGAGCTGTTTATGAACCTGATTATCGAAGAAACATAGGGATTTTATACTTAACGGCAAGAAGAAGAGGGCAACCTAGAAAGTTTACAGATCCGTTTATATTTAGAAAAGTACTGACGGCACATGAGAACGGACATCATATTCAAGATTTTTCTGGCAAAAGAAATAAAGGGTTAATATCTGCAGCCGGTTCACTGCTTAACATAGAAGGTCTTCCGTCATATATTGAGGGTTCAGTTGCAGGTAGTGTCGGATATTATGGCAATCCTGTTGAAGTTTTTAAAGAACGAGTCAATATGCTTAGACGAGCGGCGAGACTTAAAATGGAGATAGGTATACACACGGAACATTTGACATATGAAGATGCTATTAGAATGTTTATGAAAATAGGCATGCCTGAGAGAGAAGCTAGAACTGAATTTTATGACGCTGTTTTGATACCAAGTTCCAAGCTTGCTTATCGTTTTGGCGAACAGCAATATGAGACATTGAGAGATTATGCATTATCTAGAAGATTAACATTGATAGAATACCACCAAATTATACTGGATGCTGGCAAGATAGGATTTGACTTGATAAAAAGAATAATAGACAATCATTCCCCAGTTTCTGGTTCATAACCTAAGTGTAATATTTTAGTACAACAAATCGTTTATTTTATACGAATACCCCACAGATTGCTGTGGAGTAGTTCACTTTAATAAATTTAGAAGCAAATTATGGATGAAGTCTTATAAATTGCTCAAACCACCATCTGACTTCTGATAATCTGGTTGCTATATAACTTCCATCAGGTGTTCTACATTTGTGATCTGTCATATCCATTATATCTCCGTCAACACCTCTCGAATACCTAGACCAAAAATCTCTAACAGCACCAGCATCAGGTTTACTACTTCTAAATTGATTATATTTTTCAAGTATTTCCTTTGCTCTCCTATGTCTTGTCGGATTTGATCCGGGACAATCTGGAAAATTTGGTGCATTAGGTGCAGATACAGCTACAGTGGGTTGCACATCAGATTTTGCCATAGGTGGATACGAAATAAGGAAATAACCAACAACAAGCAAAGTAGTAACAACAAGAGTAGCTCCAGATGCATATATTCCTCTTGGATTTCCTGTATATTGTTGTGCCACCGTCAATTTTATCACCAATTTTAATAAATTTTGATGTATAAGTTTAAATATTGAAAATTTTCTATAGAATAGAAAAAGGTGATTAGTTAATTTTCGTACCAAAATCACGTATTATTTTAATCAACAATGG